>JASFRZ010000022.1:0-21415 GCA_050114655.1 Acidobacteriota bacterium
TGGTGATCGCGACGCGGGGGGCGGATCACTAGACGCGTCGTTCATCGCGCCGCCGCTCCGGAGTGAGTTGCGACCTGTTGACAGTATAAGTATTTCGAATATAATCGCGACTCCGATAATCGACGGCCCAGCGGAGAAGCCGGGCCGGCAGGCGCCCAAGGCGACGGACCAGGCCGCCCGGCTGTCCTGCAACGCGAGCCGCGAGGCCGCGAGCACCGCGAGAGGCACGATCATGGCCAGGCCGTCCCCGTCACAGCAGCCCGAGACGTTGTTGCCCCTCAGCCCGGTCGATCTGCAGATCCTGCTGGTGTTGAGCGAGGAGCCGGTGCACGGCTACGGCCTGATGAAGGCGGTCGAGGAGCAGTCGGGCGGCAAGGTGCGGCTCGAGGTCGGCTCGCTGTACCGCGTCATCAAGCGCCTGCTCGGCAGCGGCCTGATCGAGGAGTCTCCCGATGGTCCCGTCGGCGACGGCGTGCCGACGGGCGCGCGCACTCGCGGGCCCAAGCCGCGTCGCTTCTACAGGATCAGCGAGCTCGGGCGGGAGGTCGCCGCCGCCGAGGCGCGACGGCTCGCTGAAGTGGTGGAGACCGCGCGTGCCCAGGCGCTGCTCGGTGGCAAGGACCGATGAGCTCGTCCCGGATGTCGCACGGCGGCGCCCTCTCCGGCGCCCTGCTGAGCGCCTGTCTGCGCCTCTACCCTTCGGACTTTCGTGCCGCGTTCGGCGACGAGATGCGCGAGGTCTTCGCCGCCCGTCGCGATGAGATTCACCGCCGGCGCGGCCTCGCCGGCGTCCTCGCGCTGTGGGCGCGGACGCTTCCCGGTTTGGTGCGCGCGGCGGTCCTCGAGCGCTTCGACCGTGGCCGTCCCTCCCCCCGACTCCCCCGAAAGAGAAGCAACACCATGGATCGTTGGTTTCAGGACTTGCGGTACAGCCTGCGCACATTGCTGCGAAGCCCCGCTTTCACCGCCGTCGCGGTGCTCACCCTGGCCCTCGCTATCGGCGTCAACACGACCGTCTTCAGCCTCGTCAACGCGCTGCTGCTTCGCCCGCTGCCGCTGGTACAGGACCCCTCCCGCCTGGTGGTTCTGTTCACCGGAACGTACGGCGACGTCGGCGTCTCGTCGTATCTCGACTACCGCGACTTCGCCGAGCGCACCCGCGCCCTCTCCGGGTTTGCCGCCTACAAGCCGCGTGGGATGGACTTCACCAGCCCCGCCGGCACCGAGCGCATCGACGGCATGATGGTGACGGGCAACTACTTCGACGTCCTCGGCGTGCGACCGGAGCTCGGTCGTTTTTTCACGGCGGCCGACGATGACGAGCCCGGCGCCGAGACAGTCGCGGTGCTGAGCCACGACCTGTGGCAGAGCGCATACGGCGGTGCCCCCGACGTCGTCGGCCGGACAATCCGGCTCAACGGGCTGGCGTTCGACATCGTCGGCGTTGCGCCGCCCGGCTTCCGTGGCACCGCCCTGGAGTACCGACCGCAGGTCTTCGCCCCGATGATGATGCAGCCGCACTTCATGCCGTCGTCGGGCATGTTGCTCGATCGCCGCGGCTGGGGTGGCATCCTCACCGTGGGGCGCCTCGCCGACGACATCAGCCTGCAGCAGGCGCGCGACGACTTCGACGCGATCGGCGACTGGCTGCACGAGACCTATCCGCGTTTCACCGAGGACCGCGAGTACGACCTGGTGTCGCTGCCGCAAGGAACGCTGATGCCCTCCGACCGCCAGGCCGTGGTGCAGGTCAGCACGCTGCTGGCGGTCGTGGTCGCCATGGTGTTGCTCGTGGCGTGCGTCAACGTCGCCAGTCTGATGTTGTCGCGTGCCCTGAGGCGCCGCGGCGAGCTCGCAGTACGCCAGGCGTTGGGCGCCGGCAGGGGCCGGCTGCTGCGGCAGTTGCTGATCGAGAGCCTGGTGCTCTCGGCGATCGGCGGCGTCGCCGGCCTGCTGGTGGCGATCGCCGGACGTGGCGTACTCGAGCGCCTACCGTTTCCCTTCGCCCTCGATTTTTCCTTCGACGGACGCATCCTGGCGTTCACCGTCGCCCTGACCGCGCTGACCGGGTTGGCGTTCGGCATTGGTCCCGCCCTCGCCGCAACGCGCGTCGATATCGCAGGCCCGATGCGCGGTTCGTCGCAACGGACGGGAGGCCGCCGCTTCCGCCTCGGAGGCGCGCTTGTCGTCGGCCAGGTGGCGCTGTCGTTGATCCTGCTCATCGCCGCCGGTCTGTTTGCGCGCACCCTCATCGCGCTGGGCAGAACCGACCTGGGGTTCGAACCGGACAACGTGGTGATCGCGGCGGTCGATCCGTCGTTGCAGGGCTACGAAGGATTCGAGGTACGCGATTTTTACCGCCGTCTCGTTGATCGCGTCGCTGCATTGCCGGGCGTTGCGTCGGTCAGCCTGGCCACTTCGTTGCCGGCCGGCGGCGGCGACAGCCTGAGCTATGACATCGAGGGGGCCGAGGCGCCGGAGGGCGGGCAGTACCTGGGCGTCACCGCGGTCGGCGCGGGTTACTTCGAGACCATGGGCATTGCGCTGGTGCGCGGCCGTGGCTTCACGGGCGCCGACGACGCTGACGGCGAGCCGGTCATCGTCATCAACGAGAGTGCGGCGCGACGGCTACGCGATCAGCTCGTCGTCGATCCGATGGAAGTCCGGGTCAGCTTCAGCGGTTCCGACGGCCCGTTCGCCCGCATCGTGGGAATCGCCGCCGACAGCAAGAACGGCAGCCTGCGCGAGGCAGCACGGCCCATGGCGTACCTGCCGGCGGAGCAGCAAACGGAGGCATGGTACGCGATGGTGTTGCTGGCGCGCACGTCGGGCGCGGATCCCGAAGGCGTCGTACCGGTGGTGCGCGCGGCGGTACACGAGGTCGACCCCAACGTGCCGGCATTCAGCGTCGGCACGCTGGCCGGTCACCTGTCCGACTCATTGAGTCAGGAGCGGCTGGTTGCCGGGCTGGTGGGCTTCGCCGCGGCCCTGGCGCTGCTGCTCGCCAGCATCGGTCTGTACGGCGTGCTCTCCTACGCCGTCACCCGTCGTACGCGCGAGATGGGCATCCGCATGGCGCTCGGCGCCCGTACTACCAGCGTGCGCTACCTCGTGGTGCGCCAGGCATTGCTGCTGATGGCCATCGGCGGAATGCTCGGCCTGGTGGGTTCGCTCGCCGTGGGCTCGCTGCTGTCCGGGTTCCTGTACGGCGTCACCGCCGGCGATCCGCTGACCTACGCACTGGTCGTCGGCGCGCTGGTGGCGGTCGCTCTGGCTGCCAGCTACGTGCCGGCGCGGCGCGCCACTCGCGTCGACCCGCTGATTGCCCTCCGTAGTGAATGACGAAGCTGCATCAGTCGCTGTCGCTTCCCCGTAAAGCGACGCGGCGCCTCTCTCCGGGCGCTCCCGACTCCGTCAGCGCAAGAGAGCTTCGATCGGCGCGGCGGCCTGCGGCACCGCCGCCGGGTAGTCGAGCCCGAGCAGCGCGGCGACCGTCGCGGCGACCTGCGACTGGGTCAGTGTGGGCACGTCGGTGCGCAGGCCCAACGCCTCGATGCCTGGGCCGATCGCTGCCAGCCAGACCAGCTGCGAGCCGGCGACGTCCTCGCCGTGGCTGCGCCATTCGTCGGGGGCGTCGCCGCGGCCGTGGTCGGTGGTCACGATGAGCGTTGTGGTGCCGGCGTAGCCCTCCGTCGACTGCAGCGTCTCCCACAGCATGCGCAGGTATTCGTCCGCCATGTGCGCCGAGCCCAGGTAGCGATCGTAACGACGCGAGTGGGCGTCGGTGTCGGTGCCGTCGAACGACAGGTACAGCACACGCGGCCGGCGCGCCGCGAGATACTCCAGCGCCGCGAAGAAAGTCAGCTCGTCGTCGCGCACGCCGTCGCCGTCGCGGCGGAAGGTGCGGATCAGGTCCTCGAGCAACTGCCGGCGCGGTGTCGACGGCAAATCGAGCGACTCCCACCCGCTGTTGACCGGGATGCCGGCGCGCGGCTCGTTGAGGATGAAGGGGAATGTGTCCCATGAGGTGAACGCTGCGACGCGGTCATCGAACTCCGGTTGCGAGGCGATCCACTCCAGCACGTTGGGGTTGGGGTTGAGGACCTTGTCGTTGCTGTCGATGCGGTCGTCGGGGAAGCCGCCGAGCAGCTCCTGGTAGCCGGGGTAGGAGAAGTTGCGGCCGTTGGTGACGCGCATCTCGCTGCCCTCCCAGGCATCGCCGAAGATCTGCCCCGCGGGTACGAGCCGGTCCCAAAGAAAGGGCATGAGGGCGCGCCGTCGCTCCACCGCACCAGGCCGCCAGTAGGCGGCGCGCAGCGCGTCGGGATCCTCCGCGCCGCCGGCCTCCTCGTTGAGCAGCGCCTCGTCGGCGCCGGAAAAGATCTCCTGCCAGCGGACCCCGTCGAGGGTTACCAGGACGACGTTGTGCGACTGCTGTGCGGGCACGCCGGGGACGGCGGGCAGCGACGTTGCGAGGCAGCACAGCGCGACGATCAGCGACAGCCTCATCATCAAGTCTCCATTGCCGGGAGTGTTCGGGACGGTCATCAGTCTACGACGAGCCGCGGCGCCCTGCGGGCTCATTGCCCGCGCGGACACGAGCGCGTCTCCGGGGTCCCGATCAGCCCAACGGAGGATCCTCGCAGCGGAAGGAGGGGTGGGCAGCGGAGGACCGCTGCCCACCGGAGGCAGGGCTCAGGGAACGGCCGAGCCCGACTCGCACGCCGGTCCGTGCCGGCGCAAGAAGATCACGACGCCGATGGCGCCGAGGACGAAAAAGAGCGGGGGAACGACCCAGGCCAGTATCCCGATGCCGCTCATGCGCGGCACGCCGAGGATCGAGGGGCCGTACTCGGCCTCGAGCTGGTCGAGGATCCAGTCCTCGCTGCGCCCGTCGATTAACCAGGCCTTGACCTGATCCCGTAGCTCGGCTGCTCCCTGGGTCGGGCAATCGGCCAGCGTGAGCCCGTGACAGTACGGGCTCATGAGCTCGGTGATCATGCGCTTGTAGGTAGGCTCCCACTCCTGCTGCGCGGAGGCGGCGAGAGCGAGCGACAGGGTGGCGATGACGGTGAGGGCCATGCGCGCGGCCCGTGGTGTTGCGACAGCTTGCATTGACTGAATCACACCGCCGGCAGGCGCCCTACGCGCCGCCGGGCGAGCAGTGTCTCCTCTGGGAATAGATGCGGCGAGGGCCGCATCGGTCACTGCGCCCTTGCCCTGTGTGCATCGCCGCGGTTCTGGAGCTTGGCTGACGGGAACCGGCCCGAGAAACGCTTGACAATATGGTCACTGTGACCATATAGTTAGCGAAACCATATAGTTGTTATAACCACATATACCCGAAAGGCGGACCCGGCGATGGCGAACGACATCAAGACCGTCGAGGTCGATGCTGCCGCGGCATCCTTCCTGCCGCTCAGTGCCAAGGACTACCACGTGCTGATGGTGTTGCTCGACGACGAGAGCCACGGCTACGGCATGGTCAAGGAGATCGAGGAGCGCACCGACGGCCGTATCAGCCTCGAGGCCGCAAACCTCTACCGGGTGATCCGCCGGCTCATCCGCGACGGCCTGGTTGCTGAGGCCGACCGGCGCGCAACTCCCGAAACGGAGCAGGAGGAGCGCCGGCGCTACTACCGCATCACGGCGCTGGGGCGCGAGGTGGTGGCCCTCGAGGCAGAGCGCATGCGCGCCCTGGTCGACGAGGCGCGCAGCCGCGCCATCATCGCCGACTCGACGGAGGCCAAGTGAGCGCCGCGGCGGGTAGTATGGGCGGCTCCAACGGCGCGAGCGGGGATCGCGATCGCATCTCCACGGCGATCTACGCCGCGTTGTTGCTCAGCTTCCCGGCTGATTTCCGCCGCTCGCACGGGCGCGACGCGATCGAGTTGTTTCAAGATCGTCTGCGCGCCGCCCGACGCCGCGGGCCGATGCACCTGGTGACGTTTTGGGCGCGCAACATCGTTGACGCGGTCTCGCAGGGACTGAAGGAACGGCACGTGGACGAGCGCGGCCCGCGACGCCGCACGCCGCGCTCGACGATGCCGGCTCCTCCGGATCCGCGCGGACGACGTGGCTCGCCATTCGACGGTTGGGTGCGCAACGTGCGCCTCACCGCGCGCAACCTCGCCCGCAGCCCGGTGTACTCGCTGGTGGTCATCGCGGTGTTCGCCTTCACGATCATGGCGGTGAGCACAATCGGCGCGCTGATGGAGAGCCTGCTGTGGAAGCCCTTGCCCTTCCCGGAGCCCGATCGGCTGGTGTTCGTCGGCGAAAACTCGGCGGGTGGCACCGGGTCGGCCTCGGTGACCTCGCGCTTCGTGCTCGACGCGGTGCGCCGGCAGGTGGATGGCCTGTCCGGGTTGGCGGCGTTCAACATCTGGGAGGCGACGCTCACCGGTGTCGGCGATCCCGTCCGCCTGGGCGGCGCGCACGTGACCTGGAACTACTTCGACACGCTCGGCGTTCCGCCGGCGCTGGGCCGCTCGTTCAACCAGCAAGACGGCGCCACCGGTGGCGCGCCTGTGGTGATGATCAGCCATCGTTTGTGGCGCGGTCGCTTTGGCGCCGATCCCGCCGCGGTGGGTCGGCGCATCGAGCTTAACGGCGAGCCCTTCGAGATCGTCGGCGTCATGCCGGCGGCGATGGAGACGCCCGATCAGTATTCCTTCGCGCGGATCACGGCGGATGTTTGGCGCCCCCGTAACCTCCAGTTCGCCGATCCCGATGAGCTCGACGAGTCCGGGGGCCTCGGCGAGCCGGGCAACAACTGGTTGCGTGGGGTGGCGCGTCTGGCGCCGGGCGTCACGCTGGAGCAGGTAGACGCGCAGGTCGAGACGCTGCGCGCGCGCATCGGCGAGCAATATCCGCGCTGGGCCGAGAACGCGCGCATCAGCGTGCTGCCGCTGCAGGAGCAGTTAACCACCGGCATGCGGCCGGCGCTGTGGATCCTCGCCGGCGCCGTGGGCCTGGTGTTGCTGGTCGGCAGCGTCAACGTGATGAACCTGATCCTGTCGCGCACCATCGACCGCGGTCGCGAGTTCGCCATTCGCACCGCGCTGGGTGCCGGACGCGCGCAGCTGCTCGCCCACGGCGTGCTCGAAGCGTTGCTGCTCGCCCTGACGGGCGGCATAGTCGGCGTGTTGATGGCGCGCTGGAGCGTCGCGGCGCTGCTCGCCGCGTCGCCGTCGGACTTGCCACGCGCGGCGGCCGTGTCCCTCGGCCCGGCGACCGTCGCGGTGGCGCTTACGTTGACGGTGACGGCGGCGCTGCTTGCCGGGGTGATCCCGGGATTGCGCCTGCTGCGACACGGGGCGACCGGGGACCTCGAGCTGCGCACGCGCGCCGCCGCCGCCGCCGGAGGGCTGGTGCACGCCGGTCTGGCGGCGGTGCAGATCGCGCTCGCGGTGATGCTGCTGGTGGCCGCCGGTTTGCTGACGCGCAGCTTGCAGCAGCTGCTGCGCATCGACCTCGGCTTCGACCCGAACGGCGTGTACGTCGCCCAGCTCGATCTGCCGCCCGGTCGCTACGAGGACATCGCGGCGCGCACCAGCCTGACCGAGCAGCTCAGCGACAACTTCGAGGCGCGCGCCGACGTCCAGGCGGCCGGGTTTGTCACCTCGGTGCCGCAGCACGGGGCCAACAACTTCTCCACCGGCTTCGGCATCGCCGGCCGGGAGCCCGACCCGGACGCGCCGACCTGGGCGTTCTTTCGCGGTGCCAGCCCGGGGTATTTCGACGCCGCAGGGCTCGAGCTGCGTCGCGGTCGTCTGCTCGAGGCGCGGGACTTCAAGGGCGGCGTGCCCACCGCGGTGGTGATCAATGAGGAGCTCGAACGGCGATACTTCGACGGCGAGAGCGCCCTCGGAAGCATGTTGACGGTGTTCGGCCAGGAGAATCTCGAGGTGGTGGGTGTGGTTCGCGACGTGCATTACTATTGGCCCGGCGACCCGCCCGTGCCGGAAATCTACGTCCCCTGGCAGGGGCGCCTGTTCACCGTCTTCCTGGCGGTCAAGGCGGCCGGTACCGGCGCCGACATCCCGGCGTTGATGAAGCACGAGGTGCAGGCGCTCGATCCATACCTGCCGATGGACGTCGTCTGGAGTCTCGAGGATCTCACCGCGGAGAACATGGCGGAGACGCGTGTCTTGGCGCTGTTGATGGCTGTCCTCGCCGGCTTCACGTTGTTCCTGTCGGCCACTGGGACCTACGGTGTGATCGCTCACATGGTGTCCCGGCGCACGCAGGAGATCGGTGTCCGCATGGCGCTGGGAGCGCGCGCGGCCTCGGTGTTGGGCATGGTGCTGGGTCGCGTTCTGCGGATCGCGCTGGCCGGCAGCCTGGTCGGGCTGGTGCTTGCCTGGATGGGCGCGCGGCTGCTCGAGACGCTGCTGTTCGGCGTCAGCGCGCACGACCCGCAGACCTTCGTCGCGGTGATTGTCTTCCTGCTCGCGGCCTCGTTGCTCGCCTGCCTGCACCCGGTGCGCCGCGCCACCCGCGTCGACCCGGTGATCGCGCTGCGCAACGACTAGTACGAAAGGGCCTGTCAAGTTGGCGAAGACGACCGGGTGACACCGGCCGGCACGCCGAACGGGCGCCGCCGCCGGCGGCTCAATGCCCTGCTAGACTGCCGCGCCATGGGGAGCTTCCGATACGGCATCGTCGCCGCGGTGCTGCTGTGTGCCGCCACGCCGCAACAGCGCTCGTACGTCGACTGGTACCAGGAGATGGCCGCCGCCTACCAGGCGGGCGACAACGCCGCCATGGCGCGTGCTGCGGAGGGCGCCTTGAGCGTGCGCCCGCGCTTCCCGTCGATGATGGTCAACCTGGCGCTGGCGCGCACTCGCCTGGGAGAGCACGAGGCGGCGCTCGATCTGCTCGACGAGGTCGCCGCGATGGGCCTGTCATACCCCATCGACGAGATCGAGCAACTTGCCCCTTTGCGCGACGATCCGCGCTTTCCCGGGATCGCCGCGCGCATGCGCGCCAACGCCGCGCCGCGCGGGGAGGCGTCGGTCGCATTCACCCTGCCGCAGCGTGATTTCTTCCCCGAGGGCATCGCCGCCGACCCCGCCACCGGGACCTTCTTCGTTGCCAGCGTGCGCAGCGGCGAGATCGTGCGCGTCGATGCGGAGGAGGAGCCGCGACTGTTTGCGCGTCTTCGGTGGAGCGCGATGGGGATGCGCGTCGATCGGCAGCGCTCACTGCTGTGGGTGGCGATCTCCGGGCTCGAGCAGCGCCGGGATCTGGCGCCGGAGCGTCGCGGGCGCGCCGGAATCGCTGCGCTCGATCTCGATGACGGCGCGCTGCTGAGCGAATACCTGCTGCCCGCCGGCGTGGAGCGGGTGGTCGGCGACCTGGTGGTGGGTGCCGACGGCAGCGTCTATGCCACCGACAGTATCGGCGGCGGCCTGTGGGTGCTGCGGCCGGGCACCGACACGCCTGCGCCGCTGCTGCCCGACGGAACGCTTGCGTCGCCGCAGGGACTCGACTTCAACGCGGCCGGCGTCCTCTACGTGGCGGACTACAACGGCGGCGTCTTCCGCGTCGATCCCGCGCTCGCTGGCGCGCAGCGACTCGTGGTTCCCGACGATGTGAGCGTCTACGGCATCGACGGCCTGTACGCCGTCGGTGATGGTCTGGTGGCGGTGCAGAACGGCATCGCGCCGCAACGCGTCGTGCACCTGAGGCTCGACGATCTCGGCCGCGCGATCACCGGCGCCACCGTGCTGCTGGGAGGCGATCCACGCTTCGGAGAGCCGACGCTCGGCGCGGTCGCGGATGGCGTCCTCCACCTGGTGGCGAACAGCCCGTGGGCGCAGTTTCCCGATGGCTCCGAGGCGACAGACATCGACGCGCTTCCGTTACCCACCGTCCTGCGGCTCACCCTGCCCCTGCGCTAGCCGCGCTGCGCAGCGAACGGCGCGCGGGGGGGATGCGACGCAGCCGTGCAGGTCCCTGGGCGAACGCGCCACCGTGCCCTTATAATCCGGGCCTCGAACAATCCGCAGCGGACCTTGCCCATCCCCATCTGGAGGATCCCGATGAAGCGTTCCCGCAGCTCGTACCTGTGGTCGGTCGCGTTCGCGATCGCCGCGCTGCTGTTTCTCACCGCCGGCGCGCAGGCGCAGCGTCCGACGTCCCAGTCGATCGTCAGCCCGGAGCATCCGATCTGGGCGAGCGAGGTGGGTCAGCGCGGCGGGCGCGGCGGGGGCGACGGCGCGCAGGAATCGGAAGGGCCGAAGCCCTATGAAGAGGTGATCACCGACGAGGCGGTCACCGACGACGGCGTCTTCGACGTGCACCGCGTCGGCGACGCCATCTACTACGAGATTCCGCTCGACGAGCTCGGCAAGGACTACCTGTGGGTGGCGCGCATCAAGCGCACCACGTTCGGCGTCGGCTACGGCGGCGCGCGCACCGACGACCGCGTCATCCGCTGGGAGCTGCGCGACGACAAGGTGTTGTTGAAGCTGATCGGCTACGACGTGATTGCCGACCCGGACACGCCGGTGGCGCAGGCGGTGGCGGACGCCAATAACCCGGCGATCGCCGAGGCGTTCGACGTCGCCGCCTACAGCGCCGAGGGCAACCCGGTGATCGACGTCACCCGCCTGTTCACCAACGAGACCCCCGAGCTGTCGGTGCGCACGCGGCTCAACGCGCGCGGCTTCGATTCCGGCCGCAGCTTCATCGAGAAGGTGGTGTCGTTCCCGATCAACATCAACGTCGAGGTGTCGCAGACCTACACCGCGCCGCCGGCCACCGGCGGCAACGGGGGCGGCGGCGGCCGTGGCGCGCCGCAGCGCGGCATGCGCGGCAACAGCGCCACGGTGGTGATGTCTTACAGCATGCTCAAGCTCCCGGAGGAGCCCATGATGCCGCGCCTGTTCGACGAGCGCGTGGGCTACTTCTCCGACTCCTATATCGACTACAGCCGCCCCGAGCACCGCGCGGTGCAGCGCCGCTTCATCACCCGCTACCGGCTGGAGAAGAAGGACCCGGACGCGGCGATCTCCGATCCGATCGAGCCGATCGTGTACTGGGTCGATCCGGCAACGCCGGCGAAGTGGGTGCCCTACATCAAGATGGCCATCGAGGACTGGCAGCCCGCCTTCGAGGCGGCCGGCTTTTCCAACGCCATCGTGGCGCGCGAGGCGCCCGCCGACGATCCCGACTGGAGCCCGGAGGACGCGCGCTACTCGGTGATCCGCTGGCTGCCGTCGACCACCGAGAACGCCTCGGGTCCGCACGTGCACGACCCACGGTCGGGCGAGATCATCGAGGCCGACATCCAGTTCTATCACAACGTCCAGAACCTGGCGCGCGACTGGTACTTCGTGCAGGTCGGCGATCTCGACCCGCGCGCCGCGACCCTGCCGCTGCCCGACGAGCTCATGGGCCAGCTCATCCGCTACGTCGCGGTGCACGAGATCGGCCACACCCTCGGCTTCCAGCACAACATGAAGGCGTCGGGCACCTACACGCTCGATCAGGTGCGCGATGCGAGCTGGGTGGCGGAGAACGGCCACACCCCGACGCTGATGGACTACTCGCGCTTCAACTACGTGGCGCAGCCGGAGGACGGCATCGCCGTCGAGGACCTGATCCCCAAGATCGGCCCCTATGACAAATGGGCGACGATGTGGGGTTACAAGCCGATTCCCGGGGCGACCACGCCCGACGAGGAGCTGCCGACGCTCGATCAGTGGGCGCAGGAGCAGGACGACAAGCCCTGGCTGCGCTTCTCGACCGCCGACGCGGCGGGCTCCGATCCGCTCAACAACACCGAGGCGGTGGGCGATATCGACGCGGTGGAAGCCACCACGCTCGGCCTGAAGAACATCGAGCGCATCTCCGACATGATGCTGTCTGCGACCACCACCGAGGAGGGCCAGCCCTACGACGAGCTCACCGAGGTGTACGGCCGCCTGCTCGGCCAGTGGCGTCTGGAGATGGGTCACGTCACCCAGATCGTCGGCGGCTCGCTGTCGCAGCAGAAGCACATCGGCCAGGACGGCGTGCGCTTTGTGGCGGTGCCGGCCGACCGCCAGCGCGAGGCGGCGCAGTTCCTGGTGGACAACGCGCTCACCACGCCGATGATGTTCGTGCAGCCCGACATCCTGCGGCGCATGGAGCCCGCCGGCGTGCTGGACCGCATCCGCACGGCGCAGAACTCGATCATGAACTCGATGCTGCAGGCGTCACGACTCGATCGGCTGGTCGAGCAGGCGGCGCTCGAGGTCGACGACTACGAGCCCACCGAGTATCTCGCCGACATCCGCAACGGGGTGTGGAGCGAGCTGTCGGGCGGCACCATCATCGACCCGTTCCGGCGCAACACGCAGCGCGTGTATCTCGACACCATCAACAACCGGCTCAACGGCAACACTGCGCCGAGCGGCGAGGTGCGCGCCCTGTTGCGCGGCGAGCTGCGCACGCTGCGCGGCCAGATCGTCGCCGCCATGCCGTCGATGAACGACCGCGCGACGCGCTACCACCTCGAGGACTCGATCGATTTCATCGACCAGATCCTCGACCCGCGCGCCATGCGCGAGCGCTCGTCGAATGGCACCGGGGGCGGCTTCGGCGGCATCGCCGTCGGCGAGGACGGCCGGCCGGTGAGCGTGTCGATCTTCGGCTTCGACTACGAGCACGATCCGTTCCTGAGCGTGCCGGACGTGTGCTGGCCGGACTACTCGATCCACTAGGATCGCTCCCAACCGAAGAATCGGGCGCCGCGGCGGCAACGCCGCGGCGCCATTTGTTGTCGAGCGACAGATCCGTGAGTCGGTAGCGCGCGGGCCGTTGCTACTGCCAGTCTTCGACCTTGAGGCCGGCGACGCGCGCGAACTCCCGCACGTTGTGGGTCACCAGCGTGACATCGTTGGACACGGCGATGGCCGCGATCATCAGGTCGTTGGGGCCGATCGGTGTCCCGCCGCGCTGCAGATCGTGCCGCACCCGCGCGTATTCCGTCGCACAGCGATCGTCGAAGGGCAAGCTGGCGAAGCGGGCGAAGAAGGTGTCGAGCAGCCTGAGGTTGTCCGCCGACCGCTCGCTGCGGCGCGCCCCGAACAGCAGCTCGGCTTTGACCACCGAACACAGCCGGATCTCCGAGGGGCGCCGCGAAGCGAGCCGCTCGGCAAGCGACGCCGACGTGCCGTTGAGCAACGCCACGCACGCGTTGGTGTCGAGCAACCACATGGGTCAGTCGGTTCTCGTCAGTTCGCTGCCCGCGGCCGTGCCGTTGTCGTCGCGAACTGCGAGCTCATCGCGTTCCTCCACCGGGAGCTGCTCCGGCCGCTCCAGCGCCTGGCCCTGCCAGCCGCCGACCACCCTCTCGAAGAAGCCCTCGGGCCACTCGTCGGCGCACTCCCGACGAACCAGCTCAGCCAGGTATCGCGACGTGCTGATGCCTTGTCCATCGGCTCGGCGCTTCACCTCGGCGGCGATCTCCCTGGAAACGTACAGGTGCAGTTGCGGCATTCCACGCACTCCTTCGGAGACGGCCACCCGACGAGGGATTACCGACAGGAAGGTCAATGCAAGCGACAATTTGCATCAATGTATTCTAGCAAATATACACCCATCGAGAAGGGCCGGTTGAAGAGCCGGAAAGCGACCCCTTAGGCTTCGGCCCATGAAAACGAGACCGTTTCTCCTCGCGCTGGTCTTTCTCGTCGCCACGGCGGCCTGCTCCGAACCTCTGGTCTTCGACGACTGGACGATCCCCGTGCCGGAGGGCGCCGAGATCATCGGGTACGCTCACGTGCCCCTCGAGCAGCGCACGGAACACATCGAGCTGATCGAGGATTTGGTGATCGGCGGCGACGGCGATCCGCGGACCGCCTTTTACCAGGCGTGGGGATTGGCGGTCGACGGCGTCGGCAACATGTATGTCATGGAGCACGGCAACCTGCGCGTGCAGGTGTTCGACCCCGAGGGCCGCTACGTCCGCACACTGGGGCGCGAAGGTCAGGGTCCCGGCGAGCTGCAGTCGCCGCTGTTCATCACCGTGGCGGGAGACAGTGTCGTCGTCATCGACGAGCGCAACGTTCGCATGACACGCTGGTCGACCGTGGACGGTGAGCTGCTGGGCGGCGACAACATGGCCGAGCCGTCGCTCGAGGCGCAGGGGCTGGCAGACGGTTCGCTGGTCGGTCGGCACGTGATCTTCCACCGCGAGCCGGAGTTCTGGCGCGAGGCCAGCTACGGCCGCTACTCGACGGATGGTGCCCAGATGGAGCACTTCATCACGATGCCCATGCTGCCCTCGGTGTCGATCTCGGTGCCGTACTCGGTGGCGCGGATCGCGGCGTCGCCGGCGGGCGACGTCTACATCACGCGGGCGGATCGTTACCAGGTGCTCGCCTTCGAGGCCGACGGTACGCCGCGCTGGGCGCTGCGCAGCAGTCTGGTCACCGCGGCGATCCCGCCGGACATCCTCGACACCGCCGCAGCACAGATCCGCGAGCGCCAGCCCGACTGGGAGCGCCCCGACAACTGGCCCGAGCGCATGCCGGCGATCGGTAACATGGTGGTCGACGGGCACGGCAACCTGTACGTCTTCCACTACACCTTCACGCCGCGCGATCCGTACACCGGTCAGCCGCTCGGCGAGGCCCCCGACCGGCGCGCGGTCGACGTGTACTCGCCCAACGGTGAGCTGATTGCGGCAGCGTGGAGCGAACCCATGGGCTGGTCGGCCGCCTGGGGCGACTACGTCTACTCGATCGGCCGCGACCCGCAGACGGAAGAGGAGATCGTCAGGCGCTCCCGGCTCGTGCGGTCGTGGGAGCAATGAGCCACCGGCGGACATGCCGCGGCGCGAGGCTTCGGGCGCAGATCGACGAGCTGGGCGCCTTTCTGTGCGATTATGGGATGGAAATATCCGCTTTTGCGCGCCCTGGGGGGGGCCGGTAGCGACGATAGGACGCGGATACGCGGCTGTTCGTTCGCGATAGCCCGGGAATCGACGGCTGGCACGCTGCTTGCTTTCTCGAACCATTGGGCGGCGCTCCGACAGTGGAGAGCAGCCGCCGGCAACATGGATCACGCGCCCCGGTGAGCAGAGGAGGCGTCGGATGTCGCAGCTATGGCAGGACCTGCGCTACGGATGGCGCATGCTCGGCAAGCACCGCTCGTTCACGGCGGTGGCGGTGCTCTCGCTGGCGGTAGGCATCGGCGCCAACACGACCATCTTCAGCATGGTCAACGGGCTGTTGCTGCGGCCGCTACCGGTCGCTCGTCCCGAGCAGATGACGCGCATATTCACCACCTTCGAGGGCGGCGACCCGTTCTCGCACTCGACCTATCCCGACCTTCGTGACCTGCGCGACGGGGTCGGCGACGCGTTCTCCGGCGTGGTGGGGTACTTCTATTTCCCGGTAGGGCTCAGGGGAACCGACCAGGCGCAGGTAGTGCTGGCCCAGCTCGTCACGGCGAACTATTTCGACGTCATGGGCGTCCGGATGGAGCACGGGCGGGGCTTCCTGCCGTCTGAGGAGAGAGCAGAGGGCGCCGATCCTGTTGCGGTGCTCAGCTACACGGCATGGCAACGGCGCTTCAACGGCAGCGCCGACATCGTCGGTCGCACGGTGTTCGTCAACAACCACCCGTTCACCGTCGTGGGTGTCGCGCCCGACGGTTTCACCAGCCCCAACGTGATGATGGCGCCCGAGGTGTGGGTACCCGTGACCATGGTGCAGCAGGTGCTGCCGTACCCCATCGACCTCGATGACCGCACCTCCACCTGGCTCCTCATCGCCGGCCGTCTCAGGGACGGCGTCGGCCTCGAGCGGGCACAAGCGGCGCTCGACATCGCGATGAGCAACATCGTCCGTGCCCACCCCGAGGACAGCGAAGGCAAGGGGCTTCGCGTCGTGGCGATGAACCGGGCACGGCTCGGCCTCAAGGGGACCACCGACGGCACGGCGCGCATCTTCGCGTTGCTGATGGGCGTGGTGGGTGTGGTGTTGTTGACCGCGTGCTTCAACGTCGCCAACCTGCACTTGGCGCGCGCGGCGAGCCGGCAGCCGGAAGTGGCGCTGCGCTTGTCTCTCGGCGCATCGCGCGGGCGAATCCTGCGCCAGCTTCTCGCCGAGAGCTTGATCCTGGCGTCGATTGCCGGCGTCGTTGGCCTGACCGCGGCGGCCTTCGCCGCCGACGCGCTCGAGGAGATGGTCGGTGCGGTGCCGTTTCCGATGGGCCTCGATTTCAGCATCGACGGCCGCGTGCTGCTGTTCACCCTGCTGTTGACCCTCGGCACCACCGTGGTCTTCGGCCTCACGCCGGGGCTGCACATGCTGAGGAAGAGCCAGTTCAGCGCCTTGCGGGAGCAGGCCCTGTCGCTGAGCGGGGGCCCGGGCCGTACCTTCATGCAGCGCTCGCTGGTGGTCGGCCAGGTGGCGCTGTCGATGGTGCTGCTGGTCGGCGCCGGCCTGTTCCTGCGCAGCCTCCAGGAGACCCTGGACATCGACCCCGGCTTCGACGCCGGCAACGCCCTCGTGGCGCCCATCGATCTCGGCTTCGGCAACTACGACGAGCAGCAGGGCAGGGCGTTCTACGAGCGCGTCGTCGAGAGCGTCGATGCGATGCCCGGTGTGCGATCCGCGGCGCTCGCCGCCGAGGTGCCGCTGGGCCAGCTCAATCTTCACTCGTACGTCGAGATCGACGGCTACGTTCCGGGGCCGGCAGAGCCCATGTCGTTTCCCAGCAACATCGTCGGTCCGGGATACTTCGACACGCTGGAGATCCCGGTGATCGCCGGGCGCGCCATCGACGAGCGTGATCGCGCCGAAACCCGCGCGGTGGCGATGGTCAACGAGGCGATGGAGCGACGCTTCTGGCCCGATCAGAGTGCGCTCGGTCAGTCCATCTACGCGCAGGGCCGGTGGCGCGAGATCGTGGGGATCATCGGCGACGGCAAGTACGAGGCGATCCACGAGGAGCCGCAGCCCTATGTAGTCGTCGCGATGCAGCAGCAGGAGTACATCGCCCGCTTCAATCTCGTGGTGCGCACCGTCGCCGACCCCGAAGCCCTCATGGACCCGCTTCGTCGCGAGCTCGCCCGCCTCGATCCGGACCTGCCCATCGCCACCATCCATACGCTGCGCGAGCATCTCTACACCGCTTTCGGCGAGGCCTTCCTGTCCGCCAGCGTCGTCGGGACACTCAGTGTCATCGCCCTGGCGCTAGCTGTGGTCGGCATCTTCGGCGTGACCTCCTACGTCGTCAGCCGCCGCAGGCACGAGTTCGGCCTGCGCCTGGCGGTCGGCGCCGGCCCACGCCAGATCCTGCTGCTCGTACTCGGTACAGGCCTGCGCATGGCGCTCGCCGGCGTCGTCATCGGCCTGCTCGTCGCAGTCGCCGCCACCCGGCTCATCGCCGGCTTCCTCTACGGAGTCAGCCCGCTGGAGCCGCGCGTGTACCTGCTCGTCGCACTGGTTCTCGGCGCCATCGCGCTGCTCGCCTGCTATCTGCCGGCGCGCTGGGCGGCGCACGTGGACCCGGTTTCGGCGTTGCGTGTGGAATGACGGCGGCCGATTGTCGCCACCCGCGGGTCGTGCGATGATCCCCCGCGTCGCGCCCCAGGCGAGCTCGTGTAGGAGAACAGCTTCATGAGATTTGGTCGGGGTGCCCTCTGCTTGTCCTTGCTGTCCGCGGTGTCGATTGTCGCAATGGCATCCGCCGGACCGGTGCAGGAAGCCACTCTGGAACCGGGTGAGCAGCTTCCTCTCGCCGATTCGCTCAGGCCCCACGCAGCCACCTGGCGTGTGGTTCGCGTGGTCGACGGGGTCGAGTCAGAGCTCGGCACGATGCACGGCGAGCTGACCCGCGACGACAGTGGCTGGAACTACCTCGTCACGCTGCGGCTCGGACCGGGCGAGATGTCGTACAGCTATTACTTCGACGCCGGGACGCTGGTGCCCACCCGATCGGTGTACGACGACCCGTCCGGCTACGCCGACGTGGCCTACGACAGCGCCGGGTTGCACGGCTCGATCACCCCGCCGGAGGCGAACGCAGCGGAGCCCGTCAGCATCGAGCACAACGGCGGCTTCTACGAGGCCGGCACGGTCGGCTTCATCCTTGCGCTCGCCGGCCTTGATGTCGGCGACAGCGTGGCGATGCCGTCGGTGGACCTGCACGAGCGCGAGGCGGGGACGATTCGAGCGACGGTCACCGGACGGGAGCGGGTCGAGCTCCCGGGCGCGCATGGCGCGGACGCGCTGGTGGTCGAGATCGATCAGCTCGGCGGCACCCATTCCAGGCAGTGGCTGCTTACCGAGCCGCCCTACTGGAGCACCGTCGTGCTGGGTGACGGCACCGCGCGCTGGGAGCTGGTGGAGTTCACTTCAGGCGACGGGGCGGGGCACCCGTAGCGGGAAGCAGCCGTTGTTGCGTGGGCGCATGTATAGTGTTGTAATAGCTGCATATTGCAACTATCCATTGCGGGGCCCGCATGCCGTCCCTCACCATCCGTGACTTGCCGGAGGACGTTCTCGAGATCCTGCGCGCGCGCGCACGGCGCAACCATCGCAGCCTCAACGGCGAGGTGCTCGCCGTGCTCGAGGCGCACGCGTTGGCGCCGGTCGCTGACCCGCGCACCATCATCGCGGAAGTGCGCGACATTCAGCAGCGCTACCGCGTCCCGACAATCGATCATGCGGAAATCGACGCTCTCAAGCGCCGGGGTCGCGAGCAGTGATCGTCGTCGACACCAACATCCTCGCCTACCTGCTGCTGCCGGGCGGGCGCTCGCAGGCCGCGCAATCGTTGCTGAAGGACGACCCGGAGTGGGCCGCCCCGCTGTTGTGGCGCAGCGAGCTGCGCCAGGTGCTGGTGGGTTACCTGCAGCGCGGCGCGGTGAGCCTCGAAGCCGCCGCCGAGCTGTGGTCGCGGGCCGACACGCTGCTCGCCGGGCGGCAGCATCTCGTGCCGACCCGCCTGGTGCTCACCGTCGCGGCCGCGTCCGGCTGCTCCGCCTACGACTGCGAGTACGTTGCGCTGGCGCAGCTCCTGGGTGTTCCCCTGGTCACCGAAGACCGGCAAGTGCTGTCCGCCTTCGCCGATGTCGCCCGACCGCTCGAGTCGAGCTGAGGGCTCAGTTGCGCCGAACGACCGAGTCGGTTCCGGTGAAGCTCGGGTAACGGAGGCTGACGGCTTGCGGGTCGGGCCGCTTAGATAGATCCTCTCGCCCATGCCCGACATCATCTTCACCATGCAGGACCTGAAAAAGCGGGTCCCTCCCAATCGCGAGATCCTCAAGGGGATCTGGCTGTCGTTCTTCTGGGGGGCCAAGATCGGCGTGCTCGGCCACAATGGGGCCGGCAAGTCGACGGTGCTCAAGATCATGGCCGGCGAAGAGACCGAGTTCGACGGTAGGGCCTACCCCGACCCCAAGGCGCGCGTCGGCTGGCTGCCGCAGGAGCCCGAGCTGCCGCCCGGTACCACCGTGCTCGACAACGTCACCGAGGGCATGGGCGCGGTCAAGGCGCTGCTCGACAAGTTCAACGAGATCTCCGACAAGTTCGCCGATCCCGATCTGGATCCGGACGCGATGACCGACCTGCTCGAGGAGCAGGGCAAGGTGCAGGACCAGATCGACGCGGTCAACGGCTGGGACCTCGAGACCACGCTCGAGATCGCCATGGATGCGCTGCGCTGCCCGCCCGCCGACCAGACGGTCGACACCCTGTCGGGCGGCGAGAAGCGCCGCGTCGCTCTGTGCCGGCTGCTGCTGTCCAAGCCCGACCTGCTGCTGCTCGACGAGCCCACCAACCATCTCGACGCCGAGTCGGTGGCATGGCTCGAGCGCCACCTGAAGGAGTACCCCGGCTCGGTGGTGGCGATCACCCACGACCGCTACTTCCTCGACAACGTCGCCGGCTGGATCCTCGAGCTCGACCGCGGCGCCGGCATCCCGTGGGAGGGCAACTACTCCTCCTGGCTGGAGCAGAAGCAGGCGCGGCTGGCGCAGGAGGAGCGGCAGGACAAGCGCCACCAGCGCACCCTGGAGCGCGAGCTCGAGTGGGTGCGCATGGCGCCGCGCGCGCGCCACGCCAAGAGCAAGGCGCGTATCGGCGCCTACGAGAAGCTGCTGCAGGAGAACACCGAGCGATTGCCGGAGACGGTGGAGATCTACATCCCGCCGGGCCCGCGCCTGGGCGACAACGTCATCGATGCCCAAGGTCTGTCCAAGGGCTACGGCGACAAGCTGCTGATCGACGAGCTGTCGTTCTCGCTGCCGCCCGCCGGCATCGTCGGCGTGATCGGTCCCAACGGCGCCGGCAAGACGACGCTGTTCCGCATGATCGTCGGCCAGGAGACCCCCGACGCCGGCGCGCTGAAGCTCGGCGAGACGGTACAGCTCGCCTACGTCGATCAGACGCGCGACCTGGTCGAGCCCGAGCAGAACGTGTGGGAGGCGATCAGCGAGGGCCACGACACCATCGAGCTCGGCAAGCGCAAGGTCAACTCGCGCGCCTACGTGGCGTCGTTCGGCTTCAAGGGCGCCGACCAGCAGAAGAAGATCAAGCACCTGTCGGGCGGCGAGCGCAACCGCGCCCACCTGGCGCGCGTGCTCAAGGCGGGCGGCAACGTGCTGCTGCTCGACGAGCCCACCAACGACCTCGACGTCGACACCCTGCGCGCCCTCGAAGAGGCGCTGCTCGGCTTCGCCGGCTGCGCCATCGTGATCTCCCACGACAGGTGGTTCCTCGACCGCGTCGCCACCCACATGCTCGCCTTCGAGGGCGACTCCCACGTCGAGTGGTTCGCCGGCAACTACGCCGACTACGAGGCCGACTACAAGGCGCGCAAGGGGCACGACGCGGACCGGCCGCACCGCATCAAGTACCGCAAGCTGACGCGCGGCTGACGGCTTCGGTTGCTGCTGCGGTGGGAGATGCAGTCCCCCACGGGGCAATGCCTCTTCCAGCGTCCGGGGCCACTGCGGCCGGTATACTGCGCGTATGTACCGACGGAAACAGCTCGAGCTCATCTGCCGTGACCACGGCCTGGTCGCCGTTTACCTCTTCGGATCCCGATCGGAAGACGGCATCGAATACCTGGGCGGAACCGAACCCGGCGAGGGTCGCTCGGACCTCGACGTCGGCGTGGTCTTTCGGGACCCGGATTTCGCGCCACGGCGCTTGACGCAACTGCAGGTGCTTTTCGACGAGCTGTTCGCGTCGTTCCGCGTCGATGTCGTACCGTTGCAGCGCGTCGATGCGCTTTTTCAATACGAGGCCATCGACGGCCATCGTGTCGCTGCGCCCGATCCCGAAGAGGCGGATCGCTATGAGCTGGTCGTGATGCGTCGTGCTGCCGAGCTACTTCCCATCGAGCGGGCATTGGAGCGCGACTTCTTCGCCACCGAGGTTTCATGACCGCAACGGGTGTACGA
>JASFRZ010000023.1:0-21272 GCA_050114655.1 Acidobacteriota bacterium
AGCGTCACCGGCGAGGGCTTGGAGTCGCTGCGCAAGTGGTTGCAGCCACACCGCACCGTGGTGCTGATCGGTTCCTCGGGCGTGGGAAAGTCCACACTCATCAACACGCTCGCCGGTGAGAAGCTGTTGGAGACGCAGGACATCCGCGACGCCGACGACAAGGGCCGCCACACCACTACCCATCGCGAGATCTTCCGCCTGCCCGACGGCGTGCTGCTGCTCGATACGCCGGGAATGCGCGAGCTCGGCCTGGTCGAGGCCGAACAGGGCCTCGACGAGACCTTCGACGACGTCGCCGAGCTCGCCGCCCACTGTCGCTTCCGCGACTGCTCGCACGCCAACGAGCCCGGCTGCGCGGTGCGCGCCGCGATCGACGCCGGCACGCTGTCCGAGCAGCGCTGGGAAAGCTACGAGAAGCTGCAGAAGGAAGCCGCCTACGAGGCGCGTCGCGCCGACGTCGGTGCCGCGCTGGCGGAGAAGAAGCGCTGGAAGCAGATCCACAAGGACATCCGCAAGATGCCCAAGCGAGGGTTCTGAAACCCGGTCGTTGACGCGGACCACGGCGGGCGAGGGGCAAGCCTGCAATCTTTGCAGTGTGACGCGCCGCTGCACTCCAGTAGAATGCCGCCGCGCACTTCATCGGGGACCATCGAATGGTCGGACAGACGATCGGACACTACAGGGTCCTGCGCCAGATCGGCGTGGGCGGCATGGGCGAGGTCTACGCCGCCGAGGACTTGACGCTCAATCGCGAGGTCGCGCTCAAGCTATTACCGGCGAAGATGGCCGACGACGCCGAGCGGCGCGAGCGCTTCGAGCGCGAGGCGAAGGTGATCGCGGCGCTCGACCATCCCAACATCGTCACCATCCACAGTATCGAGCGTGCCGTGGGCGCCGACGGCGAGGTGCATTTCATCACCATGCAGCTCGTCGCCGGCAAGACGCTCGGCGACCTGATCCCGGCCGGGGGCTTCTCGGTCGATCGGTTCTTCGAGCTCGCCATCCCGCTCGCCGAGGCGGTCAGCGTGGCGCACGAGAACGGCATCACGCATCGTGATCTGAAGCCCGGCAACATCATGGTGGCCGAAGACGGCCGCCTGAAAGTGCTCGACTTCGGCCTCGCCAAGCTGGCCGAGGAGCCGGCTGCGGCGGCCGAGCCCGACATGGCGACGGTGGCGGAGACCGGCTACCAGCCGCCCGCCGACCTGACCGAGGAGGGCAAGGTGCTCGGGACGGTTGCCTACATGTCGCCCGAGCAGGCCGAGGGCAAAGCGGTCGATCACCGCTCCGACATCTTCTCGCTCGGCATCATCCTCTACCAGATGGCGAGCGGCGAGGCGCCCTTCCGCGGCGACACCAAGCTGTCGATCATGTCCTCGATCGTCAAGGAAACGCCGACCTCGATCACCGAGCTCAACGCCAAGGTGCCGCGCCATCTCGGGCGTATTCTGCGCAAGTGCCTCGAGAAGGACCCACGGCGCCGCTATCAGTCGACGCTCGATCTTCGCAACGACCTCGAGGACCTCAAGCGGGAGTACGCGTCCGGCGAGGCGTTGCCGGTGTCGGCGCTCGGCGGCGGAGCCAAATCCTCGCGGCCGTCGTACCTGATGATCGGCGCGGTGGTGGTCGTCACCGCTGTCCTCGCCGTCCTCGCGGAGCGATTCCTTGGCGGCAGCTCATCGATCAGCGACGCCGAGCAGATCCAGTGGCGCTCGGTGCGTCTCACCAATCTGCCGGGCGTCGAGTCGGATCCCGATTTGTCCCCGGACGGCGGCCAGGTCGTCTTCGTGGGTGACGCGGCGGGCAACCAGGACATCTACCTGCAGCGCGTCGGCGGCAGCCAGCTCTTCAACCTGACGGAAGGTTCGGTCGACGACGACTCCCAACCGGCGTACTCGCCCGATGGCGATCGCATCGCCTTTCGATCCGACCGCGACGGCGGCGGCATCTACCTGATGGGCGCGACCGGAGAGAACGTGCGGCGGCTGGTCGACGGCGGCTACTTTCCAAGCTGGTCGCCGGACGGCGCCTCGATTGCCTATGGCAACCAAGGGTTCGCCTTGCCCTGGCAGCTCAACGATCCCCGCCGCATCATGATCGTCGACGTCGCGACACGGGAATCGCGCTTGCTCACGGGCGAGGGGATGCAGCCGGACTGGTCGCCCAACGGCCAACGCATCGCTTACTTCGGCGTGCGCGAGGGGGGCCAGCGCGACATCTTCACCATCGCCGCGGGCGGTGGCGACCCGGTCGAGGTGACCTCTGACGAGGCCCTCGACTGGAGTCCGCAGTGGTCGCCCGACGGACGTTATCTGTACTTCGCCAGCAACCGCGGCGGCACCAACAACATCTGGCGTGCGGCCCTCGACGAAAGCAGCGGCGAGGTGCTCGGCGAGCCGCGCGCGGTGACCACCGGCGGGTCGGACCTGCAGGGCTATCTGTCGGTCGCCGCTGACGGGCGCACCATCGCGTTCGCCGCGGCGCAGATCGAGGCCAACGTCGTGCGTGTCAGCTTCGACGGTATCGCCGGGGAGATCACCTCGGCGCCGGTGCCGGTCACCAGCGGTCCGCGTTACGTCGGCGACTTCGACGTGTCGGCGGATGATCAATGGGTCGTGTTCCGCAGCACGTTTCCGCAGGAAAATCTCGTTCTCATCCATCCCGACGGCAGCGGGGAGACCAAGCTCACCGACGACGCCGATCGCGATCGTTCACCCCGCTTCTCGCCCGACGGCGAGCGCGTGTATTTCTACTCCGATCGTTCCGGCAGCTATCAGATCTGGTCGATCCGCACCGATGGGACCGAGCTGCGCCGGATCGCGGGACGCGACGGCGACAACTACCTGCCCATCGTGTCGCCGGACGGCAGCCGTATCGCGGTGTCGTGGGACTTCGACACCGCGATCGTCGATCTCGACGAATCGACACCCGACCGGGAACCGACGGTTCTTCCGAGGTTCGATCAAACACACGCTCTCGAGGTGACAGCGTGGTCTCCCGACGGCGACAAGCTCGCCGGTTCTCTGTTGACTACGGAGCAGGTGCGTGAATTCATCGGCGTGTACTCGCTATCGGCGGGCGAGTTCCGCGAGTTCCGCGGGGAGGGCAACGGAGAGAACGGCATCGCGTGGCTCGGCGACAGCCGCCGGCTCGTCTACGTCGATGACGACGGGAGCATCGACCTACTCGACACGCAGACCGGCGAGCACCGCGAGCTCCTGTCGCTGGCGCCCGACTTCGCCGCCTTTCCGCGGCTCGGCCCCGAGGACGCGGGCCTGTACTTCGTCCGAGCTTCCTTTCGCTCCGACATCCACCTGCTGGTCGCCGAAGACGGGGGCGTTGAGCGCGACTAGTCGTACACCAGCCCCTGCACGATCTCGAGCACTATCTGCACGCCGCCGTTCACGTTCTGCACGCTGATGCGCTCGTCGTTGCCGTGGATGCGGTTGGCCTCCGAGGGCACCAGGACCTCGGGGCCGTAGCCGTAGGCGATGATCCCCATGTCGCGGAAGAAGTGGCTGTCAGTGAAGCCGGTCGAGACCGCCGGCACCACCTTGCCGCGCGGGAAGTGGCGCGCGGTGACTTCCTCGATGATGCGGTACAGGTCGGTGTCGGTGGTCGATACCGCCGGGGTGAAGCCCATCAGCACCTCGATCGAGATCGCCGGGTCGTTGATGATGAACGAGAGCTGCTCGATGAACGCCTGCGGGTCCTGATCGGGCAGCAGGCGGCAGTCGAGCTGCGCCGAGACCGACGGCGGCACGACGTTGATCTTGTTCGATCCCGAGAGCATGGTGATCGAGCAGGTGTTGCGGGTGAGCGCGTGCAGGCCGGGGTCGTAGAGCTGCAGCTCGAGCAGGAAGGCGGGGTCGCGGATGGCCTGCGGCATGTTGGCGAAGCGCTTCGCCCAGCGCGGGTCGGCGTCGGGTGCGATGGCCTTGAAGTAGTCGTCGACCGCCGGCACCATGCGCGGCTCGAAGTCGTAATCGTCGATCTTGGCGAGCGCCTGGATCAATCGCGTCACCGAGGAGGTGACGCGCGGCCTGGAGCCGTGACCGGGCTCGTCGACGGCGGTGAGCTGCAGCCACCAGGGCACCTTCTGGGTGACCTCGACCTCGAAGGCGATGGTGGTATCCGCGGGGATGTCAGCGAGGTCGGCGGGCTCCTCGCCCAGCACGCTGCCGCCGCCGCCCTCGTTGAGGATGTAGCCGACGCCGTCGAACAGCTCGGGGCGGTTCTCCGCCAGCCAGCCGGCGCCGTAGAAGCCGCCGGCCTCTTCGTCGGCGGTGGCCATGAAGATGACGTCGCGGTTGAGCGGCCGGCCGGCGGCGTGCAGCGCGAGAAACGCCTGCAGGTGGTCGATGCCGAGCGTCTTGGTGTCGAGCGTGCCGCGCCCGTACACGAAGCCGTCGCGGATCTCGCCGCTCAGCGGGTCCGTCGTCCAGTGCTCCATGTCGGCGGGCACCACGTCCATGTGGTGCAGCAGGATCAGGGCGGGCTGGTCGCCGCCCTCCAGCCGCGCCCAGATGTTGCCGCGTCCCGGCGCCGACTCGGCGGTCTCGTAGGGGATGCCCTCGGCATCGAAGATGCGCCCGAAGAACTCCACGCCGCGCGTCTCGTTCCCTGGCGGGTTGACGGTATCGACGCGGATGTACTCCTGCAGGCGCTCGAGCGCCTGCTCCTGCAAGGCGGCAAGATCGCCGGGGTTCTGGGGGGAGAGCAGGGAAGCGAGGGCGAGCAGTGCGGCAACGATGGGTAGTCTCATGCGCGCCAGCATACTCTTCGGCGCTGGGGGGAGCGACCCACGGTAACGACCCTCGCCGGCGCCGCCCGTCGCGGCCCTCTGCCGCGGCTACGGCGCGTGCTTGACCATGGTGACGCGGCGGCCGCCGTCGCTGAACGTCACCTCATCCATGATGGTGCGCATGAGCATGATGCCGCGGCCGCCGACGGCAAGCAGATGAGCGGCGTCGGTAGGGTCGGGGAGCGTGCTGGGGTCGAAGCCCGGCCCCTCGTCGGAAACGGTGTACTGCACCCGCTCGGGAGACTCGAGCGCCTCGCAGCGTACGCGGCGCGATGCATACGGCTCGCTGCGGCGACGCTCGTCCAGCTGACGCTGGAACGCGTCGCGGTCCTCGCGGCGTAGCTCGGTATCGACCTCGAGGTTGCCGTGCAGCATCGCATTGGCGAGCGCCTCCATCACACAGACGCCGACCTGTGCGCGCAGCGCTTTGGTACCGAACCCGACGTTCTCGAGGACGTCCTCGATGAACGCCACCATCGGCGTGATGAGCGCGGGATCGTTGTCGAGCTCGAAGCGTGTCTCGCACGCGGTGAGGAAGCGCAGGGCGTGGCGACGCGAGCGGCGGGCCTCGACGATGGCGAGCGCCTGCTCGACGACGTCGACGAGGCCATCGCTCAGGTCGCTCTTCGGCAGGTAGCTGGTCGCGCCGGCTTGCAGCGCCTCGACGGCGATCTTCTCGTTGCCCTGCGAGGTCATCAGGATGACCGGTGCCAGTGGGTGTTCCTCGGCGAGACGTTCGACCAGCTCGAGTCCGGTGATGCCGGGCATGCGCAGGTCGGTGAGCACCACCTCCGCTTGCTCCTGCGCCATCAGCTCCAGTGCTTCGTCGCCGTTGCCGGCTTCCACCACCTCCAGCTCGTCGATCTCGCCCAGGCAACGCCGCACCATCTCGCGATCGACGACATCGTCGTCGACGACCAGGATCTTGGTCATAGCGTGATCCTCTCGGGCCAGGTGAAGCACACCGTCATGCCCCGGCCGTCGCCGTGTTCCATCCAAACGCGGCCGCCGAAGCGCTCGACGATGCGTTTGACCAGCGACAGCCCCATGCCGGTGCCGCGGTGCACGCCCGATGAGCTGCTCCACAGCGGCTCGAACGCGCGGGCGCGCGCGTCCGGCGGCATCCCCGGGCCGTCGTCGGCGACGCGGAACTCCCACATCCGATCGCGCCGTTGCGCCGACACCACGATGAGGCCGCTGTCGCGGTCGTGGTGCTCGAAGGCGTTGGCGATGAGGTTGCGCAGCGCTTGCTCCAGCGCGGCCTGGACGGTGTCGAACGTCGGCAGGCTGGCGTCGGCGACGATGTCGAATCCCGCGGGCGAGCCCAGCAGCGAGGTGATATTCGCGACCAGCGCCGCGGTATCGGTCCGCACGATGACCTCCTCCTGGCGCCCGATACGCGAGTAATCGAGCAGGTCGGACACCAGGCTGGTCATCAGGTCGACGCGATCACGCAGGGTGTGGAGGTGCTCGACGGCCTGCGGGGAGACGTCATCGGGCAGGTCCTGCTCGATCCAGTCGGCCAGGTTGTGCACCGCCCGCAGTGGCGCCTGCAGGTCGTGCGAGGCGATGGCGGCGAACTCCTCGAGGTCGGCATAGGATCGAGCCAGGTCCCCGGCTTGGCGTGTCGCCAGCGCCTGCAACCGCTTGTGGTCGGTGATGTCGCGGGCGACGGCGAAGATGAGTCCTTCCTCGGGCACCGACGTCGACCGCCACGCCAACCAGCGCCAGGTTCCGTCGGCGGCGCGGTAGCGGTTCTCGAAGTCGACGATGTCGAGGCCTTGCGCGAGCTGCTCGACGGCAGCGATCGTGGCCGCCTGATCTTCCGGGTGGACGAACTCGACGAACGCCTTGCTCAGCAGGTCCTCGGCACGATACCCGAGGGCGCGGGTGAAGGCGGGGTTGATGTGCTTGAAGTAGCCGTCGAGCCCGGCGACGCACAGCAGGTCGAGCGAGAGGTCGAATAGCCGGCGGAGGTTCTCCTCGGAGGGGATTGCGCCGCCCGTCGATGAGCTGTCCTGCGCCGCGGAATCAGCCATTTGTCTGCCGCCTCGGGCCGATGCAACGGCCCTGGGGTATTGCTGCCCTAGCGCGGCGCGTCGCCGCGGATCATGCGAATACCGAAGATGGTAGCAACCTGGTTTTCAGGCTCGGCCTCGAAGCGCACGGTGACGCTCTCCTTGCCGCGTACCAGCGCCGCCGGAACCGGGTACTCGACGTCGTAGAAGCGCGGCGGGTCGTCGCGGTCGATCTCCGGCGCAGCGATCACCTGGCCGTCGATCTGCACCTCGAAGCCCGCCGGCAGGCCGCGGCGATCGTCGCTGTAGTAGGTCAGGATCAGCACCATCGGGTGGTCGTCCTCCACCGGTACGTCGTAGGAGAACCAGCTCTGCCCACGCCGTCCCGGACGGCCCTGGATGCGCTGCGGCTGCGAGTCTTCGGGCGCCTGCAGGTTGAAGGGGCGGTCGAAGGTGGTCTCGCCGGGCTCGAGGTAGGCGACGGTAGCGGCCTCGAGGCGGCGCACCCGTTCGGCCTCGGCGGCGTAGGCGGCCTTCTCGGCCTCCCACTCCTCGGCGGTGAACAGGTCCCAATAGGTCGAGTACACCCGCCGCTGAACCTGGTACATCGGCCGCAACTCGACCTGCTGCGGCGCGCCGGTCGCGTCCGGCGTGCGGCCGACGCCGACGCTGCGGAACGCTCCCGGCGTGCCCGGCACCGGCTGGATCCACTCCTCGATCGGCCGCCCGGCGGCGATCAACACCGGAACGGTGGGCGGCTCGGGGCGCTGCCCGCGGTCGCCGCGGCCTCCCCGCTCGGGCTCCGGACCGAGGTCGCCGGTGAGCACCAGCGGACCCCACATCAGCGACACGCGGCGCGGATCGTCGGGCGTCGGCTCGACCCGCAGCCGCTTGGGCAGGTCGATCGCGACGGTGTCGCCGCTGCTCCAGCGGCGCGTGATGTCGACGTAGGTGCTGGCGGCGAAGTCGGAGTCGTAGCGGCGCAGGCCGCGCGGGTCCTCGGGGTCGTCGCGCTCACCCTCTCGCGGTGCTTGCGGCGCGGCCGCCGAGGTATCGACCGGGCGGCCGTTGACGCGCACCGCGAAGCAGTCGGCCACCCAGAACGGGCGACGCACCGACAGGGTGAATTCCTGCGGCGCGTCGAGCTGCAGGGTCAGCGAAGCGGAGTCGCCGATCGGGAAGTCGGTGTCCATGGTGAAGCCGATGCCGGCGTCCGCCCAGCGCGCCTCGGCGGGGGCGAACTGGTTGATCCACACGCGATCGGCGTCGCGGTAGAAGAGTCCGTCGCCGTGCAGCGCGTGTGACTCCATGCCCGAGCCGACGCAGCAGGTGAACGAGCGGAACATGTTCTGGTACTCACGCGTCACCCCGAAGCCCACCGGCACCATGTAACAGACGGCGCCGTCGTCGGGGTCGATCGAGGCGAGGATGTGGTTGAACAGCGCGCGCTCGTGGAAGTCGGCGTAACAGGGATCGGGGTTGAGCGCGAACATCCGTCGCGCCAGCTTGATCATGTTGTAGACGTTGCACGACTCGGCAGTGCGCCCGTCGACGTTCTCGGCGATCTCGTCGGGCGGGCCGAAGTACTCGTCCTTGCCGTGACCACCGGACGAAAAGCTGTGGTGCTGGGCGACGCAGTCGAAGAAGAACGAGGCGGCGATCAGGTCGCGTGCGTCGCCGGTGTAGGCGAAGCGATCGGCCGAGCCGATCAGCTTGGGGATCTGGGTGTTGCCGTGCACGCCAGCGAGGTTGTCCTGGTGACGGGTGAGCGGGTCGATGAAGGCGTGGTGCTCGAACTTGTACGACAGCTCGAGCCAGCGCTCGTCGCCGGTGTCGGCGTAAAGGTCGACCATGACTTCGTTCATGCCGCCGAACTCGGTGGTGAGCGAGTGCTGGATCTGCTCGTCGGTGAGCCCGGCGAGGATCCCCTCGGCCCAGGCGGCGAAGGCGATCTCCAGCTCCAGCGCCGTTTGGTTGCCGGTGTAACGGTAGGCGTCGCGCAGCCCGGCGTAGGTCTTGTGCAGCGTGTACCAGGGCGACCACTCGCCGTTGAGATCGAAGGCGGCGGCGCGGATCTCGCCGCGCGACAGCTCACCGAAGCAGCGTTCGCCGCCTTCGAGTGCCGAGAGGTAGCCGTTGCCGTGGGCATCCTGCACCACCTTCAGCTCGGCGACCATGTAGTCGGCGCGCTCCTTGTAGCGCTCGTCGCCGGTGGCGGCGTACATCAGCGACACCGCCGACAGCCAATGGCCGCCGATGTGCCCGGTGAGATTGCGGCCGGGGCCGTCCCAGCCGTCGTAGCCCTCCGCCTTGGGCTCCAGGCCCGCGGTGGAGCGGTAGAACGCCAGCATGCGGTCGGGCTCGAGTGCCAGCAGGTACTCGCCGTCGAGCTCCTGCGCGTGCTTCAGCGGCCCGTCGGTCAGCCGCACGCCGTCGAGCGGCGCAGGATGGGCCCGCAGCGTCTCCTGCTCGAAGGACAGGACGGGGTTGCCCTGCGGTCGTCCGGGCCAGCGTAGCAGCAGCGGGGCGGCCGAGGCGCCAAGGGAGATCTCGAGGAATTTGCGACGATGGAGGCTCATGCTGGGTTCTCACACTGGGTCATGGTTCGATGCTGTGAGCCGGCGTCACGGTGCGCTAGCGGCCGCGGCGCCGATAGCGGCAAACATAGCCCTCCACGCCGCGCCGTTCCAGTGTCGGCGGCGAGTCGTCGTCTCAGCGCCGGCGGTCGCGCCACATCGAAAGGTCGTAGCTGTAGTCGAACAGCACCGCGCGCTCGCCGCGCTCGTCGATGAGGTGCCCGATGTGGTTCACCAGCCGATGGCGTCGGGCCAGCAGGGACATCATCTCGCTTTCGTCGAGGTAGGGCGCGAGGCACTCGCGGATGATCTCGTCGGGAAGGTCGCGCAGGCGCTCCCACAAGCGGCGCTCCGAAAATTCGATGACCTCGGGGTTGCGCAGCTCGCGGTGCGGCTGAAAGGCGCGCGTGTGATCGATGAACCACACGTTCCAGCGCTCGTCGATCAGCAGGTTGCCGACGTGGCGGTCGGTGTTGAACAGCAGGTTGTCGAAGATCGCCAGCGTTTGGGTGATGCCGCGCCACCAGTCGGCGTTGGGCGGCTTCTCGCCGCGCTCCATGCGGTCCCGGGCGGTCGACGCGTGCTCGATCCAGAGCTGCAGTGTGCCCTCGCGGTTGTCGATGATGCGGCGAACCGTCGGCGGGACGAACGGTAGCTCGAGCAGGACAGCGAGCTCATAGGCGGCGGCTTCGGCGATGCCGCTGTCGTTGAGATCGTCGCGCGTCATTTCGCCGGTGATCGGGTCGATCGAGACCTCGGGCTGGCGGCGATAGCCGCGGAAGATCGCGTGTGCCTGCACGCCGTTCTTCTCGAGCAGCACCTTCTCGGGGTGGGTGATGCCGTTCGGCAAAGCCTCACGCTCGAGCACCGTCGCGGTGCGGAGGAAGTCGAGCACCTCCTCGGCGGAATAGAACGGCAGCGGCCGGCCGGCCGCGTCGAGCCACTGGGCCTGCGCGCGGGCAACGCCCGGCAGCACCAGCAGCAACAGGGAGGTCACCAGGTATCGTAGAGAGCCGACGTGTCCCATCTCTCGCCTCCGCAACGCGGGGAGCGCGTCGTTGCCGCTCGCGCCGCCGTGCTCCGGCGGGCGATGGGAGCGACCTCCATTGCTCTTTGACTAGAACTACGGCGCCCACGCACAGGGGGTTTCATGCCGCCGCGGTTGGTCGGTGTGTTCGGCGGCGGGTCACCGTAGGCTTGCGCGGGGTGTAGGCGGACCCGTACGGTGATCGCCATGGCCGACGACGTGCTGTTTTTTGCCCGCGCGAACGACTTCCGCGACTGGTTGGCGCGCAACCACGATCGCGTCGACGTGCAATGGGTGGGCTACTGGAAGGTGGCCACCGGCAAACCGTCGATCAGCTGGCAGGAGTCCGTCGACGAGGCGCTGTGCTTCGGCTGGATCGACGGGCTGCGCCGCTCGATCGACGAGGCGTCCTACAAGATCCGCTTCACGCCGCGGCGCGACGGCAGCGTATGGAGCGCCAAGAACATCGCCTCCGCCGAAAAGCTGGTCGCCGACGGGCGCATGAAGCCGCCCGGACAGCGGGCCTTCGAGCGTCGCAAGGAAGACAAGTCGAGCATCTATTCGTATGAGCGACGCGAGAAGCTCGTCCTCAGCCGGGAGTATGAAAAGCGGTTCCGGAGCAACAAGGCGGCCTGGAAACACTACCAGGGGCAGCCGCCCGGCTACCGTTCCAAGACCGCGCACTGGGTGATGGTGGCCAAGAGGGAAGAGACACGGCTGCGGCGACTACAGCAGTTGATCGACTACTCGGCGGAGCAGGCGCCGATTCCGGCGATGGTTGTGGGCAGGAAGAAGCGCTAGGAGCCCGTCGTTGTCTTTGTGGCCTTTGGATGAAACCAAAAGGCCGGTCTGCGCGTCCTACCCTGTAGAGGCAACCGTCCACCGCGCCGCTTCGGAGGTGGCCCATGCACGTACGGCGCGGCTTGTCTGCAAGTGTTCTTCTTCTACTCGTCACCGCGCTGTCGCTGAGCCCGTCGGCGGCGCAGACGGTGGCCGCGACGGCTTCTCCCTTCTCCAGCGACGCCGAGGCGATCGATTTCCTGCGCCACGCGCGCGTGCTCTCGATGGAGCGCGTCCCGGTGGGCGTCACCGAGCCGCGCAAGGTGCTGCTGGAGCGTGACGGCGTGCGCGCCTACGCGATATTCCGCGACGTCGATCAGTCGATCGAGCGCGTGCGCCTGCACGACGGCACGTTCCACATGAAGCTGCACGACTGTGCCCTGTTCGAGGTCGCCGCATACCGGCTCGCGGTGCTCCTCGGCTTCGACAACGTCCCGCCGACGGTGGTCCGCAGTCTCCGCTCGACCACCGGGTCGCTGCAGCTCTGGGTCGATGACGCGATGAGCGAGCGCGAGCGACGCGAGAATGACCTGCCACTCCCGGATCAACACGAGTGGCTGCATCAAATGCGTCTGATGGGGCTGTTCGACACGCTGATCGCCAACGTCGACCGCAACCCGGGCAACTACCTGCACGCGCCGGACGGCAAGCTGTGGTTCATTGACCACACGCGCGCCTTCCAGATGTTTCCCTCGGACTGGTCGCCGCGCACGATCGCGTTCTGCGACCGGGCCATCTGGGAGCGGCTGCGCGCGCTCGACCGACCGACGCTTGACGCAGCGCTCGGAGGCATGCTTGCGCGTGGCGAGATCAACAAGCTCGCCGGTCGCATCGAAGCAGTCGTCGCGCACATCGAGGCCCAAATCGCCGCGCGCGGCGAAGGAGAGGTGATCCTCTAGCGCTCCTGCTCTGCCTGCCACTCCTCCATGAACACCACGACGCGATAGATCTCAGTGCGCAGGTCGGCGGTGTTGCCGATGTCGCTCAGGCGGATCGGGCGCGAGTACACCTCTTCACCATCGCGCAGAAACTTGATGACGCCCTCCATGTCACGTGGCCGCCCGAGGCCGACGTCGTTGACCTTGAGGGTCAGCACGTAGGTTGCCAGCTCCGGGTTCTGCACCACCGCGAAATCGCGCGATTCCTGCAGCAGAACGCCGAACGTGCGGCGCACGTTGACGATGTCCGCCTGCGCCTCGGCGAAGCGCGAGTTGCCCGACGCGGGCTCGTCGAAGGCCATCGCGTTGGAGCCACGGTCCGCACCGCTCGTTGCCGCGCTGCCGCCGCCGATGCCGCCGGCCTCGTTGAGGAACGAGTCCTGCCCGGTAATCGCCTCGACATCGATCGGGCCGAGGAGCACGCGCGGGGCGCGTAGTCGCTGCTCGAAGTCATCGGGCGGATTGGCGACCTGGCGTAGCTCGGTGAATGCCTGGGACATGTCGAAGCCCGACTGCGAGGCGAGGATCGCCTGGTCCCAGGCGAGATCCCAGTTCTTGACCTGCCACGCCAGAAGGCACGCCTTCACGTAGGCGTCGGTATAGCCGGGGCTCTTCTCGCCGGCGGTCACGAAGGCGTCAAGCGCGTCCTCGAGACGGTTGAGCTGGCCGTAGGCCATGCCGCGATAGTAGTAGGCCTGGGCGTTGTCGGGGTCGTCCTCGAGAACGTCGTCGAGCTGACGCAGCGCGTCATCCGCATTGTTCTGGCTCAGCGCGTTGATGGCGTTGGTGAGGTGCTCGTTGGCCTGGTTGCCGCCCTGCTGGGCGGCCAGGGGCCAGGGAGCGACGGCGAGCAGCAGGGCGACGGCGATCGTGCCGACAACCGCCCGCTGTCGCGTGAAGATGTTGCGGTTGCAACTCATGGTATCGCCTCCGGATGGAAGTCGAAGACTCGTGTCCATTGTACGGCAAGAGCCGGAGGCGGCGCAGGCGTCAGCGACCCACCGCCGGCCAGTCGGCGAGGTCGTAGGAATAGGTGAACAGCACCGCCCCCGCGCCGTTTTCCTCGATGAGCTTGTTGATCAGCTCGACAATGCGCTCGCGGCGGCGTAGCAGCGCGCCGATCTCGCGGCCGTCGAGGTAGGGCTGCATGGCGTCGCGGATCTCGTCGTCGCTCAACCCCTGCAGGCGCTCGAAAAGGCGGCGCTCGCAGAAGGTGATGTACTCCGGGTTGCGCAGGCCGCGATTCTCCTGGAAGGATCGCGTGTGATCAATGAACCAGACCCGCCAGGCGGGGTCGATCAACATGTTGCCGGTATTGCGGTCGGCGTTGAAGATGAGGTTGTCGAAGATCACCAGCGTCTGCAGAACGCCGCGCCACCAGTCCTCGTTGGGGGGCGCGATGCCGCGCTCCTGGCGCTCCTTCTCGCTCATCGCCGACTCGATCCACAGCTGCAGCGTGCCGTCGCGGTTGTCGATGACGCGCCGCACCGTCGGCGGCACGAAGGGCAGGCCGAGCAACGTGGCGAGATCGTAGGCAGCCGCCTCGAAGGTCGAGCTGTCGCGGAACGGCCGGAAGCGCGTCTGCCCGCTGTCCGGGTCGATCACGCGCTCCTGCATGCGCTCGAAGCTGCGGAAGATGGCGCGCGCCTGTACGCCGTTTCGTTCGAGCAGCATCAGCAGCGGCTTCGTCGAGCCCTCGGGGATCTCCTCGCTCGATACGACGGTGGCCGTACGCAGGAACTCGACTGCCTCGGCGCCGCTGGAGAACGGTAGCGGTGCGCCCGTCGGGTCGCGCCACAGCGCGCGGGCCGCGTCGGCGGCGGGCGTCGTCGAAACCTGAGAGGTGACCGGCCGCTGCCCGGACACGGGGTCCTGCGCAGCGACCGGGGACGCGGCGGCGAAGCTCGCGCCCATCGGGCTCTCCACGATCGCCCAGACAGCCAAGGCCACTACGCCGTGCCGGATTCTCATGCTGCGATCCCCACCGCATGCGTGCCGGGGCGCACGCGTCTCCATTAATTCTCCGCCCGCCCTGAACCGGTGACAAGGTCGTTGGTTACAATTCCTGCAAGCCGACCCCTCGCGTCCCCTGGAGGTTCTGACGATGACGCAACCCGACTGGTTCCGTTCCATCTCGCTGGCCTGTTGCCTGACTTTCATCGGCGCGGCGATTGCCGCGCCGCAGCAGGCGCGGCGCGGCGGCCCCGACCTGCCGCTCGAGCCGGCGTCGACGATCAGCTTCACCACCGACGAGGGCACCTGGATATCGCTCGACGTCGACCCGGACGGACGGTCGATCGTCTTCGAGTTGCTCGGCGACCTGTACGAGCTGCCGATTGCCGGCGGCACGGCGACGCGCTTGACCTCGGGAATGGCCTACGACAGCCAACCGCGCATCTCGCCCGACGGCGAGTGGATCGCTTTCGTGTCCGATCGCGACGGCAACACCAACCTGTGGATCGCCAGGCGCGACGGCTCCGAGCCACGCAAGCTGTCGTCCGGGCGGCAGGGCGCTGTGATCTCGCCCGCCTGGACGCCGGACAGCGACTACGTGCTGGTGACCCAGACCGGCAGCCGCGGCAGTCAGGTGCGCATGTACCATGTCGACGGCGGCTCGGGGATCACCGTGGGCGAAGGCGACTCCGGCGGCGGCGACGGCCCGGGCAGCGGCGGGGGCGGTAGCCCGGCGCGCCTCGGCGTGCAGATGTCGCCGGACGAGAACTACCTGTACTTCGCCCAGTCCGCGGGCGCCGGAGCGAGCGGTGTAGCGCGCTGGCAAATCGCGCGTATGGACCTGCGCGGCGGCGAGGTCGACGTGCTGACCCAGGCCGAGGGCGCCGGCGTCCGCCCGCAGCTGTCGCCCGACGGCAGCCGGCTGGTCTACGGCACGCGTTACGAGACGCAGACCGGGCTGCGCGTACGCAACCTGGAGACGGGCGCCGATCACTGGGTCATCTGGCCGGTGGCACGCGACGAGATCGAGTCCGGCGGCAGTCCCAGCCGCGACACCCTGCCGGGTTACGCCTTCACCCCCGACGGCGACGAGATTGTCGTCACCACCGGCGGCAGGATCGTGCGGGTCAACGTCGACACCGGCGACGTGACTCCGGTGCCGTTCACCGTCGACGTCGCGCTCGAGGTCGGACCGGAGCTGGAATTCCCTTACCGCGTGCCGCAGGGGCCGGTTCGCGCCAGCCTGGTGCAGAGCCCCGCGATTTCGCCCGATGGCAGCAAGGTGGCCTTCTCCGTGCTGACCAAGATCTACGTGATGGACGCCGTGGCGGCGAGCACCGACAACGCCATTGCGCGCGATGCGGCCGCATCCGGGCCCAGCGCCGGCGCGGGCCCGGCGATCGCCGGCAGCGCTCCCCAGACCCGGCCGGTGCGCCTGACGTCGGGTGACGCCTGGGAGTTCAAGCCCGCCTTCTCGCCCGACGGCCAGTGGATCGCCTACGTCACCTGGTCGATGGAGGAAGGCGGTCATATCTGGAAGACGCGCGCCGACGGCAGCGGCCAACCGCAGCGGCTGACCACCTATCCGGCCTTCTACACCGACGTGGTGTTCTCCCCCGACGGCGAGCGCATCGTCGGGCTGCGCGGCAACGAGTACATGCGCCACCAGACCTTCAGCGAGTTCGGCGGACTGCGCATCCCGCTGGACCTCATCTGGTTGCCTGCCGACGGCGGTGATCCGCAGCTCGTCGCGCCGGCGCGTGGCATCGGCGCCCCCCACTTCACCGACGACACCGATCGTATCTACGTGTACTCCAATGACGGTCTGATCTCGCTCCGCTACGACGGCACGGATCGTCGCACGCATCTGAGCGTCACCGGGCCGGGCCGCGCCGGCTCGCCGCGGCCGCCTGCTGCCGACACCGTGCTGATGCGCCCCGACGGCAAGTGGGCACTGGCGTCGGTCAACAACCAGCTCTGGGTGGTGGCGGTGCCACCGCCGGCGGGCGACGCACCGAGCGTCAACGTGATGAGCCCTTCGGTACCGGCCGAGCGCATCACCGACATTGGCGCCGACTACCTCGGCTGGGCCGACGATGGCGCCACCATCTTCTGGGCCATCGGCTCGACTGTTTACCGCCGTCCGTTCGATTCGATCGAGTTCGCTCCCGCCGGTGACGAGGCCGAGGACGAAACCGCTGAGGCACCCGCCGAGCAGGCCGAGGAGCAGGACGAGCCGCAGGAAGAAGGCGAGCAGGAGGAGCCGTTCGTGCCGCTCGACGAGAACGAGGCCGTCGATGCCCTCGAGGTGGTGCTGGAGTTCCCGCGCGCCACCCCCGCGGGCACGATCGCGCTGCGTGGCGCCACGGTGATCACCATGGCCGGCGGCGCCTCCGGTCCGGTGATCGAAAACGCCGACGTGGTGGTGGTCGACAACCGCATCACCGCGGTGGGGCCGCGCGGGCAGGTGTCGATCCCGCCGGAGGCGCGCCAGTTCGACGTCTCCGGCAAATACATCGTGCCGGGCTTCGTCGACACCCATGCGCACTGGGAGTTCCGTACTCACGACGTGCTCGAGCCACAGAACTGGTCGCTGGTCGCCAACCTGGCCTACGGCGTCACCGCCGGTCTCGACGTGCAGACCTCGACCAACGACTACTTCGCCTATCGCGACCTGGTGGAGACCGGCCAGTCGATCGGCGAGCGCGCCTTCATGACCGGGCCGGGGATCTTCTCGAACAACGATTTCCGTTCCTACGAGGCAACGCTGGCGTTCCTCGAGCGCTACAAGGACCACTACCGGACCCCCAACATAAAGTCGTACATGGTGGGCAACCGGCAACAGCGCCAGTGGGTGGTGCAGGCGGCTCAGGAGCTCCATCTGATACCCACCACCGAGGGCGGCCACGACATGATGATGGATATCACCCACGCCATCGACGGTATGCACGGCAACGAGCACACGCTGCCGGTGTTTCCCCTCTACAAGGACGTTGTCGAGCTGTTCGCGCAGACGCGTACCGCGTACACGCCGACGCTGCTGGTGCAGTACGACGGGCCCATCGCCGAGGAGTACTTCTTCTCCCGTCGCGAGGTGCACGACGATGCCAAGCTCAACCGCTTCTATCCCCACAACCGTCTCGACGAGATGACCCAGCGCCGCCGCATGTGGGCGCGCGATGAGGAGTTCACCTTCGACGAGGTGGCCGCCTCTGCCGCCAAGATCCAACGCGCTGGCGGCCTGGTGGGCGTCGGCGGCCACGGCGAGGTTCAGGGGCTGGGCTACCACTGGGAGATGTGGGCGCTCGCCTCCGGCGGCATGACGCCGGCCGAGGTGCTGCAGGCCGCCACCATCGATGGCGCCAGGATCATCGGCTTCGATGCCGATCTGGGCAGCATCGAGGAGGGCAAGCTCGCCGACCTGGTGGTGCTGAACGCCAACCCGCTCGATGACATCGAGAACACCAACACCATCGCCTGGGTGATGAAGAACGGCGAGCTGTATGACGGCGACACCCTCGATCAGGTATGGCCGGTGGAACGCCCGCTGCCGCCGTTCTGGTGGTGGGATGCGGAGCCGCCGGAGCACGGCGGAGGACGCTGACCGGGAGACGGGGCACCATCGCCCGCACGGCGATCACCGCAAGGTGGTCCCCGGAGAATATCGACGACAGGAGACGTGCATGAAGATCCGCACCTGCGCCGGTCTGATCGGCGTCATGGCGACCATCTTGTCCGCTCAGACTGCCGGCCCGGCGGACCTGGCCTGGCTCGAGGGCGAATGGCAGCGGGCAACCCGCAGCGGAACGGCGATCGAGCGCTGGACGCGGACCGAGGCCGGTCTTGTGGGAGAGGCGGTGGTGGCGCGCGACGGCAGGGAGCAGCAGACCGAGGCGCTGCTGCTGGTCGTCATGGGCGGCGAGCTGTACTACATCGCCAAGCCGGTGGAGAACGCCTACCCGGTAGCCTTCCGCCTCCTTTCCGCCGATGACGGCGCCCTGGTGTTCGAGAACACCACGCACGACTTCCCCCAGCGCATCGTCTATCGCCGCACCGCCCCGGACGCAATGACGGTGACCATCTCGGGCCCGGGCGACGACACCGCGCCGCGCAGCATCGACTTCGAGTTCGTGCGCCGTTGAGCGGGGTGTCGTGATTCTCACGCCCGTCATCGCACGGTTCCCGGGTGACGCTTCCGCTGCGTGGCCTCGGCGGTAGGAACTACCTTCCGACCGTGTAGGAATTGCTCAGCAGCGGTGCCGGCGAGGCCCCAGATGGCCGCATACGGCGTCTTGCGGCCCGTTCCGGCCTCCTGGCACGGCGGTTGCAGCTTATGTCCAGCAGACCGCGAAACACGAGAACTGCAATCGAAGGTCGCGGTGCGGTTGCGTCTGTGAGATGGGCCGACGCGACCGCATCGCGGCCCGACAAGGAGGAAACGCCATGACCCGGACACTGCTTTCATCCCGCAAGCTCAGTACGATGCTGGTCCTGCTCGCCGGCCTCGGCATTGCCTGTGCCGGAGCACCGGCCGAGCAGGAGGAGCCGCAGGAGTCGCAGGCGGACGCAACGGCGGTGGCGCCGGTGGCGCAGCAGGATAGCGCCGAAGTCTCCTGCGAGATGACCTTCACCATGAAGGGCTGGTCCGCAATTGTCTCCAAGGCCGAGGGTGAAGGCACAGTGAGCTGCGACAACGGTCAGAGCGCCGACGTAACCCTCGCGGTGACCGGCGGTGGGCTGACCGTCGGCAAGACCGAGATCGACGAGGGCAAGGGGGTCTTCTCGGACGTCGAGGACATCTCCGAGATCTTCGGCTCGTACGCCCAGGCGGAAGCCTCCGCCGGTGCGGTGGACGAGGCGCGCAGCGCGCAGGCGCTCACCAAAGGTGAGGTCTCGCTCGCCATCACCTCCGAGGGTCGCGGCTGGACTCTCGGCGTGTCGGGCGCCAAGTTCACCATCGAAAAGGCGACTGATTCCAGCGCGATGAGCTCCGACGCCTAGCGGCCGGAGCTGTCAGCGCAGGAAGGGTGATCGGCCCGCCGGACCGCGCTCCGGCGGGCCGATCCGTGTTTGCCTGTCACAGGGTGACTGTCACCACCCCGCCACCATCAGCGCGGTGGCTCAGGCAACATGGACGTTGTACCACCCACGGCGAGCGAAACCGACCCCAATCTCAGGGGCGCCGGAAGCCTCAGAGGGGCCGGAAGCGACGTACCGGGCGCGTGCACGATCGCTGCCTCCGGAGCGTTGCCGCCGCTCAGGAGAAGCAGTAGGAGTCCGAGGAGGCGTCGCCGCCGTCGAGCCGCAGTTGGTGGGTGCGCATGCCCTCGAACTCGGGGAAGAAGGAGGCGTCGACGCTCATGCCGCCTTGGGGATCGACGCTCAGCTTGGTCATCCAACCATTGATGCCGTCGGGGTAGAACTGTTCGTCCCACGGCGAATACAGGGAGTTGGTGAGGTACACGCGACGGCCGTCACGTGATATCTCGACCATCTGTGGGCCGCCGTTGAGCGGCCGCGCGGGCGCCGCCGGGTGCGCCGTGCGCTCGATGATGCCGCCGATGCGCACCGATCCGGTGAGCATCGGGTTCATCGGATCGGACACGTCATATTGGCGCAGCTCACCGGTGCCCCAGCAGGACACGTACAGATGCTTGTCGTCGACGCTGAGCGCGACGTCGGTGACCAGCGGCGGCACCGTACCGAAGCCCTCGAGCACCTCGGGGAGTTGCTCGGGGTCGGCCGGCTCGGCCGGAACGTCGATGACCTTGCGCGCGGTCCAGCGTGCGTCGACGCTCGAGCCGTTGCTTTGCGCGGGACTCTCGTCGCCCTCGCGGTGCCACAACCAGATCGATGCCGACAGGTCATCCAGCGACGCCGCCACGCCGACGAAGCCGTAGGCGCGGCGCGGATCGTGCGCCGGGCGCAGCCCCAGCACCATCTGGTTCTCGGCGCCGAGGTCGATCGCCTGGCGGTGGTTTCCCTTGTTCAGATCCCAAACGTGGAGGGCATGGCCGTAGCCGGCGGACATCAGGATTTCGGGGTTCAAGCCGGAGGTCACCATCTCCGGCGTGCCCCACTCGCTGGAGATCAGCGTGTCGTGACCGAGGTGCCACCGGAAGTCATGGGCGAGCTGCTGCGGGCCACGCTCGCGCTCCCATGCGCCCCTGACCTCGAAGGTCTGCGGGTCGAGCACGAAGATGCCGCCGGGGCCCTTGCCCTCGGGGTTGCCGAGCGCGTTGACGAAGATGCCATCGGGACCGCAGTGCACTGTGTGGGGGGCCGCGTAGCCGGTCTTTTCGGCAATCGTCGCGGCGTCGATGGTCTTGACGATGCGCGGGGTCCTCGGATCCGGCTTCGTATCGAGAATGTAGATGTTCGACGAGTGGATGCCCGGCACAACCAGGTAGCGGCGCTCGCTGTGGGGGTGCGGCGCCCACGGGCACAGGCACGAGGAACCCGCGTTCCAGCCGAGATGGTGCAGATGGTCGCCTACCACCGGCATGTCGACGCGGCCGACCATGCGCCCGTAGCTATCCGAAGTCGGGTCGAGGTCGACGACGCCGATGCCGTCGGGGCGCCCGTCACCATTGCCGTTGACCAGAGTGACGTAGGCGAGCCTCTCCGCCGGTGCCTGGGCGGCGAGCTCGGGGGAGGGGTAGAAGGACGGGTCGGGGCGCAGCTGGGGCATCTCGGAGTCTCCGTGTTCCGGACGGCACCTCTGGTGAGGCATCTCGTTCTACCTAGAGAAACCGGAAACGACCCCGCCGTGGCTCATCTCTCTCTCCGAGGCCGCTTCACGGGCCGCCCCATCCCCCGGTGGCGGTCGGGTCGCATTCCAGGTCGAGCATGCAACCGTTGATCGCGTAGGCAGGGTTGGCGTAGTGTGTCGCCAGCTCCCACGGTCGGAGGTTCACCATGCGGGTCGCCTGGCGTGCAACGCTTGTTCTCTGCCTTCTCGCCACCGTCGCCTGCGGGGGCCCGGAGCTGCAGTTCGCCGACTGGATCGAACCCCTGCCGCGCGAGGGGGTGCCGATTCACGAGTACGCCGCCGTCTCCAACGAAGAGCGTGCGGGCAAGGTGATCGAGGTGGTCGACGACCTCGTGCTCGGCGAC
>JASFRZ010000024.1:0-21197 GCA_050114655.1 Acidobacteriota bacterium
CGGCCGCGAGGAGAACCAGAAGGACTTCCAGATCCGCATGATGCAGTACTTCGACCACTACCTGAAGGGCGCCGAGGCGCCCGACTGGATGGAGAACGGCGTGCCGTTCCTCGACAAGGGGCGCGAGCCGGTGTGGCGGGAGCCGGCGGGCGGGGGACGGTAGGGCGGGTACCGACCGATCCGCGCGAGGCGTCACCGTCGCAAGAGCGCTGCGTGTCCCGTTATGCATACAAAGCCAGTCCATTCGCTTGGGGCGCGAAGAAGGGGGAAGGTGATGTGTGCGAGGCGCCCAAACGAAGCTCGGCGCGTGAACGACACGGCCGGTCAACGCAAGCACGGACAGAGAGAGAGAGAGAGAGAGAGAGAGAGAGAGAGAGAGAGCAGCTTCATCACCCGCCTGGAAGCTCACAGCCGACCTCTACGATCGGCATCTTCCTGAGTTGCACGGGTATTTGAAGAAGAAGCACGGGGTCGACCACGAAGACGACCGCAACGGCGTCCTGAGCGGGGCGTGCCTTCGCGTCACGCGATCCTACACGCAAAGACCCGGCGATACGCTCAACGACTTCAAGCTCTACTTCCTGAAGGCGATCGACTCCGAAGTTGCGGACCGTTGGCGAAAGCACGGCTCGCGCTTGATTCGCAGTGACGAGAAGACCCTGCTCGCACTGAGCGCGGGCATCACACTGTCCGCGTCGGCGGAAGACGCGATGATCGCTCGCGAAGAGCGCGCCACCCGCAGGGAACACCTCGAACTCCTCGACACTGCCATAAGGTGCCTGCCGCCGAAGCAGCAAGCGGTGCTATTGCTCAGGCTCAACGAACCGACGGCATCGACTGCCGAGGTCGCACTTGCCCTCGGGACGAGCTGCGATGCGGTGCGCCAGCATCTCTCCCGGGGTCGTAGGCGCCTCCAGGAGCTCCTAACCGGGGACTCCTGGCGACACCTCATCCGACACGACGAGCCGGGTGACGGTCAGCAGGGTCCTGCCCCTTGAGCTCGGCAACTCGCGCAATCGGTCCCCACGGTTCGCCGACAACTCGGGCACGGTAGGCCAAATGTGTCACGATTCGTCGTGCGGCGCGTTGTTCTAAGGGAGTGAAGTGAACAGTCATTCGTCCATTAGTAGAGCGCGTGAACTCCACTGAACGCTTCAGTACGAGCGCATGAGTTCCCCGCCTGGAATGGACTCCCGAGATCGGACTTGGCCATGAGCACTGAACGTTCGCTACTTCCGAGTTGGGCAGTCACCGGGATCATGTTAGCTGTGACCGCGCTTGTCGCTCTCGTCGTGGTCGCGCTCATCGAGCAGAATAGGCAACTCAAAGATACGCTTGCTGGGCTTGCCCAACAGCAGGGCAGTAGTGGCAGCTCGCGCACGTCGGCATACGAAGCCGGGATGCAGATCCCAGACGTCGAACTTCGGTCTCTCGACGGGAGCGAGCAGAGAAGTGCCGCCATTCTTTCTTCGAAGGTCGGTGTATTGGCCATCATGACCACCACCTGCCAATTCTGCCAGCTGACGCTTCCCCAGTGGGGGAATATCGCTGAAGAGCTCAATCAACGAGGTGCCGCCTTTGCTGCTGTATCACTCGACAGCCTCGATGATACGCGCGCCTACGTCGAACGGAACAATATCGACTTCGACGTCGCGGTCCTCGATGCAGCGGAGTACGGGCGCCTCGGCGTTACTAGTGTGCCGCTGACGCTCGCCTTCTCTGAGGGCGGTGAGGTGTTAGGGAGTTGGTCCGGTGCGCTGGATGCGATCAGAGCTAACGAAGTCATTGCGCGAATTGAAAGCGCGCTGGAAGGGTCTAAGAAGTAGGTGATTGTGGCTGGGTGTGTAGCCGATTGCGAACTATGCGCCTGTTTCGTCCAACCGACCCGCAGGAAAAAAGGAGAGAGTGCATGACAACTCGACACTTCCGCCAGTATTTCATGCTGGCGTCGATCGCCATAGTCACGGTCTTCGCGATGGGCCAACTGATGGTGTCCCCGGCGTACGCCGACTACGAGGATCTCAACGAGACGTGCCAGGGAAAGATGGACAGCTGTGTGGAGTACAGCGACGGCTGTGACTGCGGAAGCTCGTGCGGAGGCTATTGGGGGTTCTGCTTCTTCGCCGCCTACGAGGACGCCGGCTGCAATCTGAGCTGTGACGACGTTCCTGGAGGAGGAGGACACGGCGGGATACCTACCTAAGGTCGTCGTCGCCAATAGACAAAGCGCTGCCCGCGCCCCTCGACTAGCCTGCTAGGCTCGGACGGGGGCGTGGGCAGGTCCGAAGGGGTCCGTGATCCTGTGAAGTCGTTTTTGAAAAGCGTGAGGCACAAAGTGCTTGGAGAGCGCACGACGCGACTGCTCCTCTCCACTGCGCTAATCGGGGGTCTAGTTCTCGGAGTTGTTGGGTGTATAGAGGAAGCTCAGCAAGAGACACCTGGAACAATGCAAGAGCTACCTTCCCTGTCACTCCACGCGGTCATCGGGTGTGAGGCGTGCGACGGGCCCGAAAAATTCGCTGACCTCAACAGCGTGGCCATCGACTCAGATGGCCGCGTATACGTTGTGGACACTTTCGAGCCATTTGTGCGGATCTTCGAAGCCGACGGGACGTTCGTCCGGCAGTTTGGCACGAGAGGTCAAGGACCAGGAGAACGCATCATGCCGGGGTGGGCATTTCCGGGTGCGTCTGGCGGTGTCCTTGTATTCGATCGCATGCCCGCCCGCCTGCAGACGGTCAGATTCGATCCGGACAGGAACGAACTTGTCACTGAAGAGAGTTGGACCCTTCCCAGACGTTTTTTTCTGGCCGCCGACTATTACCCCGGAGGCCGGTATGTCTACTTTTTTTCCCCGTTGGCCCAGCATGATGGCGCGATGTCGGTTGAACGCTGGGACCTTCGAGAAGGCCGCGGAGAGTCAGTTTCGACAGGGTCCGCATACGCAGCCAACAATGTGGCGATGGCTGCAGGCTCTGAAGACGGGTTTGTGGTCGCGCGCCGATCGTCGCCTAGGATCGACTTCTTCGCGGCGACCGGCTCGCTCGCAAATACGATTGGTCCGTTAGCGGATTCTGACAGAGACGAGGTCGCGGCATCATCGCGACAGTACACGGGTCGGTTTGGAATTCAGGTCGATGATGACGGACTGCTCTGGGTCTTGAAAGCATCAGAAGAGGAAGCCACCAACGCGGTCTTTCAGGTTTTCGGCTCCGATCGGCGTTTGCTGGGCGAAATCGTGGTTCCCGCCAAGGTGCACGGGTTCGTCAGGGCATTTGACGTTTCCACGACGTACTTGGCAGCAATAACCTTGGGTGCGGAACAACACGTGAACGTGTGGCGCATCGACCGCTAAGAGAAATGGCCGTAGTATCTGTGCCCGAACGCGTACGGGTACGCGGCTCTGATGAGGGATCCGCGGACCACGTCGGCCTGCAGGGCCAGGGGGCGGCTACGAGTCGAGCTTCATCGTCACCCAGACCGACCTGTTCGCCTGCGTGGTCACCGGTGCGCCGCTCACCAACCTGGTGTCGATGCACAACATCCTCTACAAGAGCAGCGGCGGCCCCAACGCGCCGCTCATCCAGTTCGGCCAGGGACGCATGGCGGCGAGCCCGTGGGACGACTTCGAGGCCTACGTGCGCGAATCCCCGGTGCACAACGCCGAGGGCATCACCACGCCGTTCATGATCCTGCAGGGCACCGACGACGGCGCGGTGGACTGGAACCAGGGCCTGGAGTTCTACATCACCGCCAAACGCCTCGGCAAAGAGGTGATCTTCCTCTCCTACCCGGGCGAGCCGCACCACCTGGGGCGCGAGGAGAACCAGAAGGACTTCCAGATCCGCATGATGCAGTACTTCGACCACTACCTGAAGGGCGCCGAGGCGCCGGACTGGATGGAGAACGGCGTGCCGTTTCTCGACAAGGGGCGCGAGCCGGTGTGGCAGGAGCCGGCGAGCGGGGGACAGTAGCGCGGGGACGCTCCCGCAGGCGGCGACACCAGTGCCCCTTCCGAACTGTCGAACGCCGATATATCATGATGCTCGATACTTTCGGACTGCAACTTCCAGGGGCGCACTCAATGAACGAGGATTTGTCCCGATCTGCATTCATCATTCTGCTTTCGTTGTCGGACCGACCGCGCCACGGGCTCGGCATTGTCGAAGAGGTCGAGGAGCGTACGTCCGGCGCGGTGAAGCTGGGGCCGGGGACGCTCTACGGAACTCTCAAGCGCCTGCTGCAGCTCGGCTATGTCCGGGAAACCGACGCCGTGCCCGATCCACAAGACGACGACCCGAGGAGGCGCTACTACCAGGTCACCGCCGAGGGGCGGGGCGCTCTCGCTGAGGAAGCCGCCCGCATGAGGGCGCTCGTCGAGATCGCGGGCATCAAGCGCGTCCTCCACGAAAACGGCAAGTGAAGCGATCGAGGCCTGCCGGGCTTCGTTTCGTCGAGGCCGTCGCCCGGATCCTGCTGGCGTTGCACCCTCCCTCCGCCCGGCAGTCGTGGCAAGGGAGGTACGTCGAGGTCGCCCGCCACCGCTGGCACACAGAGCGCGGGCGGGGCTCACGGTGTGCCGCGTTGCGAACCCATCGTGTCTTGGTGGCGGACGCGCTGCGCAGTTTGCCCACCGAGTGGAGACAGTGGCGCGACGAGCGGTGTGCGCACGCCGGCGCCGAGCTCACGCGAAAGAGGAGATCGATGAGAGGATGGCTCGAAGGATGGATCTGGGATTCCCGCGTCGCGCTGCGTGGTCTGGCGCGACGCCCCGCGCTGAGCCTGCTGGTCGTCGGCACACTGGCGCTCGCCATCGGCGCCAACGCGGCGATCTTCGGCGCCCTGGACCGAATCGTGCTGCATCCGCTTCCTTTCGACGGCGCGGAGCGAGCCGTCTACGTCATGTCGAGGATCGCCGATCTGGACTTCGTCTTTTCGGTGACGCAGGCGGAGTACGAGCGCTGGCGGGAGGGCGCACGGTCGTTCGAGGCGCTCGAAGCATTCCGGCCCGGCGGCGGCCTCGTCGTTCGCGGCGACGATGTCGAGCAGCTCGACGGCGCCGGTGTTTCGGTGGGGCTCGCGGGCATGCTCGGAGCCACCCCGGTTGTGGGGCGTATGTTCACGGAGAGCGACGCGATGCCCGACGCGACGCCGGTGATGATGGTGGCGGAAGATTACTGGCGCGCCAGGATGGGCGCCGACCCCTCCGTCATCGGCTCCACCCTCACCGTAAGCGATGTACAGCGCACCGTGATCGGCGTCTGGCCGCGCAGCGCCCGCTTTCGCATCGAGGAGCCGGACTTCTTCACCCCGTTGCCGCGGGGTGCGGAGATCGACCGACGCTTCTTTTCGATCGTCATGGCCCTGCTCGAGGAAGGCGTAACGCAGCAGGACGCCGAGGCGGAGATGGCGGCGCTCTCCGCGACCATCGAGGACGACCCGGACCGTCCACCCGACGCGACCGAGGCACCGGTGATCCTACCGGTCAACAGTTTCCTTGCCGACATTTTCGTCCAGGCGTTGTGGATTCTCTTTGCCGGCGTCGGACTGCTGGCCGTCGTCGCCGGCTTCAACGCCGCGAGTTTGCTGCTGAACCGGGCGGTGGATCGGGAGCACGAGCTCGGCGTCCGCGTGGCGCTCGGGGGTGGGGCGGGACGCCTCGTACGCCACTTCGTGCTCGAGGGAGGACTGCTCGCCGGGCTCGGCGCTCTTCTGGGCGTTGGCGGCGCGCGCCTGGCGACCGGCGCGTTGAGCCGGCTTGCTCCCGCCGACATCCCCGATGCGGCCTTCGCCGGCGGCGGAGGTCATACGGTGAGCTACGCCCTCGGACTGGTGATCACCTTGACCGTGATCTGCGGGCTGGTGCCGGCGATCCACCTGCGCTCCCCGGCCGTTCGCAGCCTGGTGGCGAGGGGACAGCGGACCGCCGGCGGCTGGCGCCAGCGGCTGCGCAACTCCCTTGTCGCCGCGCAGGTCGGCCTCGCCGTGGTGCTGCTGATCGGCGCCGGGCTCACCGTTCGGAGCCTGCAACGCATCAACGCGCTCGACTTCGGCTTCGATCCCGACGGGCTCACGATCGTGACCGTGCGCCTTCCGTTGCAACGTTACGAGGACAAGGAGAGGCGTGCCGCGCTTGCCGGTCAGGTGCGCGAAGCGCTGGCCGCGCTGCCGGGCGTTGGTGGCGTCAGCGTCAGCGGCGTGCTGCCCTTGAGCTACGGCATCAATCGCGACCAGCTCTACCTTGCCGGCGAGGAACCACCCGTGGCGAGCGACACTGGGTACTCGCAAACGGCTTCGAGCTCGGCCGGCTTTCTCGCGGTCACCGGCATCCCGCTCCTCGAGGGGCGTGACTTCACCGAGGACGAGCGGCGAGCCGGCGGCGACCGCCGAGTGGTGCTGGTGAATCAGGGCTTCGCGGCCCGTTATCCGGGTTCGGTCGTCGGCCGTACGCTGCTGTTCGCCGACGACCCGGAAGGTCGGCGCATCGTCGGCGTCGTCGGCGACGTCCGTACCAACGACATCAGGGACGGGACGGTGCGAGCCCAGGTCTACTACCCCGACGACGGGGTCTCGAGCGGTCGCTCCCAGCGCTTCCTGGTGCGCACCTCCGACGATCCTGCAGCTTTTCTCGCCGAGGTCGGCAACCGGGTGCGAAGCGTCGATCCGGAGCTGCTCGTGTCCTCCGTGGAGACCGGGCCCACGATGGTTGCCCGACAGTCCGCCGACAGCCGCTTCCTGGCCACTCTCCTGGCGATTTTCGCGGCCGTTTCCCTTTCCATGTCGATTGCCGGCGTCTACGGCGTGATGACGTTGAGCGTCAGCCGGCGCACCCGCGAGATCGGTATCCGCATGGCGCTCGGCGCGTGGCCCTCACGCGTGGTTCGGACCGTGGTGTCCGACATGCTGCGCCCCGCTCTGCTTGGCCTGATCGCGGGCCTGGCCCTCGCCGGCCTGGGAGCGCATTACCTGGCCGACGTTCTCTACGAGGTATCCCCGCGCGATCCGGTGTCGTTTATCGCGGCGACATTGATCCTCGGCACCGCGGCGCTGCTCGCCGCCCACCTGCCGGCACGGCGCGCCACGCGCGTCGACCCGACCGAGGCATTGCGCCGTGAATAGCGAGCGCGCGCAAGCCCGGCCGTGGGCGCATAATTGCGAGCCCGTGGCACGACGTCGAGGCTCGAGTGCGCGAATCCCCGGTGCACAACGGGCAGGAGCCTTCGCGAAGGGCCGGTAGCGGCGAGGTCGACTGGAGCCCCACAGGTCCGCTCCTACTCGAACCGGATGCGGATCGCTCGCACGATGTCGTGCACCCACGAGATGTGCAACGAGAAGTCGCGGCCGTCCTCCAACTGCCCGTGCGCGTTGACGATCATCTTGGGGTTGGGGTGCCCGCCGCCGCCGACGGTCGGGTCCGGGTGCGGCTGAAGCTCTTCCGTGTACAGGTCCGCATATCCCACCAGGCTGCCGGGGATCCGCTGCAGGTCGGCGATCGTCAGGTTGCCTCCCGCCCGCGCCTGGTCCTCGACGGCTTCCCAGGGCACGAACCAGATCGGCACGGCTCCGTTGCCACTGATCTGTATGAACTTGGGGGCGCCGTTGAAGATCACACCGTTCCACAGCGAAGAACCGTGCACGGTGTGCGGGCACGCGAACGCCCTGAAGTCGAACACCGAGATCAAGTTGAAATCCGCCGGCACGCAGGCAGGATCTCGGTAGAAGACGATGGCGGCCCATTCACCGTCATTGAAGACGTAGGGAGGGAACAACTCCACCCGCGCGTAGAAAGGCATGCCGGGATCTTCGGCCGAAGGCCACGCCGTGCGCTGCAGCCCCTGGCTGGCCGCGACGTTCTGCGAGAGCGCGAGAACGGCGATCAGAATGACCGCCGAAAACGAACCGTAGAGTGGGAGTCTCTTCATCGGGAGTCTCCTTTGGAGGATCTGGGGACGAAGCGGCGAAGCGCTTCGCACCACGTGGTTCTGTGGCGCCGACCGCCCCGGGATCCATGCTCGTAGCGTCGGCACCTTCTTGTCGTGACCACGCTAGCGAGCGACCGTAAAATCTCCGTAAAACGCCTACTGCGGTCTCGGTCCGCCGATACAGGAAGGTCCCTCCGCCGCCCTCACAGGGCGTAGTCGATGGCCTGTTCCAAGCTCATCGAGCGTCCTTCGCGAGCGACCTCGGCAAACCGTTCCTCGCCAAGCGCTGCTCGCACCCCGGCCAGCTTCGCTTCGTACTCGCTCTGCAGTGGCGCCTCGAGAAAAGGCCCCAATACTTCCTCGAGGGACGCCACCGCGCCGGACAAACGCGCCGCCCGCTCGCCATCCCTCTCGGCGGCCGCCAGGGACGCGAACCCTGCCAGCGAGTAGCCGATGCCCCGTCGATCGCCGGCCTCGTGGAAGAGCCGAAGCCCCTCTTCATGACGTGACCGCGCCGCGGAATAGTCGCCCTGGAGACAGGCGATCCTCCCGAGGTGAAAGAGGGAAAAGGCCAACCCCTGACTGTGGCCTCCCAGGGACTCGATGATCTCGTTGCCTTCCTCGAAGTAGGAGGTGGCCCGGTCGTGATCGCCCTGATAAGTGAGCACGATGGCCAGGAAGTGCAGGGCGAACGACGCCATCCACTGGTCGTCCGCGGCCCTGGATGTGTGCAGGGATTCTTCGAAGAGGGAGCGGGCGAGAGTTGCGTCGCCCTCGCCCAGAGCCACGAAGCCCAGGCCATGGGTAGCGAAGGCGATGCGGTTGTCGTCTTTCAGCCGCCGGAACCGGGCCAGAGCTTCCTCGAGAGGCGGACGGCCGGCGGCGAAGTCACCCTGCCAGCAGGCGAGGTAGCCGGCGGTGAGCAACGCCTGTGCCCGCGTCGCCGTCGGCACATCGGCGCTCCCTTCGAGCAGCCTCGTGAGCAATGTGCGACCTTCGGAAAACTGCCCGCGAGCAAACCAGAACGCGTGTTGAAGGCTCAGCAGGCGCAGGCCGGCATCGGTCAAGGCGGCTCGCTGCGCGGGTTTCACGTCCTGCGGCCGCAGGCTCCAGCGCACGGCGGTGCGCAGGTTGTCCCCTTCCGGGTCGAGCCGGCCGAGCCACTTCGTCATCTCCGTGTCGGAGAGCATGTATCCAAGGTGCGGATCGGCCTCCTCGAGCAGCCTCAGGAAATAGTCGAGATGGCGGGTGCGAACCGTGCCGCGCCCTCCTGACTCGAGCAGACGCTCGCGGTTGTACTGCCGTACTGTTTGCAGCATGCGGAACCGCTTCTCAGCGCCTCGATCCTGTACCTCCACTAGCGACTTCTCCACCAGTCGGGAGAGCAGGTCGAAGATCTCGCTCTCCTCGAGTCCCTCGCCGGTACAGATCGCCTCCGCGGCCGGCAACGTCCAGCCGCCGGCGAACACGGACAGCCGCCGAAGCAGCATCTTCTCCTTCGCCGACAGCAGGTCGAAGCTCCAGTCCATCGCCGCACGTAAGGTCTGATGGCGGGGCACCGCGGTGCGGCTCCCGCCGGTGAGCAGGCGAAAGGCGTCATCCAGCCGGGTGGCAATCTGCTCGATGGCCAGCACGTTGACGCGCGCTGCCGCCAGTTCGATGGCCAGGGGCAGGCCGTCCAAACGCAAGCAGATATCGACCACCGCCGCAGCGTTGTCTTCGGTCAGAGTGAAGTCGTGAGAGACCGTTCTCGCACGCCCCACGAAGAGCTGCACGGCTTCGAACTCGAGCAATCGAGCGGGGGGCAGCGCCTGGCCCGGGTCCGGTAAGCGGAGTGGAGGTACGGCCCAGACGTGCTCGCCCCCGATGCCCAGCACCTCACGGCTCGTTGTCAGCACCTGCAGGTCTCGGCACCGACGGAGTAATTGATCGACCAGCCGTGCGCACGCAGCGGTGAGATGCTCGCAATCGTCCAGTACCAACAGGAGCCGTCTCGAGCGGAGGAAAGCAGCCAGCGTGTCGCCGATCGGCTGGTTCGGTACCTCGGGGACGCCCAACGCTTTGGCGACCGCCGACGGCAAGAGCTCGGCATCGGAGGTGCCAGACAGCTCGACCCACCACACCCCATCGGGATAGGCATCCAACAGATCGGCGGTCGTCTGAATCGCCAGGCGGGTCTTGCCGCTCCCCCCTGCGCCGGTGAGGGTGAGCAGGCGAGCGGAGGCGAGCAGGTCCTTCACGGTGGCCATTTCGCGCTGCCGGCCGACGAAAGAGGTCACCGGGACGGGGAGGTTCGTGATCGCGGCTTCGATCGGCAGCGTCTCCGCCGGTGCTTCGCGGAGCCAGTCGTAGAGCTTCTTCGTCGCCGAGAATGGCGGCACGGCGAGCTCGTCTTGCAGGGCGTTCCGACACGCCTCGTATTGCCTCAGCGCCGCAACGCGGTCTCCCAACGCGGCATGGCAGAACATCAGGTGCTGATGGGCGCGCTCATTCGCCCGGTCGCTGGCCAGGACGCGCTGAGCGAGCTCGATGGCCCGCTCATACTCGCTCTGCGAGCGCATTTGTCGCGTCATTTCCAGAAGTGTGTTCAGGTAGAGGCTACGGAGGGCGTCCCGATCAACCGACACCCAGTCGTCGTAAAAATCGACCAGTAGATCGTCGCCATACGACTCCAGCCCGACGGCGTCCGGGTCGGGCCGCGGTGTGTCGAGAAAGCGGGTTGCCTGCGTACGGAACTCCAAAGCGTCCACCCTGAGCGGATGGCCGGGATTGAGCCGAACCGTTTCTCGATCGGCCTCCAGGAGCTGCTTGCCGAGCTTTCGCCGCAGCGTGGACAGCGCGTTGCGCAACGAGGCGCGGGCAGAAGCATCCGGAACCTCCGGCCAGAAGAGAGCGGCCACTTTCTCGCGGGCGTGAGATTCAGGGTGCAGGGCCAGATAGGCGAGCAGCAACCGCGACTCGCGCGTTGGTAGACGCACGGCCTTCCCGCCGCGTTCGACGCGGAAGCGGCCGAGGAGATGTAACTGCAACTGTGGCGATGTGGCCGTTGGTTTCGTCACGCGGGGATGCTTCGGTTCTGTGGACGGTTGATCGGTCGGGGCTCGGGCAGTCGGGGACAATGAGGTGTCTTCCCAAGAAGCGTGCCGATCGAGTCCTGCGAGGACAAGGGGCGCGCGGGGGCCGGCACCCTGCTCGTGTCACCGCTGCTCCCCGTGTGACCTGGGAGCGGCGATGGACGGCTCGAGAGAAGACCCCATCAGAATCGCTCCGACGGGTATTTGCGGTTCGCGCCGATGTTCATGAGATCGGACGGGCCCTACGCTGATAATCGACGCGGGGCGACAGGTTTCGAGCCCGACAGCTCGCCGCCTACTCCGTGTCGAAAGGAGAGCGGTATGAGAAGCAAATCAGGAACGATCATGGCGGCGGTGCTGCCTCTGATCGCGGTGCTGGCGCTGGGTGTAACGGTTGCCTCCGCGAATCCGCAGAACGACATGGTGAGCAAGACGAAGATGGACGGCCCTTTCAACGTCACCCTCAAGGTGCTCCCGGCGGAGGCGTTCAACGGCATGAACGCCGAGATGACGTGGGACGGGGGAGCTTCGAGCGTGAACCTGAGCGCTGATCCGCAGCCGAACCACCACATGGTGGTGTTCGTCGAGCGCGACGGGGAGCCCGTCGAGCACGCCACGGTCGAGATGCGCTACCGGCCGATGCAATCCGGGGACATGACCTGGCAATCGCTACCGGTGGCCCGGATGCACGCCAGCGGCAAGGGCATGGAGACAACGCACTTCGGCAACAACCTCGAGCTCGATCCCGGCCGGTACGACGTCGAGGTCACCATCGACGGCTCGACGACCACGTTCGAGGTGACGGTCTAGCGGTGCTCTCCAGGAGCTTTGTTCGCATCGGGGGGTCGGTGTCCTGACGCCCGTCTCTATGGCCGGATACGTTGGTGGAAGAGTCAACGAGCGGCGGATACCCGATCGAGCGGCAAGAACGTTCCGTCGTCAATGCGCCCGTCGACCACGCGGTGCAAGGTGATGCCCGACAGCGGTCCGTAGGCACCGGCGCCCCCCGGCGGCGGGCCGACCACGGCGGCGGCCGTGATCAGCCGTTGCTCCCCGATCTGCGTCTGGTATTTGAGTACCTCACGCATGTGGATGTGTCCCTGCAGCGCCAATTCGAGTCGGTCTTGCAGCGGCCCCAGGACCTCCTCGTGGTTGTAGACCGAGTGGCGGAAATGATGGCGACCATCGATCTCGATGACCGACGGCGCCGCGCCACCCTCGGTCAAGCCGATCCGGACCTCTCCGGCACTGATGAAGGGAATGTGGTTGAACACGACGACGGGCATATCGGGCGGCAAGGCGGCGACGTCGGCCCTGATCCACTCGGTTTGGAGCGCGTCGACGTGGCCGTAGTAGCGCAGATCCTCGTAGTCGACCGTGTCGAGGCCGAGGAAGTGCACCCCTCCCCACGTGAAGCTGTAGTAGTTCGGCCCACGATAATGGCGGTACATGCGGTTGCCGTACAACGGATGGGTCGAGGGGACGAGCGACAGATGACGCTCGATACCGAACTTCTCGTGGTTCCCGGGTACGGTGAACACCGGAACGGCGAACTGCGCGAGCTCTCGCTCGAGGAGCTCGTAATAGCCGCGGGCCTCTTCCTCGGGAACCCGCAAGGCATCGCGAATGAGGTCGCCGGTGATGAGCACGAACGCCGGCTGGAGAGATTCGACCATCTCGCGCATGCGGCGAAACCGCTCCAGGCTCGCTTCGCCGAGATGTGTGTCGGAAGCGTGCACGAAGGTAAAGTTCGAGGCGGTCGGTCGGCTGGTGAGTCCGAAATCGGTGGTTGCCGGCGTTGCCTGCCGCCACATGCGCCCGACCGGAGCGTAGCCATCCGGAACGGAGACGAACACCAGCCCGTAGCCGCGAGCGGAGAGGCTGTAGCGTCCCTGCCGATCCGTCGTGACAACCTGGATCTGATCGGAGACGGCGACCCCCTCGATCCCCGGCTCGCCGTTGTCGCGCACGCCGTCGGCGTTGAGATCGAGGAAGACGACGCCGGCGACCGGGACAGCCTCCTCGACGCGCTCGCGCGCAGCCTGTGCCGTAATCGAGGCAGGAAGCAACGCAATGATCGCGGCCAAAGCGAGCCGTGGTGCCGTGAGCAGCCTTTGTGCTGCGCCGGTCTTCACTCCGGGCTCGGCGGCGTTCTTCATATCACGGCTCCTTTTCGCGGGGTGGCGGACTGACCAGCGATCAGCCCCACCTTCTATCGCAGCGGCCGGATGCAGACAAGCGCAAGCTCACCGGTTGCCGCAAGGCCATTGCAGGGGTAACGTCCGCCCCCATGCAGATCATTCGCAGCCCGCAGGAATACGACGTGTGTATCGTCGGCTCGGGAGCCGGTGGAGGCATGGCGGCGTACATGCTGACCGCCGCGGGCGCCAACTGCGTGATGCTCGAGGCCGGGCCGATGTGGGATACGGCCGACGACGGCTTCATGTTCAAGTGGCCGTACGACTCGCCGCGCCGCGGCGCCTCGACCGACGCGCAGCAGTTCGGCGAGTTCGACGCCGGCCTGGGCGGCTGGTCGCTCGACGGTGAGCCCTATACGGTGGCCTCGGGCCAGTCGTTCCGGTGGTTCCGCACCCGCATGCTGGGCGGACGTACCAACCATTGGGGGCGCATCTCGCTACGCTACGGCCCCGACGACTTCCGCCGCCGCAGCCTCGACGGCCTCGGCGACGACTGGCCGATCTCCTACGACGACATCGCGCCCTACTACGACCGCATCGACCGGCTGATCGGCATCTTCGGCTCGCGCGAGGGGTTGCCCAACGATCCCGACGGCATCTTCATGGACCCGCCCGAGCCGCGCTGCTGGGAGAAGATGATCAAGCAGGGCGCCGATCAGATGGGGATTACCTGCATCCCGTCGCGGCTGTCGATCATCACCCGGGCGATCAACGGCCGCTCGCAGTGTCATTACTGCGGCCAGTGCAGCCGAGGCTGCGCGACGCGCTCGAACTTTTCCTCGCCCACCGTGCTGCTGCCGCCTGCCCTCGACACCGGCCGGCTCGAGATCATCGACAACGCGATGGCGCGCGAGGTCACGGTGGACGGCGACGGCAACGCGCGCGGCGTCTCGTATGTCAACAAGAACGACGGCCGCGAGTACGAGGTGCGCGCGCGCGTGGTGGTGCTGGCGGCGAGCGCGTGCTCGACTGCGCGGCTGCTGCTCAACTCCAAGTCGGCGTTGTCTCCCGACGGGCTCGCCAACAACACCGGTAACGTCGGCCGCTACCTGAGCGACAACACCGGCACCGACGTCGCCGGCTTCGTGCCGCGCCTGGTCGACAACGTGCCGCACAACGAGGACGGCGTCGGTGGCGCGCACCTGTTCATGCCCTGGTGGCTGAACAACCGCGAGCTCGACTTTCCGCGCGGCTACCACATCGAGATCTGGGGCGGCCGCGGCATGCCGGGCTACGGCTTCATGGGCGGCATCCACCGCCTGCCGCCGGGTGGTGGCTACGGCGCTCAGCTCAAGGAGGATTACCGGCGCTACTACGGCTCGATCATCGGGTTTTCGGGGCGCGGCGAGATGATTCCCAACGAGAACTCGTACTGTGAGATCGACCCCGACACCGTCGATCGATGGGGCATCCCGGTGCTGCGCTTCCACTTCCAGTGGACCGACGCCGAGCTGTTGCAGGTCAAGCACATGCAGGAGACCTTTCGCGAGCTGATCGAGACGCTGGGTGGCACGCCGATGGGCAACATGCCGTCACGGGAGCAGGGCTACGGCATTACCCAGGGCGGCCAGATCATCCACGAGATCGGGGTCACTCGGATGGGCGCTGACCCCGCGACCTCGGTGCTGAATTCCCACTGCCAGGCGCACGACGTCGACAACCTGTTCGTCACCGACGGCGGCCCGTTCGTCACCAACGGCGACAAGAACCCCACCTGGACGATCCTCGCGCTGGCGATGCGCACCAGCGAGTACATCATCGAGCAGCGCAACCAGGGAGCGATCTGATGCGAAGCTCGGCGTTGCAACAACGTACGGCGCCTTCCCGCGCCCGCTCCCCGTTCTCCCAACCGGGTCGGTCGGGGTGTGGCGACGGCGAGCCGGAGCACCTGCGATGAATAGACGAGAAGCCCTCCGACTCCTGGGCTCGGCGACGGTCGTCGCGTGGACACCGGTCGAAGTGATGGCGGCGAGCCGCAAGGCGAGCGCGGCGCTCGCGCGCGCGGCACAGGGCACCGCGTTCGCGCCGCAGTTCTTCAGCGCGCACGAGCTGGCCACCGTGCGGCTGCTGGCCGACCTGATCATCCCCGCCGATGAGCGCTCGGGCTCCGCCACCGACGCCGGCGTGCCCGAGTTCATGGACTTCATGATGATCGACCGGCCCAACATGCAGGGCTGGATGCGCGGCGGCCTCGCCTGGCTCGACATCGAGTGCACCGAGCGCTACGACACCAGCTTCCTCGATGTCACCGACGCGCAACGCACCGAGATCCTCGACGCCATCGCCTGGCCCGACCGCGCCGACCCCGACATGAGCCACGGCGTGGCCTTCTTCAACCGCTTCCGCGACCTCACCGCCTCGGGTTTCTGGACCACCGAGATGGGCATCGCCGACATCCAGTACATGGGCAACCGCATGATCGCCAGCTGGAGCGGCTGCCCCGAGGAGGCGGAGCGCCACGTCGGCGTGCTCGGCAACGACGACTGAGACCTCGGGTTTCGTCCGGGATCAACGCACGACGGTTACCGGGACTGATCGGGAGGGGGCGGGAAAGCCATCTCCGCCATCAACTCTTGATATCGCGGCTGGTCCTTGATCTGGTCCCAGGGCGGGTCCGCCTTCAGGTCGCGAATCATGGTGTCGCGCTCGGAATACGCCTGCTCCAACAGATCGAGCGCCTGTGTCGCCTCTCCCAGGCCACAGTGCACCAGCGCCGGAAAGTACGGCGGCACATAGGTTGAGGTGGAGCGCGTTTCAAGCTCCTCGAGTAGCGCTCGCGCCTCGTCGCCACGTCCCGCCCGGCCGTATCCGTATCCCAGATAGCCGAGCATGCGAGAAGAGCGGCCGGAAAGCCGTAAAGCGGTATCGAGGGCCGCGATACCGCCTTCGAAGTCGCCGATTTCCACCAGCGCCTGACCGAGAAACCATTGAGCCAGGAGATAGTCGGGATCGAGATCCAGGAGTCTGCGCTCACGGGTGACAGCCTCGTCGAACTCGCGTTCAAAGTAGTGCAGCCACCCTTGCACCGCGGGCACGACGAGGGAAAGAGGATCGAGCTCTGCGGCCCGTTCGAGCCACTTGTGCCCCTGGCCGAACCAGCCGATTACTCCGAGATAGACGCCGTACCAGTAGGTGGTGAGGGGGGAGTTGGGAGCGATCTCGACGGCACGCTCGTATTCTTCGATGGCTCCGCGCCAGTCGAACTCGATTTGCCAGCGTATCTGGGCAAGGGTGCGATGGGCGTCGGCGCTCTCCGGATCGAGCTCGAGTGCGTTCTCCAATGCCGCGAGCGACCGAGTGTGCACCTGACGCGGGGGCAGAATGCCGTAGTTGACGAGCATGTTGAGACAGTCGGCGACCCCGACATAGGCAGGGGCGTAGCTGGCGTCGCGGTCGAGAGCCTTCTGGAAGCAGCTCAGTCCAGCGCGAAATCCGGTTTCTGTTCGGTTGTTCCAGTGGTGGCGGCCCTGCAGGACCAGCCTGAACACCTCCGGGTCGACCTTGCCGCGAGTTTCGAGCCGTCCTTCGTCGCTGTGGGTCAGCGTCTCGTCCACCTGACCAGCCACCGCACGCGCTACTTCGACTTGGAGATCCAGGATGTCCTCGATCGAGCTGTCAAAACGCTCGGCCCAAAGATGCTCGTCAGTGTCGGCGCGCACGAGCTGTGTGGCGATCCGCACCCGATCGCCGACCGTGAGAATCGTGCCTTCGATCAGGGTTCCGACCCCGAGCTCGGCGCCGATTTCCCGGCTGGTCTTGGTCGTGTTCCTGTACTGCATCACCGACGTGCGAGAGATGACCTTCAGGCTCGCGACCTTGGCCAGGTCCGTGATCAATGCCTCGGTCATCCCATCGGCGAAGTACTCCTGATCGGCGTCGGCCGATAGATGGGTCAAGGGCAGGACCGCGATCTTGTTCAGAGAAGGCGAGGCCGGCTTGTCGCTGCGCTGTGGAACCGGGGGGCTGCTGTCGGTCACCGACAAATCGCCGAGGTGCCGACGGAGTTCCGCGGCCGACTGGTAGCGCGCTTCAAGCGTCTTGTCGAGACACCTGCCGACAATGCGTTCGAGATCGGCCGGAAGGTCGGGACGCAGAGAGGTCAATGGGGCGGGAACGTCCCTCAATGTGGAAGAGAGCTGTGCAGCGGGGCTGGCGCCGCTGAAGGGGCGCTTGCCGGTCGCCATCTCGTAGAGCAGGACGCCGAACGAGAAGAGATCGGACCGGTGGTCGATCTCGGCACCTTGGAGCTGCTCCGGAGACATGTAGGGCAGCGTTCCCAGCACAGTCCAGGGCTCGGTTCGGACCCAGGTTTCCAGGGATGTTTCGGCCGCATCCGGCACCGAGTGGAGCTTGGCCAGACCGAAGTCGAGGACCTTGGGTTGCCGGTTTGCGGTCACCATGACGTTGGAGGGCTTGAGGTCGCGATGCACGATGCCCTTGGCATGCGCGGCCGCGAGTGCACTCGCGAGGGCGATGGCGATCGCCATCAGAGGCTCGAGATCCATCCCCCTCGGCGGGATGAGCTCGTCCAGTTGGTGACCTTCGACCAGCTGCATGGTCAGGAAGTGCAGCTCGGGTGTCGGACCATCGCTGCGCGAGGTGATCAGCGGCGCCGATTCGACGGAGTAGATGGTCACGATGTGGGGATGATCGAGCGCCGCCAAGGCCCGGGCTTCGCGCTGGAAACGGCCGAGTCGCTTACTGTCAGTGGCCAGATCGGGAGGCAAGACCTTGAGTGCGACGGCCCTGTCGAGGCGTGTGTCCCGAGCCCGATAGACCTCTCCCATTCCACCGGCACCGAGCCCGCCGATGATGTCGTAGCCCCCCAGCCGATCGCCGGGTGTCAAGGTCTGCCCAGGAGTCACCTTTCCCACCTTAGCGTGGCGCTCAACGGATAGTAGTTACTGTTTGTGAACTGTGCCTGTCGTGTGCAGCAGGGACAAGGGGGGGCGGACCAGAGCAACTACTTGCGCCGGGCGATCAGGATCGCTCGGGCGCATTCTCCGTTGCCCGGGCCGCTGGTTCTGCCGCCGGAGGCACCGACTCGGAGGCCGGGGTCACCGTTTCGGCGGGCGGCGTCGTCTCATCCGCGGGTACCGAGGTGAACATCTCGCGCACCTTGGTGGCGCTCTCGCGGTTGACCACCACCGCGACGCGATCGCCGCCGTGGATGTGGGTATCACCGTGTACCAGCGAGCGCTGGCCGTTGCGCTCCAGCGACACCAGCAGGCACTCACGCGGGAGCCGCAGTTCGGAGACCGGCGTGCCGCCGATGTGGGCGTGCGGCGGCACGTCGAGGTAGATCAGGTTCATGTCCTGGCCGTCCTCGATGCCGGATTCGGCGGCGCGCTGGACGTGGCGGGTGCGGCGCGATACACCGCGGTCGTAGGCCTGCTTGAGGTCCTCGCGTGTGACCACGCCGAGCAGGCGACGGGGATGGCCGGCTTCGACCACCGGCAGCATCGACAGTCCGCGCACTTCGAGGCGGTTGAGCGCCTCGCCGATCGACTCCTCCGGTTGGATCACCAGCAGCTCATCCAGTGTGGCGGCGTCCTCGACCGTCTTGCCCTCGATCGAGCCGCGCGACAGCGCGCGATCGAGATCCTGGGTCGACACGATGCCGGCGAGCCGGCCGGCGGCGTCGACCACCGGGATGGTGTTGTCGCGCGCGCGGTTGAACTCGGCGTTGAGGCTCTCCAGCGGCAGCGTCAGCCGCACCGGCGCGATCGCCGTGTTCATGATCTCGGCCACGCGCACACCTTCGAGCACGTCGACGTCGAGGCCCTGCTGCAGGCGGATGCCGCGGCGCGTCAGCTTGAGGGTGTAGATCGAGTCGTTGCTGATCAGCCGCGCGATCACCGTGGCGACCACCGTGGCCAGCATCAGCGGCAGGATGATGGCGTAGTCGCGCGTCATCTCGAAGACGATCAAAATCGCGGTCACCGGGGCATAGGCGGCGGCGCTGAAGAACGCCGACATGCCGACCAGCGCGTAGGCGCCCGAGGATGCCGTGGTGGTGGGGAAGATCTGGTGCGCCATCTGGCCGAAGCTGCTGCCCAGCATCGCGCCCATGAACAGCGACGGTGCGAACACACCGCCGGAGCCGCCCGAGCCGAGCGTCAGGGCGGTGGCGATCATCTTGAGGAACAGCAGCGCGAACACCACGTCGAGGGCGAGGTTGCCGAGCACCGCGGTGGTCATGCTTTCGACACCGGCCCCGAACACGCGCGGGAAGCCGTCGAGCTTGTACGACGCGATGCCGACCAGGCCGAGCAGCGCGCCGCCCATCGCCGGCTTGGTCCAGTTCCATACCGGCAGCGCATCCCAGAAGTCCTCGATGGCGTACAGGCCGCGGGTGAAGCCGACCGCCAGGAGCGCCGCCAGCAATCCGAGCAAAGCGTAGAGGGCGAGCTCGCTGGGGTGCACCAGCGAGTAGTTGGGCACCGTGAAAGCGATGATGTCGCCCTCATAGGAGCGTGCGACGACGTCGGCGATCACGGCGGAGACCACCACCGCCCCGAAGTACAGCGTGTGCAGGCGACCGAGGATGATCTCCATGGCGAAGATGGCGCCGGCGATGGGCGCGTTGAACGTCGCCGCGATGCCGCCGGCTGCGCCGCACGCCACCAGGTTGATGACGCGCTCATCCGACAGGCGCAGCGTCTGGCCCAGGGTCGAGCCGAGCGACGAGCCGATCTGCACGATCGGGCCCTCGCGGCCGGCCGAGCCGCCGGTGCCGATGCACACGCTCGAGGCGAGAGCCTTGATCAGCGCGACCACCGGACGGATACGACCGCCCTGCAGCGCCACCGCCTCCATCACCTCGGGAACGCCGTGCCCCTTGGCCTCGCGCGCGTAGCCGTACACCAGATACCCGACCACCACGCCGCCGAGCGCCGGGGCCAGCATCAGGTGCCAGCTGGAGTAGCCTTGCGCGCCGTCGAGCCAGTACTCGAACGAGATGTCCTGGATGTGGTCGATCAACCAGCGAAAGACAACTGCGCTGAGCCCGGTGAGCAGGCCGACGACGCTCGCCGTGGTCATCGTCATCACCGACTCCGACACTTCGCGACGGTCGAGCCAGCGGGCGATGGCATGGCGCAGGCGACGATCCCACCGTGTTGTGCTTGGCGGCGTCTTTGACACGATCGATTCCAAGACTTGAGGCCGCCGTGTTGGCGGGCGACAGGAAACTCGCGCGCGGCGGCAGAAGAAGGTGCATTCTACCGTCCGACGAGCATCCTTGCTTCCGGCGTCGCGTGACCGCCGACGATGGTCCGTCTGCAGGGAAACTCGCCGGCCACGGTGGGAGGAATTGACGCGCCCCATGAAACAATATATTCATTTGTAGAGTAATAGGCCTGAGAGCGGCAGCACACACCGCCGCTGCGACGAAGGAGGTCACGTTCATGCCCGGCAAGTTTCTGGCCGAGTTCGAGCTCTACGTCATGATGGCGATCGCCCGCCTCGACGCCGATGCCTACGGCGCTTCGGTGCGGCGGGAGATCGAGGAGCGTACCGGACGGCCGGTGTCGATCGGCGCGCTGTACGCCACGTTGGCGCGCCTGGGCGACAAGGGATACCTCGACTTCGACGAGGTCGACCCCGAGCCGGGGCAGCGCGGCCGCTCGCGCAAGTACTGCCGGCTGACACCGGCCGGGCGCGCGGCGATGGATCATTCCGTGACCATGATGCAGCGCATGATGGAGGGCCTGGCACCCGCCGGCCCCGGTGAGGGTGAGCGGTGAGCTCGTCCGGCTTCGCATGCCCGCCGCCGCGCATCAGTCGGGGGCTGCTCGCTGCGGCGCTACGGCCGTGTGATCGGCGCTTCGCACTCGCGGATCTCGACGAAGAGCTGCATGAGCGCGCGCGGCGCGACGGCCCCGTGCTGGCCCGTCGCTGGTACCGCGCCCAGGTCACTCACTCCCTGCTGCCGTTGCTGCGGCAGCGATTCTCGAGCCGTGGTTTCGGTCCCCGGCGGGGCGACGGCGTCGATCCGAAAG
>JASFRZ010000025.1:0-21090 GCA_050114655.1 Acidobacteriota bacterium
CCGAGCTCACGCGCCACACCGTCGATGCTGACGGCCACCCGATCGCGCTGTGGGAAAAGAGCGCGCCGGAGGCCACCGAGGCCATTCTCCTGGTGCATGGCCGTACCTGGAGCGCCCGGCCGGACTTCGATCTGCAGGTCGAAGGCGAGGATCTGTCTTTGATGGACGGCCTCGTCGACGCCGGCTACGCAGTGTTCGCCGTCGACCTGCGCGGCTACGGGGCGACGCCGCGCGACGAGACCGGCTGGATGACGCCGGGTCGCTCGGCGGAAGACGTCGCCATCGTGTTGGAGTGGATTGCCGGGCGAAGGAGCTGGGCCGCGAAGCCCCATCTCTTCGGCTGGTCGCTCGGATCGACGATCTCCCACCTGGCTGCCCAGCGGCATCCCGAGCTGCTGTCCTCGCTCACGCTCTTCGGCTTCTGGCTGGACCTCGACGTCACCTTCCCGCCCGACGAGCCGGGCATCGAGCCCGAGCGCCTGTCCAACACCGCGGAGGCCGCGGCCAGCGACTTCGTCACGCCCGGTGCGATCAGCCAGGCGGCGATCGACGCTTACGTCGAAGCCGCGCTTGCGGCGGACCCAGTGAAAGTCGACATCCGTAGCTACGCGGACTTCAACGAGCTCGACCCCTCCAAGCTACGCATGCCGACGCTGGTGATCGTCGGCGAGTATGACCCACTGGCCCCGGCCGAGCTACAGGCGAAGCTGTACCTGCGCATCGGCACCGGCCACAAGCAGTGGGTCACCGTGCCCGGCGGCGATCACGCCGCGTTCCTCGAAGCACCGCGCGGCTATTTCCTGCACGCGCTCGTCGCCTTCCTGCAGGGGGCGGTGCCGCGCTGAGCAGCACCCGTCCGGCAGGCGGCGGACGGCGCGGAGCCGAGTCTCCTCGACGCCGCCATCGTCAACGGCGGTAGTTGCACCTCGGTGTCAAATATCGGCACCCTCGATGACGCTCATTGTCATCCCGATGCCCACGAGCGGCACTTCGGGCCTCGATCAGGAAGCGACTCCTTTGCGCATGAACGAAGTTGAATGTGCGGGAATCGACAGCGACAGGCTGGCAAGGATCTTGCTTCATTTATTGGGTGTGAAGCAGGTGGGTCCAGCCCCCTTGCCGTGCTTCCTATCGCTCACCCGTGGGAGGCACCCTCTGGGCACACCTGCGCGGGCCGGAAATCAGCAGCCCGCAACAGAAAGGCCTCGGCGAGATTCTTGGGAACCGCGCCGAGGCTTTCTGTTTGCCTGCTACTCGGAGATTCCGCCCCGCGCGCGTGCGCCGGCGGAAGGGAACACCGCGGCCCTCTCCCGCCGCCGCGCGCAGACTACTGCACGCCGTATGCGGTGAGCGTGCCGTTGAAAACCGGCGCAAACGCGATCTGTCCGTAGCCGTTGCCCCAGTACACCGTGCCTCGTACCACAGCGGCGCCCGCGCCGCAGAGCTCACCGGTTGAAGGGTCGGTCCATAGGATCTCGCCGGTGCTGGCATCCATGGCCACCCGGCTCCCCAGAAAGCTGCACCCATACACCACGCCGTTGGCGACGGTGACCGCCCCGATGGCACTTCCGAGGCCCGGAATGCCGAGCAGTTCAAGTGAGTCGGGCGTTTCCGTTTGCCACAGAATCTGGCCGGTCTCCTTGTCGAGGGCGCTCCATGCCCCCCAAGTCGTAGTGGTGCCGTCCATGAGCACCCACTCCTCCCCGCCCGAGTTGTTCACCGCGACGTAAATCCGGCTGTCATCCACAGCGGAGCCCCACTGCAGCCCGCCCATGGTGCCGCCGGGGCCGGCCTGTGTGACCCAGACCACCGCGCCGGTGTCGCGATCGAGCGTCCAGTACTTGCCGCTCTTCTGGCCGGCGCCGACGAGGTCTCGCGCCGCGTTGCCTTTCCCCACCGAGAAGAGCGACGGGCCCTGGCCGAAGTCGTAGTCGGGGCCCGCGGGATCAGGGCATTCGCCGGCGACCGGGAAGCCTCCGAGGTCGATGCAGTTCACGTTCCAGGTGTCGTAGGGGAGCGCGCGCGTCGCCCAGCGCACCGCCCCGGTCCGTATGTCGAGGGCGACGATGGAGTCGAAGAAATTCGACCCGTCCATGCAGGCCAGCTTGTCGGCGTCGCTGGCGGCGTTGGCGACGCCGCTGGGGTCGTCTCGGACCGCAGCAGCGTGGTGCTGCACTACCTCGATGACGGACACACTGATCGGCTGTTCCAGGGCGCGGTCGATGCCCGCATCCCGCCGTCGGGGCACATCGTCTATGCCCGCGGCGATGCATTGTGGTTCCGTACCTTCGATGCCGAGGGGATGGTCGCCGGCGACGTCGAGATGCCGACCGGGGACCTCGTGTTGCGCGACCTGTACCGCAATTACGGCTTCGGAGACGGCGAGGCCCACTTCACGGTTTCGGACACCGGCACGCTGGTGTACCTGGAGGGTGGTGCCGATCCTTTCGCGGAGCACGTGCTCGACTGGCGCGAGGGCAACAGCGCGTTCGGTTTTGCCTCCGGTCCGGGCATCGATGAGCCACGCATCTCTCCCGACGGCACCCGGTTGGTCGCCGAGGTCGAGACCCCGGACGGCTTCCAGGTTCACAGCTGTGACCTGCCGCGCTGCGACTGGACGGTGCTCGACGACAGCGGAGCGGACCCTGTGTGGTCGGCGGACAACCAGTGGGTGTACTACGCAGTGACCCTCGACAACCCGGCCGGTCGCACGCCGGGCTTGTGGCGACGCCGTACCGATTTCGGCGCGGAGCCGGAGATGTTGCTGGCGGCGGGCGAATATCTGCCGACCCCGGAATCGGCTTCTGCCGACGGCACGGTGGCCATCACCTCCTTGCCGCTCGCGCAGAGGGTTGGCGCGAACGCGGGCCGCCGGGAGCCCGGCAAGCGGGCATGGCTGTTGCCGGCCGGCGCCGATGTGCTGCGCCCGTTGCTCGACGAGCCGGCCATGGTCGCGCAGCTGCATCCCGCCGGGAGCTGGTTCGCCTACGTGACCCCGCCGAGCGAGGGCGTCTACGTCCGCGAGATCCTACCCGAAGGCCGCGCCGGGCGCCGCATCATGGTGGACACGGCGGGCTACGAGCCTTCATGGTCACGCGATGGCGGCAACCTCTACTATCGCCGCGCGGTGCAGCTGATGGCGGTTTCGTTCGCGGACGGCGTGTTGGGCGAGCCGCGCGAGGTGCTGGCAAACTTCGTCCCCTCCGGAATCACCAACGATCGCGTCAACTACGACTTCGACGCCGATGAGCGTGTCCTCCTCGCGATGCGGACAGGCTCCGAGAACGGCAGCCGGCCGGGTGACGACTCACCGCTCCTGGTGGTGGTCAATTGGTTTGCGGAGATGGAGCGGCTGGAGCAGAGCGGGCAACAAGGGCGGAGACCGCCAGCGAGAGCGAGAGCCATCACCGCCACCATCAGGCGGGGACGACGGCGAGCACCCCGGCAGCACCCTGGCCCTGCGCAAAACGCACGAAAGCCCCCGTGATGAATCGGGCGATAATGCCCGTACCACGGGGGCTTTCGGTGAGTAGCGGGGGCCAGATTCGAACTGGCGACCTTCGGGTTATGAGCCCGACGAGCTACCTGACTGCTCCACCCCGCAACCAGAGATCCAAGGGTACGTTAAGGCCAGGGAGCCGTCAACAAATGGCGGGTGCGGGGTGCCCCGGGGAGGTGTCCCGCGGGAGGTCGACGGTCGTCTGCCGTCGCCACGGGTCGTCGTCGGCTCAGTCCGTCGGACCCTCGTCCCAGCGGCGCGAGATGACGCACGCGTTGATGCCGCCAATGCCCATGGAAAGCTTGCCGGCGAGGCCGGGTGGAGCGGCATGGGGAACGTCGTAGACGTAGTCGTAGGGGGCGTCGTGGATGGCCGGGTTGATGATGTCCTCGGTCAGCGGGGTGGGCTCGAGCTCCCCCGAGGAGATGCCGAGGTACTGCGCCGTGAGCTCCCAGCCGCCGGAGGCCGCCATGCCGTGGCCGAAGACGCCCTTGCGGGCGGTGACCACCAGGTGATTGGGGAAGACGCGCCGCAGGGTGTTGACCTCCTGAAAGTCGCCCGGGGTCGCAGTGGCGTGCAGGTCCCAGATGCTGAACTGGTCGGGGTCGGCGCCGGCGTCCTGTACCGCCAGGCGGATGGCGTTCAGCGGGCCGTCCTCCGAGGGGGTGATGATGTGCTGGGCATCGGAAGTGATGCCGACACCGACGACCTCGAGGCCGAGCGGCTCGTACCCCTGCGCGGTCATGTAGTCGTAGTCACCGACGATCCAGACGACGGAGCCGCCGGAGATGTGCGTGCCGCGCAGATTAGTGAGCGGCAGCGACGGTTTGCCGTCGGCCGACAGCACGCGGGCGCGGTAGAAGGCGCCCACCAGGATGGGGTGGGGCGCAGGATCGGACATGCCCACCACCACCGCCTTGGCATCGCCGCAGGCGATCGCCTGGCGCGCCAGCTTGAGGGCGACGCCGAAGCTCGAGCAGGCGGCGATCGGCGCATAGGCGGCGCCGGTCAAGTTGCCCATCATCGAGACCTGTGCCGCCGGTGTGTTGGCGATGTTCCAGATCAGGTTGGAGTTGACCGCGAGCCAGGGCGGGGTGGGGCACTCCCACTTGGACTCGAGGCGGGCGAGCTCGCTCTTCTTCTTGCGGATGACGTGCAGCTTGCCGGCGTTGATGTCGCCTTGGATGCCCAGCGCCTCGATCGCCTCGAACTCGCCGAGGTACTCGCGCAGCCCGTTGGAGCGTTGCATCCAGAACTCGTCCCACACCGCGAACGCGCTCTCGCGCTCGAAGGAGTCGGGCGGTAGCTGGCGGGGGTTGGCGGGCACGCACCATTCTGCGGCGAGCTGTGCGCGCTCGTCGTCCGAGGCGGCGTCGTAACGGGCGCGGTCGTCATTGTGCGCGGCGGCGGCCCAGAAGCGGTTCCAGCGCCGTTGCGCGTCGCGCAGCTTGTTGGCGATGGCGTACTGCGTCGGCAGGTCACCGACGCCGGTGCCGATCAGCACCTGGGTCTGTGGGCCGAGCTCTTGCAGTGTTCTTTCGATGCCCGGATTCTGCTCGAGCGCCTGGATGAAGGCGCCCAGCGCGTACTGGGTGAGTCCGCCCATCTTCTGCTCGAGCTGCGGGAACTTGCTCGGCGGGAAGCGCTCGTCGACCCAGGGCTTGTAGCGTCGGAAGTCGAACTCTGGTTTGCCGACGAGAAAGGGTGACGGGCCGAAGCCGTCGAACGCCGTCAGCCAGGACTCGCCCGATGCCAGGTTAGCGGCGAAGCTGTCGATGTCGGGGCTCTTGGGGGCGACAATGCCCCAGCCAAAAATTCCGACGCGGGTCATCGAATGGCTCAAGTCGAACGGCTCAGCGGCGCGAGGTCGTGGGAGGAGCGGTGGGCGAAGCGGCCTCATTGAGCGCCGGTTCGTTCGGTCGCGTCTCCGGGGGGAGCAGGTAGATAGTGTCGCCCGGGCGGGCCATCTGGAGCTTCTCGCGCGCCAGCTTCTCGATCGCCTCGGGATCCCCCTCGCGCAACGGTTTGATGGTCTCCATCAATTCGTGGTTGGCGCGCTCTTGCTCGGCGATCTCGTACTGCAGCTGGGTGGCGCGGGCGCGCATGCGCATGACTGCCATCAGCCCGTTGCTGCCGAACAGCGCGTACAGGCTGCCGAACACCGCCACCAGGGCGATGATCAGCGTGGTTTGGGCAGAGCGCTTGCCGCGCTGACGCGTCACCAGCTTGCGCGGGCGGGGACGGGGAATCTTGATCAGTATGCGCACGTTCAGAGCTCCACGGCCTGGCGGAACGTAGACGCGCCGGCAAAGGCGGCCGTTTCGCCGAGAGCTTCTTCAATCCACAGCAAGCGATTGTACTTAGCGACCCGCTCCCCGCGCGAGGCCGACCCCGCTTTGATTTGCCCGCAGCCGGATGCTACGGCGAGGTCGGAGATCGTGGTGTCCGACGTCTCGCCCGAGCGATGCGAGATCATCGTGCCGTAGCTGCGTGAGCGCGCCAGGTTGATCGCCGCCATCGTCTCGGAGAGCGTACCGATCTGGTTGGGCTTGATCAGCACCGCGTTGGCGATGCCCTCACGCAGGCCGCGACGGATGCGCTCGACGTTGGTGACGAACAGATCGTCGCCGACCAGCTGCACCTTGGTGCCGAGACGCTCGGTGAGCTTCTTCCAGCCGTCCCAGTCTTCATCGCCGAGGCCGTCCTCGATCGATACCAGCGGGTAGGAAGCGGTCAGCTCGACATACCAGTCGATGAGCTCCTCGGCGCTTGCCTCGCTCATCCCCTCGCCGGGCAAGCGGTAGGGGGGGCCGTCCTTGCTGCCGACCTCTCCGGCGGCGACGTCGAGGGCGACGTACACCTGCTCGCCGGGGCGGTAGCCGGCGGCCTCGATGGCGGCCATCAGCAGATCGAGGCTTTCGCGCGCGTCCGACACGTTGGGGGCGAAGCCGCCCTCGTCGCCGACGCCGGTGCTCAGTCCGCGCTCGATCAGCAGGCCGCGAAGCGCGTGGAAGCACTCGGCGGCGGCGCGTAGCGCCTCGGAGAAGGTCTCGAAGCCGGCCGGCGCGAGCATGAACTCCTGCACGTCGAGGTCGTTGTCGGCATGCGCCCCGCCGTTGATGACGTTGAGCAGCGGCACCGGCAGGATCGAAGCGTGCGCTCCGCCGAGGTAACGGAACAGCGGCAGGCCGCTGGACTCGGCGGCGCACTTGGCGGCAGCCAGCGAAGCGCCGAGCAGCGCGTTGGCGCCCAGGTTGGACTTGTTGTCGGTGCCGTCGAGCTCGAGGAGGACGCGGTCGATGAGGATCTGGTCGGTGACCTCGATGCCGGCGAGCGCGTCGTAGATGAGGCCGTTGACGTTCTCGACCGCGGTCAGCACGCCCTTGCCGTTGTAGCGCTTCTCGTCGCCGTCGCGCAGCTCGAGCGCTTCGGCGTGGCCGGTGGAGGCGCCCGACGGCACGGCGGCGCGGCCGATGCTGCCGTCCTCGGCGAGCACGTCGACCTCGAGCGTCGGGTTGCCGCGCGAGTCCAGGATCTCGATGGCGTGGATGTGCTCGATCAGCGGCATGGCAGGTAGGTACGCGGGTCCACTGCAAGAGTAACGGGGTGGGACCGCGGATGCACCATGATCGCCCGCACGGCAGAAGATTCGCAGTATGCTGAGAATGCCCGCTGGAAAGCGGTCGTCATCTCGTTCATCTCACGCGCTGCCGCATTCGCCCCAGAGCACCGGGCGCCGTCGGCAGCGGGGTGCTCAGCGAGGCGGATGCTAGCAGGGAAGTCCTTACGGGACAAGCACTTCGGGGTGGTTTGACAATGGCAGAAGAAGCAATGGTGGTGTTGAGTACCGCGCCCGACGATGCCGTGGCCAAGCGACTGGCATCGTTTCTGGTCGAGGGCAAGCTGGCGGCGTGTGTCAACGTCGTTCCCGGCATTCGCTCGATCTTCTGGTGGGACGGCGAGCTGCACGACGAGGGCGAGGTGCTGCTGATTTGCAAGACCGACGCCGAGCGGCTGTCGCGACTCACCGAGGTGTTGCAGCGCGAGCACCCCTACGATTGTCCCGAGGTCGTGGCGCTTCCGGTGGTCGGTGGAGCGCCCGAATACCTGGCCTGGATCAGCGGCGTCCTCGACGGCTGACGACTCCTGCCGGTAGCCCCCGGGCCGGTACTCCGCGGACGAGAGCTCTAGCCGACCTGCGCCAGAGCCTGCTCGAGGTCGGCGATCAGGTCCTCGGTGTCCTCGATGCCGACCGAGATGCGCACCAGGCCGTTGCCGATACCGCGTTCCAGGCGCACCTTCTCGGGGATCGACGCGTGGGTCATCGAGGCGGGATGCGAGATCAGCGTCTCGACGCCGCCGAGGCTCTCGGCCAGCGTGCACACCTGCACCGCGTCGAGCAGCGCCTTGGCCTCGTCGTAGCCGGCCAGGTCGAACGCCAGCATGGCGCCGAAGCCGTCCATCTGGCGCCTGGCGAGCGCGTGGTCGGGATGCGATTCGAGGCCGGGATAGTAGACGTGCTGCACCGCCGGATGTGCTTCGAGCATCGCGGCGAGCAGCTCGGCGGTGGCCTGCGAGCGCTCCATGCGCAGCGCCAGCGTCTTGAGGCCGCGCTGGATCAGCCAGGCCTCGAACGGTGACAGCGTCGCGCCGACCGACTTGGCGACGAAGTGCAGGCTCTCTGCGAGGTCGTCGCGGTTGCTGCACACGACACCGCCGATGCTGTCGGAGTGCCCGTTGAGGAACTTGGTCGTCGAGTGCAGCACCAGGTGTGCGCCGTGATCGAGCGGCCGCTGCAGGTAGGGCGACATGAAGGTGTTGTCGACCACCAGGAGCGCGCCGGTGCGCTGCGCCAGATCAGCGGCGGCGGCGATGTCAGTGAGCTGCATCAGCGGGTTGGTGGGTGTCTCGACGTACAGCATGCGCGTCTGCTCGGTCCACGCCGCTTCGACCGCGTCGAGGTCGGCGGTGTCGACGTAGCTGAACTGCAAGCCGCTGGCGCGCCGCAGCACCTGCTCGAACAGCCTGTAGGTGCCGCCGTAGACCGCCTCGGAGCAGACCACGTGGTCGTCGGGGCCGAGAAAGCGCAGGCACGCGTCGATCGCCGCGGTGCCGGAGGCGAAGGCGATGGCGTGCTCGGCATTTTCCGTCGCCGCCAGCGCGGCTTCGAGGTTGCGGCGCGTCGGATTGCCGGAGCGGCTGTAGACGTACGGTCCCGGCTTGCCGAACTCCTCCTGCACGTAGGTCGACGTCAGGTGGATCGGCGGGATAACCGCACCGGTGGCGGAATCGGGGTCCTGGCCGACGTGAACGGCCTTGGTGGTGAAGCCTTTGTAGGTTTTCTTCGACGCCACGGGAACTCTCTTTCTGTGCACGCGACGGGGAGGAGATCAGAGCGTAGCCGCGCCCGCGCGGACCGTCAAAACGAGGACCGTCAAAGCCCGGAGCCCCCCGGCGGTGTGCCGCGGATCTCCACTCCTCGGCCCGGACCCGTCCCGGAGCCTTGACGTTGCCGCTGCGCGTGGGCACGCTCGCTGTATGCGCGACATCGCTCCGTGGTTCGGGCTCACCCAGGTCACTGACGCCGACAAGACCGTCGTCGTCCTCGGCTGTCCGTTCGGCGCCTCCGCTACGTTCCGCGCCGGCGCCGGCGAGGGTCCGCGCGCCATCCGCGCGTGGACGCGCACCGCCGAGGCGATCACCGAGGTCGGCCATCCGGTCGCCGGTCTGCGGGTGATCGACTGCGGTGACGTTACTGCGGATGGCGACGACGGCGAATCGCGTTGGCGTGCCACCGAGATCCGCGCCGGCGAGGTGCTGGCCGAGTATCCGGGGGCCTTTCTGCTCGGCCTCGGCGGCGACCACGCGGTCACTCCACCGCTCGCCGCAGCGGCCCGCCGCGCCCACGGCGACCTCGCCTTCCTGCTGCTCGACGCCCACCCCGACTGCTTCGCCGTTTATGACGGCGACCCACTGTCGCACGCCTGCGTGGTGCCGCGGCTGTGGGACCGCGCCGGCTTTGCGCGCCGGTCGACCGCCATCGTCGGCGTGCGTTCCTACGCGTTCGACGAGCTCGAGATCATGGACACCGCCGGCCTGGTCGTCCCGGCTCGTCCCTGGCAGGCATTCGATCCCGGCGCGCTGGCCGCGGAGATCCGCGAATCCACGCGCGGAATGCCGCTGTACATCAGCGTGGACATCGACGTGCTCGACCCGTCGTGCGCCCCGGGGACCGGCTACCCGGTAGCCGGCGGTCCGGGTGTGCGCGGGCTGCTGGCGCTGCTCGCCGAGATCTTCGAGAGGCAGCCGGTGGTGGCGATGGACCTTGTCGAGGTCGCTCCGGCGCTGGACCCGTCGGGCATCACGGCCGCCAATGCCGCCCACCTGCTGCTGCAGGTTCTCGGCTATCTCAGTGTGGCGATCTGAGCCCGTCGGACCTCCACCGCAGCCTGCTAAGATCGCGCCATGCACGTCCACGCGCCCAGCCACGAGCATCACGATCACGGCCCCGACATCTCCGGCCGTAGCCGCGGCGCCGAACGCCGCGGGCTGCGCATCACGCTGCTGCTGACCGCGGCGATCCTGATCGCCGAGCTCGTCGGTGGCTACGTCTCCAACAGCCTGGCGCTGCTCGCCGACGCCGGCCACATGCTCACCGACGTGCTGGCGATCGCGCTGGCATATTTCGCACTCGGCTTCGCCACCCGGCCCGCGACCACGCGCAAGACCTACGGCTGGTATCGCCTCGAGGTGCTCGCCGCGCTCATCAACGGCGTGACGCTGGTGGTGATGTCGTTGTTCATCTTCTGGGAGGCGTACCAGCGGCTACTGGAGCCACCGGACGTTTCGACCGGGACCATGCTGGTGGTCGCCGTGATCGGTCTCGTGGCCAACGCCTTCGGGTTGTTCTTCCTGCACGGGCACGGCCACAGCCTCAACATGCGCGGCGCCTACCTGCATGTGCTCGGCGACCTGTTGTCGTCGGTGGCGGTGGTGGCCGGCGGTGTGTTCATGGCTTTCACGGACATCTACATCGTCGACCCGATCCTCTCGCTGCTCATCGGGCTGATCATCGTCGCCGGCGCTTATCGCCTGCTTCGCGAGTCAGTCGACGTGCTGCTCGAAGCCATTCCGCCGGGCATGGAGCTGGAGGACATCGGCGTGGCCATCGCCCATGTCGACGGCGTTGTCGGGGTGCACGACCTGCACGTGTGGTCGCTCACCTCCGGCGTGCCGGCGCTTTCGTGCCACGTGGAGGTGCGCACCGCAACGCTCGACGAAATGGACCTGTTGTTGACCCGCATCAACGCGCTGCTGCGCGAGCGCTTCGCGATCACCCACACCACCATCCAGATGGAATCGGAGGAATACCGCCGCACTGCGCCGATCCACTGGAACCTGTCAGGCTCGGATCAGGTGCAGTGATTACCGACGACAGACAAGAGGCACGGGCGGGGACGCGATGAGCGACGCGCGTCTGTCGGCCGAGCAGACCGAGCGCTACCAGGCGCACCTGACGTTGCCGCAGATCGGTGTCGCGGGGCAGGCGCGCATGCTCGCGACACGGGCGCTGCTGGTCGGAGTCGGCGGCCTCGGCTGCCCGGCGGCACAGTACCTGGCTGCGGCCGGCATCGGCACACTCGGTCTGCTCGACGACGACATCGTGGATCGTTCCAACCTGCAGCGGCAGATCCTCTACACCACCGAGGACCTCGGCCGCGCCAAGGCCGAGGCGGCGGCGCAACGGCTGGCGCCGCTCAATCCCGATGTCGAGCTGGTACCGATCGTCGAGCGCTTGTCGGCTTCCAACGTCACCCGCTTGATCGAGGGTTGGGACCTGGTCATCGACGGCTCCGACAACTTCGCCACCCGCTATGTCGTCAACGACGCTTGTGTGCTCGCCGGCGCTCCCCTGGTCACCGGCAGCATCTACCAGTTCGAAGGCCAGGTGACGGTGGTGCGCTCGCCCGTCGGGCCGTGTTACCGCTGTCTCTTCCCGGCGCCGCCACCGGAGCAGGCCCCGTGTCGCGAGGCAGGCGTGCTGGCGTCGCTGCCGGGCGTGGTGGGCACGATCCTGGCCACCGAGGCGCTCAAGATCGCCATCGGAACGGACGCATCGCTCATCGGCCGGCTGCTGATCATCGACCTGCGCGACAGTTCGTTCCGCTCGGTGCGTACCCGTCGGGATCCGCGCTGCCCGCTGTGCGGCGATGCGCCCAGCATCGATCGTCCCACAGCGGTGGCGGTGTGCCGTGCCGATGTCGGCTGAGCCGTCGGCTCCCGCGGCGATCGACACCCTCTACCTGCCGACAGCCATCGCCGACAACCTGCGTCGGGAGGCAGCGCGCTGCTATCCGGCCGAGGCCTGTGGCTTCCTGATCGGCGCGTGCAGCGACGTGAGCGCAGTCGAAAAACCGCCCGCGCGCGTTGTTTCCCCGGCGCCATCGCAGCGACGCGCAGTCGTCGAGGAACTGCGCGTCGAGCGCAATCGCGCCGGGCGTGAGGACCGCTACCTGATCGACGCCGCCGACGTGTTCGCCGCCATGCGTGCGGCGCGCCGCGCGGGAAACGAGATTCTCGCGGTGTACCACTCGCACCCGGATGGTCACGCGCGGCCCTCTCACACCGACCTTCGCGATGCTTGGGGCGAGTGGCTCTACGTCATTGTCGCGTGCTCGGCTGACGGCGCCGAGGAAATCACCTGCTGGCGCAGGGCGGACGGCGAGCTGGTGCAGATCGAGTGGGAGACGGGATGAGCGGCGTGCGCTGGCCGTATGGCGGGCGCTGTCGGGTGTGCGTCAGCCTCGCGGAACCGACGCACGACCGGCTCCTCGAGCGTTTCGACGAGCTTCGCCGCGGCGGGTTGCGCGGCGCGGATCTCGCCGAGGTGCGTCTCGACGCCCTGAACGATGGGATCGAGCTGTCCAAAGCCGCGTTCGGCCGGCTGATCGCGACCAGCCCGGTGCCGCTGGGCTTCACGCTACGGCCGACCTGGCAGGGCGGCGCCTACGATGGCGGCGAGCAACGGCGGCGCGAGATCCTGGCGCGGGCGGCGGCCGCCGGGCCGGGCTTTATCGACGTCGAGCTGACCGCGGAGTGGGCTACCGAAGTTGTCGGCGCGTCGCCCGCGCCGGTGGTGCTATCGCATCACTGGTACGAGCCCGGCGTGCCGCCCGACCTCGACGAGCTGGTGGCGCGTGCCACGGCCAGCGGCGCGGCGATGATCAAGCTGGTCGCCAGCGCGGCTTCGCCCGACGACGCCGTGCCCTTGCTGGCGGCGGGTGCGGGCCTTGCCCTCGCCGGGCAACCGACAAGCTGCTTCTGCATGGGCGAGGCGGGCCGATCGAGCCGGCTGCTGGCCGCGGCGCGCGGCGCGGCACTGATCTACGCGGCCGCCGAGAGCGGCGCCGAAGTAGCGCCGGGGCAATGGACGGTGCGTGAGCTGGTCGATGTGCTCGGCGTGACGCGCTGGCGCCCCGGGCTGCGTTTGTTCGGCCTCGTCGGCGATCCCATCGGGCACTCGCTGTCGCCTGCGATCTTCAACGCGGTGCTTCGCCGGCGCCGGCGCAACGCCGCGTACGTGCCGCTTCACGGCGGAGACCTCGACGCCGTTCTGCGCCTCGCGAAGGTCGCCGGGGTGCACGGCGTCAGCGTGACCATGCCTTTCAAGGAATCGATGGCGGCGCGCAGCAGCGTGCGGGACAGGTTGGTCGAGGCCGTCGGAGCGGCAAACACGGTGGTCTTCGGCAAACGCTGGTCGGCCCACAACACCGACGCTCAGGCGGTTGTTGACGCGCTCGCTGCCGTGCGACCGCTGGCAGGTACGCGCGTTGCGTTGCTCGGTGCCGGGGGCGCGGCGCGCGGCGCCGCCGCGGGGCTGGTCGCTGCCGGTTGCCGGGTAACGCTGCTCAACCGCACCGTGGAGCGCGCGCGGCGCGTTGCCGAGCGACTCGGCCTGGATTACGGGGCTCCGCAGGTGCTGGACAGGCGGGCGTTCGACATCGTGATCAACGCGACCCCGGTGGGAATGACCGGCACGCCGCATGTCCGCGAAAGCCCCGTTGCGGAGGGCTGTCTGCATGGTGAAGAGATCGTCCTCGACATGGTCTACCGGCCGCGCCGCACCGTGTTGCTGCGCCAGGCGGCGGCGGCCGGCTGCGTCGTGATTGACGGCCTCGAGATGTTCGTGCGGCAAGCCGCCGCCCAGTACCGGCTTTTGACCGGCGACCGCGGAGACCCGCCGCTGGCCCTCATGAGGGCGACAGCGGAGCATGTCTTGGGACAAGATAAGTCGAAATGACCGGCGCAGAGCCAGGCCGGCAACGGCACAACCAGCGGTGAAGGTTGACGTCAGGCGACGCGCCGCCCGGCGCGTCGCCGCACAGGGGTGCGGGGGAGCACGGCATCGCGCTGCGCGCGGTGCGCGACGGAGGGAACAGGATGAGCGACGAGCTGGGATCCCGGGAAGAGACCTACGATGATCGCGGCGCCGCGAGCCACGGGGCGCCGGAGGGCGACGCGCCGACCGGTGCGGCGGCGATGTTCGGCCCCTTTTTCAATGCCATCCTCGCGCCGGCGCAGACGTGGGAGGCGCTCGACGTCAAGCCCAAGCTGGCGGTGTGGATCGTGTTGTGGATCATGGTGCTGTCCACCGTCATCTCGGTGATCAACCTGCCGATCACCCAGCAGATCATGGTGCAATCGGCCCGCGCCGGAATCCGCGCGCAGGGTACGGACGTTTCCGCGGAGCAGTTGCAGCAGCAGGCCCAGATCATGACCACCTTCGGCACGGTGGCGGCCTACGCATCGTCGATCTTCATCCTCGTCGGATTGGCGCTCATCGCGCTGCTGATCTGGGTACTGGCGGCGATCATGGGCGGCAAGGGGGCGAGCTTCGGGCGCGCCTTCGGTGTCGCGGCGGGTGCCGGGGTGATCCATCCCTTGGTCTACTCGGTGTACGCCAGCGTCATCATGCACATGAACCCTCCGGAAATCCGCCGCGTGCAGGACGCTTCCACCGTCGCGCCGACCCTCGGTCTCGACCTGCTCCTCGCCGGGCCTGACACCCCGGCGTGGCTCGAGGTGCTGTTCCAGCGCATCGACCTGTTCAGCCTGTGGTGGGCGTTCCTCGTCGTCGGCGGCTCCATGGTGGTGCTCAAGCTGAAGAAAGGCCAGGCGATCACCGTGGCCTTCCTGATCTGGCTGTTCTTTACCTTCATCGCCATGGGAGGCGCCGCGGTCCAGGGGCTGGCGGCCGGTTGATGCACGCCGTTTGACCGTTCGGCAGGAGCCGGCGGCCGGTTGCGGTGCGCCGACTAAAGGTTCGGCAGGAGCCGGGCATGGACCGTGGCGTGCCGATTGACCGCTCTGCCGCGCCGTTGCTACCATCGAGGCTCATCAACGGAGCAGCTCATGCGCGGCGACATCTCAAACCGGACTTCCTCTCCCGGCACGCGCGCTCCGTTTGCGCCGGCTCTGCCGACCTGGCGGTATTGGTATTGGTCCTGGTAGGGGCCGGCTTCCGTTTCCCGCTTTTTCCCTGACGAATCCGAACGGAGGCTGGGCCGTTGATCGAACGGTCGAGGTGTCTGCACGTCTTTCCGGAGTTTCCCGAGTTCGCCGAAGCGGCGAAGAGGGGCAACTTCGTGCCCGTCTGTGCCGAGCGCCTGGCCGACCTCCTCACCCCGGTGAGCGCCTACCTGCGTGTCGCCGGCAGACTGCGGCGCCCGTTCCTCCTGGAGAGCGCAGAGGGCGGCGTGCACGTCGGGCGCTATTCGTTTCTCGGCGGTGACCCGTTCCTCGAGGTCGAGGGCGGAGCCGACGGCGTCAGCATCATCGCAGAAGACGGCACGCGCGAGCGTCTCGAGGGCGACCCGGTCGCGGGGCTGGCGGCGCTGCAGCGGCGTTACCGGGCGCAGCCGATCGACGGCGCGCCGCCGTTCACCGGCGGTGCGGTGGGCTACGTCGGCTACGACGCCATCCGCTGGGTCGAAGACATTCCTGCCGCCAACCCCCCTGACGGCGACATGCCATGGGTCTCGCTGGCGTACTACGACAGCGTCCTGGCATTCGATCACCTGCGCCACCGCGTCGTGCTGGTGGCCAACGCACGGGTCGAGAACGGCGCGGCGCCCGCTGACCTGAAGCGTGCCTATGAGGACGCCGTCGATCGGCTCGAGCGACTCTCCGCGGTGCTCGATGCCGATGCTGCCGGTGCCGCACCGCTCGATCGAGTGACCGTTCGGGATGGCGAAGTGACGCCCGAGGACGATGTCGACCAAAGCCTCGGCAGCGCCTCGTTCTGCGCCGCGGTCGACGCCGCCAAGGAGTACATCGCCGCCGGAGACGCCTTCCAGATCGTGCTGTCGCGCCGGCTCAGCCGGCGGACGAATGCACAGCCGCTGAGCGTGTATCGCGCCCTGCGCGCCATCAACCCATCGCCGTACATGTTCCTGCTCGATACCGGCGCGGCGCACGTGGTGGGCTCGTCTCCGGAGATGCTGGTGCGGGTGACCGACGGCGTCGTCGAGAATCGCCCGATCGCCGGCACGCGCCCGCGCGGTGCCGACGCCGAGGAAGACGCTGCGCTCGAGCAACAGCTGCTCGCCGACGAGAAGGAGCGCGCCGAGCACCTCATGCTCGTCGACCTGGGACGCAACGATGTCGGGCGGGTGGCTGAATACGGCAGCGTGCGGGTGCCCGAGTTCATGAACGTCGAACGCTACTCGCACGTCATGCACATCGTCTCGAGCGTCAAGGGGACGTTGCGCGCCGACCTCGCCCCGCTGCAGGCGCTCTTTGCCGCTTTTCCGGCCGGCACCGTCTCGGGTGCGCCGAAGATCCGCGCCATGGAGATCATCGACGAGCTCGAGCCGGTATCCCGCGGCGTCTACGCTGGCGCGATTCTGTACGCCGATTTCGCCGGCAACCTCGATTCCTGCATTGCCATCCGCACCATCGTGATGCGCGAAGGACGGGCGGAGGTGCAGGCGGGCGCCGGCATCGTTGCCGACTCGGTGGCGCGGCGCGAATATGAGGAAACGAGCCAAAAGGCGGCGGCGGCGTTGTCGGCGATTGCCTGGGCGAGCCGCGCCGAGGCGGTCGCGCAAACGGTTGAAGACGCCGGGCAGGCCGAGGAAATCGCGCCATGATCCTGGTCATCGACAACTACGACTCGTTCACCTACAACTTGGTGCAGGCGCTCGGTCACCTGGGCGCCGAGCTCGACGTGCGGCGCAACGACGTTGTCGACGTCGAGACGGCGCGCGAGCTTGCCGTGCGCGGCATCGTGATGTCGCCGGGGCCGGGGCGGCCGGAAGACGCCGGCTGCTGCTGCGACATCGTCGCGGCGCTGGCCGCCGACACCCCGATCCTGGGCGTCTGCCTCGGTCACCAGGCGATCGCCGCCACCCTCGGCGGCGTGGTGACGCGTGCCCCGGCGGTGGTGCACGGAAAGACCGCGCTCATCGAGCACGATGGCGAGGGTCTGTTCGCCGGCCTGCCGCGCCGGCTGGAGGTGGCGCGCTATCACTCCCTGGTGGTGGCGCGCGACAGTCTCCCGGATTCGTTGCGCATCACCGCCACCACCGCCGACGACCTTGTCATGGGGGTGCAGCACCGCCGGTGGCCGCTGTACGGGGTGCAATTCCATCCCGAGTCCATCGCTACCCCTGAAGGCCCCGCGATGCTGCGCAACTTCCTCGTCGCCTGCGGCGAGCTGGAGGGCTGAGCATGCTTACTGACGCCATTCGACAGGTCATCGGCGGCAGCGATCTGACCCGCGACGATGCGCGCGCGGCGATGGATGTCATCATGCGCGGAGAGGCCACGCCGGCGCAGGTTGCCGGGTACGTCGTAGCGCTGCGCATGAAGGGCGAGACGGTCGACGAGATCGTCGGCAGCGCCGAGGCGATGCGCGCCGCGGCGATCACCGTGCAGGTCGACGTTGATGCCGAGAACCTGGTCGATACTGCCGGCACCGGAGGCGACGGCGCCGGCACGATCAACATCTCCACGGCCGCGGCGCTGGTGGCGGCGGGCGCCGGGGTGCGCGTCGCCAAGCACGGCAACCGCAGCGTCTCGAGCAGCTGTGGCAGCGCCGACGTGCTCGAGGCGCTCGGCGTGGCGCTCATCGAGGATCCCGAGGCACAGGCGCGAATCCTCGATGAGGTCGGCTTCGCCTTCCTGTTTGCTCCCTACCAGCACCCGGCGATGAAGCACGCGGTGGAGCCGCGCCGCGAGCTCGGCGTGCGCACCATATTCAATGTGCTCGGGCCGTTGACCAACCCGGCGCGCGCCACCCACCAGGTGGTCGGCGTCTATGACGATGCGCTGGTCGAGCCGCTCGCCCGGGTGCTCGGCGAGCTCGGCGCTCGGCGCGCGCTGGTGGTGCACGGTGACGGCGGCCTCGACGAGCTCTCGACCGTCGGCGCCACCAAGGTCGCCGAGTGGGACGGCAGCGACGTCACCGTGTACGAGATCGAGCCGCTCGACCTCGGCCTCGAAACCGCAGCGCTCGACAGCCTGGCGGGTGGGGACCCGCAACACAATGCGGCTGCGATCCGCGCCATCTTCGCCGGCGAGCGTGGCCCGCAGGCCGACATCGTGGCTCTCAACGCGGCGGCGGCGATCTATGTCGGCGAGGCCGCCGACGGCCTGGCCAGCGGCCTGCAGAGAGCGTGGCAATCGATCGACAGCGGCGCCGCCGCCGAACGTCTCGAGGCGTTGGTGCAGGCTTCGCGGGAGGCGGCGCGATGAAGCTGCTGCTATCGGACCTCGTCGAGGCGGCGCGCGAGACCACCCGGCGGCAGCGCGGCGTGGTCAGCGAGGCGACGCTGCGCGCCGAGGCAGAGGAGCTCGGCTCCCGCAGCACGGCGGGGCGTTTCGCCGCCGCACTCGCCGCGACCGGCGTGTCGGTGATCGCCGAGGTCAAGGGCGCCAGCCCAGTGCGTGGCACGCTGCGCGACGACTTCGTTCCGGTCGATCTCGCCGCCGCCTACGCCGACAACGGCGCCGCCGCAGTATCGGTGCTCACCGAGCAGCACTTCTTCGCCGGCGATATCGAGCACCTGCTCGCGGTCAGCTCGTCGATCGAGCTGCCGACACTGCGCAAGGATTTCGTCACCGAGCTGTACCAGGTCTTCCGCGCCGCCACCGCGGGCGCGAGCGCGGTATTGCTGATCGCCGAGCTGCTCGACGGCGCGGCGCTGCCGGAGTTCGTCGAGGCGGCGCGCTCGGTCGGCCTCGACGCGCTGGTCGAGTTTCACCGCCCGTCGCTGCTGGCGCCGTCGGTCGACGCGGGCAGCGGCATCGTCGGCATCAACAACCGCAACCTCGACACCATGGAGCTCGATTTCGAGCACGCCCTGCGGCTGGCGCCCGAGCTGCCGCGCGACGTCCTGACGGTCGCCGAGAGCGCGGTCTCCGACGCTGAGGACGTGCGCCGGGTCGCGCGACGGCGCTTCGACGCAATCCTCGTCGGTACCGCGCTGGTCACCGCCGACGACCCGGGTATGAAGCTGCGGGAGCTGGTCGAGGCCGGCGGGGCGGAGAACGCGGGCCCGGCGGCAGGTGACGCCGGCGAAGGCGAGGACGTCGATGGCGGCGAGGCGGGCGATCAGCAACAGAAGGATGCAACGGCGCGCGCCGCAGGGCAGCGCGCGACGGCCGAGGATCTCGAGGAACTGGACCTGCCCGACGACATCGATCTGAGCGGGGCGGTGCTGCTATGAGCGGCCTGCTCGAGGAGCGCGGCGTTGTTGCCATGAGCGGGCTGCGCTGGAAGGTTTGCGGCATCACCAACGGCGAGGACGCCGCCGCGGCGATCGAGGCCGGCGCCGACGCGCTCGGCTTCGTGCTGTGGCCCGGCAGCCCGCGCGCCGTGACGCTCGACCAGGCCGCCGCCATCGCCGCCGATCTGCCCGCCGACGTGTGGCGCGTCGGCGTGTTCGTCGACGCGGTTTCCGAAGAAATTGCCGCCGCGGCCGAGCGTCTGGAGCTGGATTTCGTCCAGCTTCACGGCGACGAGACGCCGCAGGCATGCGCCGCTGCGCCGCGGCCGGTGTGGAAGGCGCTGCGCTTCGCCCCCGGGACCGCGCCGGAGACGGCGCGGGAGCTCGCCGAAGCCTACCCGCAGGCCACACTGCTCATCGACGCACGGGTCGCCGGGGAGTACGGCGGCACCGGGGAGGCGGCCGACTGGGAGGTCGCGGCGCACCTGGCTGCAGAGCGCAGGGTGGTGCTGGCCGGGGGGCTGCACGCGGGCAACGTGGTGGCGGCAGTTGAACGTGTCCGTCCGTGGGCAGTCGACGTCTCGTCCGGCGTCGAGTCGGCGCCCGGACGCAAGAGTATCGACAAGCTGACGGCATTCGCCGAGTCTTTGGCGCCGTACCGGCCGGAGGCAGCCGCCGCGCGCGGCGTGACACAGAGGGTGCCGGGTACGGCGCCGCAAGGGGGCGAGACAACATGACAGGAGCCGTCGCATGGTGAGCAACGAGACAACCCACGCCGCGCTGCCCGACGAGCGCGGTCGCTTCGGTCGTTTCGGCGGTCGCTTCGTGCCCGAGACGTTGATCCCGGCGCTCACCGAGCTGAAGGAAGCGCATGATGCGGCACGCCGCGACGAGACCTTTCGCGTTGAGCTCGACACGCTGCTGCGCGACTTCGCCGGCCGGCCGACGCCGCTGTACCGCGCCCGCGGCCTGGAGCGCGAGCTCGGGGGGCCGGCGGTGTGGCTCAAGCGCGAGGACTTGCTGCACACCGGTGCGCACAAGATCAACAACACCCTCGGGCAGGCGCTGCTGGCGCGCCGCATGGGAAAGCAGCGTGTCATCGCCGAGACCGGAGCAGGACAGCACGGTGTCGCCTCGGCGACGGTGGCGGCGATGTTCGGCCTCGATTGCACCGTCTACATGGGCGAGGAGGACATCCGCAGACAGAAGCTCAACGTCTTCCGGATGCAGCTCCTGGGGGCCAAGGTGGTACCGGTGTCCTCCGGCTCGCGAACCCTCAAGGACGCCACCAACGAGGCCATCCGCGACTGGGTCACCAACGTTGAGACGACCTTCTACATCCTCGGCTCGGTCGTCGGCCCGCACCCGTACCCGGCGATGGTGCGCGACTTCCAGGCGGTCATCGGCCGCGAGGTGCGCGCGCAGCTTGCCGCGCTCGACGAGCCGGATCCCACGCTGCTCGTGGCCTGTGTCGGCGGCGGCAGCAACGCTATCGGGCTGTTCGCCGACTGGCTCGATTCCGACGTGCCGATGCTCGGCGTCGAGGCCGCCGGGCATGGCGTCGAGACCGGCGAGCACGCCGCCACTCTGTCGCGCGGGGCCGTCGGCGTGCTGCACGGCGCGCGGTCGTATTTGCTGCAGGACGACGACGGCCAGGTGAAGCTGGCGCACTCGATCTCCGCCGGCCTCGACTATCCCGGCGTTGGCCCGCAGCACGCCTTTCTCAAAGACAGAGGCCGCGTGACCTACAGCTCGGTCACCGACACCCAGGCGGTGATCGCCCTGCAGCGGTTGTCGCGCAGCGAGGGCATCATCCCGGCGCTGGAATCGGCGCACGCGCTTGCCAAGCTCTACGAGCTG
>JASFRZ010000026.1:0-20996 GCA_050114655.1 Acidobacteriota bacterium
CGGCGCCGAGCAGCAGGCGATGCAGATGATCGATCGCATGGGCCTGCGCAACGTGCTGGTGCGCAACCCGGACCTCACCGACGACGAGCTCAACGAGCTGCGCATGCAGTCGCTCGGCGTGTCGCTGCGCGACGCCACCATCATCGAAGACGGCGTCCCGGGCGTGGAGCTGACCGCGCCGCGCGTCGAGGTCGACACCTACATGATCATGGCTCCCGGCGTGCAGACGCAGGGGCAGCTGATCGGCGCCTCCGCGCACCAGGACGAGCTCGCCGGCCTGCGCGTCGTCGAGGGGCGCTTCATCGACGAGATCGACGAGGACAATCACGCCCAGGTGGCGGTCATCGGCGCCGGCATCCGGCGCAACCTCTTCGGCTCCGGCGAGGCGCTCGGCGAGCACCTCAAGGTGAACGACACCTGGTTCGAGGTCGTCGGCGTGCTCGAGGAGAGCGGCGGTGGCTCGAGCTTCCAGGGTGTCGCTGTGGGCACTACGTCCAGCGAGATCTACGTGCCGGCGAGCACCGCCATCCGCAAGTTCGACCGCCCGCCGCTCGAAGCGCCGCTCGACGAGATTGTCGTGCGCCTCGACGAGGGCGTCTCGCCGCAGGCCACCGCGGTGGCAATCGAGCGCCTGCTCGAGCGCATCCACGGCGGCGCCAACGACTTCGCACTGGTGGTCCCCGAGGCGCTGCTCGAACAGAGCCGCCGCACCCAGCGCCTGTTCAACATCGTGATGGGCTGCATCGCCGGTATCTCATTGCTCGTCGGCGGCATCGGCATCATGAACATCATGCTGGCGACGGTGCTCGAGCGCACCCGCGAGATCGGTATCCGCCGTGCCGTCGGCGCGCGACGCTCGGAGATCCGCATCCAGTTCATGATCGAGGCGTTCACCATCAGCCTGCTGGGCGGGATCGCCGGAGTGGCGATGGGCGTGATCATAGCGCTGGTGGTGGCGGCGTCGGCCGGCTGGGCGACGGTGATCACCTTCAGTGCGGTCTTCCTGTCGACCGGCGTGTCGATGGCCGCCGGCCTGATCTCCGGCATCTACCCGGCCGTGCGCGCGGCCAACCTCGACCCGATCGAGGCGCTCAGATACGAATAGGGCGCGACACGCGCGTGCCGACGTTCGACCGCGCGTACTGGCAGCCCGTGCGCTACTGCTGTTGCACCAGCGGGCGGTTGGCTTCCTGCCAGGCGATCATGTCGCCCTCGAGATGCTGCACGTTGGAAAAGCCCTCGCCGAGCAACAACTCCTCGGCAATGCCGGCGCGGCGACCGCTGCGGCAGTACACGATCAAGCCGTCATTGCGCGCCGACTCGATCTCGCCGAGACGATCTGCGAGCTCGTCGTAGGAGATGTTGATCGCGCCCGGAACGTGTCCCTCGGCGAACTCCTCGGGTGTGCGCACGTCGAGGATCATCGGCGCCGTCCCGGCGTCGATCAGGCGCAGAACCTCGTCCTGCGTGACCAGCACCGCGCCGGCGTCATTGGTGCGCAGCTCGGGCACCGGTGCCGTCTCACTGCTGACCTGCGCCGGGGCATCGGCAGCCTCGGCCTGCTCGGCGGGCTGATCGGTGCCGCCGCAAGCGACGACGACGAGCGCCAGGAAGGAAAGGGCGAACAACCAGCGGTAGGAGACTACGGTGTGCTTTCTCATGAGCAAGATCATCGTCTCCACAGCCCCGCCTTGCAAGGAGCGTCGCCGTGCCGCGACGCGCCTGCCGACAGCTTGAACGGCCCCCGCCTCGGGGCTAACGTAGGGTACTCATGGCTCCTGTCGCGAGCCGTCCGTTACCAACGTCCGACCCGGCGAAACCATGGAACTCGAAACTCTGGAGCTACGCGACCGCCGCTACCGCGCGCAGAAGGCGCTCGGCCAGCTCGGGGACGATCAGGTCGAGGAACGCAAAGCCCTCGAGGCGGAAATCGCCCACTATCAGGAAATCTGCCCCCACGAGCACGCCGAGGAGGTAGAGGGCGAGTGGCGCTGCAAGGACTGCGACCTGCAGAAGACCACCGCTGTGCCGGAACCCGAGCCCGAGCCTGAGCCCGAAGCGACGGCGCCTCCGGCCGCTGCTCCCGCCGCCGAACCTGCTCCCGCTGCAGAACCTGCTCCTGCCACCGAGGCTGCTCCCGCTGCCGAGGCGCCCCCGACGGCCGAGGATGCCCCGGCGGCCGAGGATGCCCCGGCGGCCGAGCCGAAGCCCGAGGGCGACGGCTAGCCGTCCGGCTACCGGAACAACGGCGGAAACGCCAGGGTGCCGTCCGCTGCGTGGTTGAGTAGGTACGCCAGGCGCACGCCGGCCTGCTTGAAGCGCTTCTCGACGATCGGTGCTGCGCGGTCGAAGTAGTCGTCGCCGATGCGACCGTCGGGCGGGATGTCGTAGACCAGGTCCTTGACGATCTCGTACGACTCGCGCGACCAGGCCACGACGTCGACGTTCTCCCATGTCGCCGCCTCGGCGTCGGTGACCTCGGCCGCCAGCCGGTGTGCCGTCGCGATCGGGTCATCGTACAGGCCCATGCGCTGCGGGATGTGGTAATCCCACACCGCGTGCAGGCGTACCTGCGGTTCGTCGTAGAAGTCGACGAGCAGGTCGTTGGCGTCGCGGTCGTAGGCGTAACCGACGTGCACGGGCTGGTGCAGATCGCCGACGAAGTGACTGACGAACTTCAGCGCGGCAGCGCGACGGATCTGCAGGCTCTCGGAGTCACCCGGATCCATCGCCGTGTAGCGCGCATAGCGCACGACGGCAACCTGCACGCAGTCGTAGCTGGCGCAGTCGCGCTGCATCACGACCTCGTCGGCGTCCGGCACGACGACGTTCATGAAGTGGTACTCGTAGGTGGCCTTGTAGTCCTCGTAGCGCGACGCGTCCGGCCAGGTGCACGAGCGGTAGAAGGTCTCCGAAGGCTGCGGATCGTGCGCCCGGATGGCGAAGACCATGGCGCGCGCCTCGTCGGTGAGGCGCTGGAAGGCGATCTCGCAGACGATGTCGTGGCCCTCGCTCGACCACATCGGCACCGTTCCCGGGGTCGACCGCGCGGAACTCGGGCTTCCCATCAGACCACCTGCCGCCGCCGCGCGCACCTCCCGCAACGACCCCACCAAGCCCAGCGCTGCCGCCATGAGGACCACCGCCACTCCCATCGTCCGCCGCATCGTCTCAGCTCCTCGTTCATCCCGGCGCCGGCCGCCGGCCTGTCAGGACTCGATGACGTTGTACCAGCGCTCAGCGCAGCGACTTACCATCGGGCAGCTACCGTCGCTCGCACCGGGAGAACTGAGGCCCATCGAAATGTAGCGATCGGAGCAATCGGGCCACACCGTGGCGACCTCGAGGCCGCGCGCGCGCAGGCGCTGCGCGGCAATCGTGTTGGCACCGGCGCTCATGCCGACACAGTAGCCGAATTCGTCGTGGATGCGGCGCGCCGCCGATGCGGCGTCCGCTTCGCCGACGGCAATTACCTCATCGACGAAGTCCATGTCGACGAGCGGGGGGATGAAGCCGTCGCCGATGCCCTGGATGGAATGCGAGCCGGGCTCCCCCCCGAGCATGACGGCGCTCTCCTCGGGCTCCACGGCGACGATGCGGATCTCCGGCATGACCTTCTTGAGCGCCCGACCGACGCCCATCAGCGTGCCGCCAGTGCCGGTGCCGGCGACGAATGCGTCGACCGACTCACGCCCGAGCTCGCGCAGCTGGCGGGCAATCTCTTCGCCGGTGGTGCTTTCGTGGCAGCGCACGTTGTCCGGGTTGCCGAACTGATCGGGAACGTAGTACCCATCGCGCCCCTTGTAGGAGTCGCGCTTCTCGATCGGGCCCTGGAAGCCCTCCTCCTCGGGCGTCAGCCGGACATCGGCGCCGAGCGTGCGCAGCATCTCGATGCGCTCCTGGCTCATGTGCTCGGGCATCCAGATGATCACCCGGTGGCCGAGCTCACGCGCCACCATCGCCATGGCGATGCCGGTGTTGCCGGAGGTCGCCTCGACCACGGTATCGGTCGGTTGGAGGTCACCGCGAGCGCGCGCTTCCTGAAGCATGAACTTGGCGATGCGGTCCTTGACGCTGCCACCCGGGTTGGAGCACTCCATCTTGACGAACACCCCGTCGATGGGAATCAACGGGGTGTTGCCGATGTAATCGAGCACGGTATTGCGGGTCATGGGACGTGGCATGGGTATCACGCGCGGCGGCATTGAAGAAGTTTCCGAGGCAGTAGGGTCGGCTCAATAATAGGATCAGCATGTCTGAAAAACAAACCCGTTCGCGGCGGCCGCCGGGCCCGAGCGGTGTCAATCTTCGGCAGCTTCGAGGGCATCGTCGTCGACCGTCGAGCTCTTCCAGATCTGCGGCCGCTCGGCGGTGTTGACGATCAGCTCGAAGACGTCGGGGCGGCTGTAGTGGCCGGCGACGTCGAGCTTCCATTTGAGCCCCTGGGCGATTACCGGATCAATGTCCGCGTAGATGATCTCGCGCGTCCGGTGCGCCGGCCCGGCGACGATCTCACCGAGCGGATTGACGATCGCCGCGTCGCCGTCGTTGATCCACTCGTCGTCGGCGCCGTAGTACTGCTTCTTGAAGGCATAGTCGTCCGGGATGTCCCCCACCTGCGTCGGCGTGCCGCAGCCGATCACCCAGACGCCGCCCTCCTTGGCGATGTGACGCAGGGTCGCCAGCCACGTGTCACCGCAGTCCCACGTCGGTGCAACCCAGATCTGCGTGCCTTGCGCGTACATCGTGTACCGCGCCAGCGGCATGTAGTTCTCCCAGCAGATCAGACCGCCGATCCTGCCGAGGGGGGTATCGAAGACTTCCAGCGTGCTGCCGTCGCCGGGCGTCCACACCAATCGCTCAGGCGCGGTCGGAACCAGCTTGCGGTGCCGGCCGAGCAGCGTGCCGTCGGCGCCGATGTAGACCGTGGTATTGAACAGGCTGGCGCCCCGGGTGTCGGTGAGCGGCTCGTTGACGCCGATCACCAGGTGCACGCCGGCGTCGCGCGCAGCAGCGCACAGCCGGTCGGTTGTGGGGCCCGGGATCTCGACCGATTGGCCGATCAACTCGGCGTGTAATCGCGCCATCGCGGTGGTCGCGGAGGCCGGCATCTGCCACACCCACATCGGGTAGGTGGGAATGAAGGTCTCCGGAAAGACCACCAGCTCGGCGCTGTTGTCGGCGGCCTCGGCGATCAGCGCGCACGCCTTTTCGACCGTCGCGTCACGATCCATGAACACCGGCGTGGCCGCAACCGCCGCCGCCTTGAAGGCCTTGCCCGTCATCGGCTCTCCTCAGGCAAGTATCGGCGCCAGCGTCTGCACCGCCCACTCTTCGAGCGTGGTGGGAGTGGTGGATTCGATTACGCCAGGGTCCGCCGTGGTCAGGTGCCCGCTCTCGATGGCGCGGTACATCTCCAGCATCGCGTCGATGACGCTGCCCGACATGCCGAGCATCGACAGCCCCATGCGCGCCTGCATGTCGTCGACCTCGCTGTGCGGGATGTCACGGCCACAGGCGGCGGAGATGATCGCCGCGGCCTCGTCGAAAGTGAGCCGCTCCGGCCCGTGCAGATCGACGATCGACGTCTCGCTCCAACTCTCGAGCAGGTGCGCGGCGGCTGCGGCGCCGACGTCACGCGTGGCGATCATCGGCACCGAGTAGTCGCCGGCGATCGGCAGCATGATCGAGCCGAGCGCGCGAATGACCTGGGCCTGCGGGACGTAGTTCTCGAAGAAATAGGCGGCGCGCAGGTGCAGGACGGCGGCGCCGCTCGCATCGAGCATCTCCTCGACATCGTGGAGGCCGGCGATCGGACCGGTGCCGGCATCGTGCTGCGCGCCGATGCTGGAGATGTTGACCACCCGCGGGATGCCGTTGGCGCGGATTGCCGCCGCCGCGGCGACGCCGAACTGATTCTGCGAGGCGCGCAGGTTCATCGCCGTGGGCACCGTCGGAGTCACCCACAGCAGCGCGTCGACCCCACCGGTGGCGCGGGTCAGCGCCTCCTCGTTGTCGAGCGATCCCTGCCGGACGTACGCTCCGGCAGCCTCGAGGTGGCCGAGCCTGGCCGGCTCGCGGTGGATCACCACCACTTCGGCATCACTTTCCAGCAACCGGTCGACCGCGGCGCGGCCGACGTTCCCTGTCGGCGTGCTGACGGCGATACGCATCGCGTGCTCCTGCCTTTCCGTGCGCAGCCCTCGTCGTAAGGACCCGTCGCTTCAAGGTTCTCTATAGCAGCAGCGCCGCACGAAGCCAACTTCCGGAGAGTGTGCAACCTCGGTGAAACTTGACAAGTTTATTGTCGTAATGACAAATGACTTGCCTATATATTGGCCGCGCCACGCGACCACGAAACAGGAGACGGAGATGCGAGAACGACGGAGAGGCCGCCGATGAGCCGGCGAGCTGAAGGGGCAGCGGCGTTCGGCGAGCTGGTCGATGAGACCCGGGCGCTGTTCCACCGCTTGCGCCACGCAGCCGAGCAGCTGCACGGCGGCGACGAGCTGACCGCCGGGCGGCGCGGCGTGCTGCAGAGCCTGCGCCGCGATGGCCCCCAGACGATGCCCGAGATGGCCCGACGCCGCCCGGTCTCGCGCCAGTACATCCAGACGCTGGTCAACGATCTGCGCGCGGGCGGCTACGTGGAGATGGTCGACAACCCGGCGCACAAGCGCTCCAAGCTGGTGCGCCTCACCGCTGCAGGTAAGGCACTCATCGAGACGATGGAGGAGCGCGAGCGCGGCGCGATCAACGCGCTGCAGCTCGACCTGTCGGCGACACGCCTGAGGGACGCCTCCGAAGTGCTGCGCCTGGTGCGCGCGGCGCTCGAGGAGGCCCCCTGGGAGCAGATCGTGGAGGAGCTGTCATGAGCACCACGGCGAAGCAGGTTTCCCTCACCCGGCCGCAGAAGCGCCCGGCGTGGATGCGCAACTTCTCCCACCCGCGAGGAGTGGTCGGCAGCCTCGTCGGCCACCTGATGGCGTACAAGAACGCACCGCTCAACCGCGCCGCCGTCGAGTTGCTCGGCGTGCAACCGGATGACGACGTGCTGGAGATCGGCTTCGGGCCCGGCACCGCCATCGCGATGATCGCCGCGCTCGCCCCGCGGGGCACCGTCGCCGGAATCGACATCTCCGCTCGGATGGTGCAACAGGCCACGCGCCGCAACCGCACGCTGATCGCCGCGGGTCGGGTCGACCTGCGGCAGGCGAGCGCCGCGGTGATCCCGTTCGCCGACGCGTCCTTCGCTCGCGTGATCGCGGTCAACAACTTCCACCGCTGGCCCGATCGCGCCGCGGGACTGGGCGAGACGCTGCGCGTCCTGCGCCCCGGAGGCACGCTGATGCTCGCCCAGCGCGGCGCGCTGGCAAACGCCGGCGCCTATACGCCGCCGGGGCTCGACGACGCAGCGGTGCGACGCGTCGTCGCCGAGCTGCACGACGCCGGCTTCGAGGACGTCCGCACCGAACGCGTCGCCGCGGGGCGCGAACTGGTGGCGGTGATCGGCCGACGGCCTGCCGCAGATTGAGCCACTGAGCCCTATTCGGTGCGCATCACCTCGAGCGGGTCGACGCGCGTCGCGCGTCGCGCGGGCCACAGGCAGGCAAGCAGCGCAACGATCGCGAGTGCGGCGGCGACTCCGAGAAACGACAGCGGGTCCGCCGGGGTGACGCCGAACAGCATGCCGCGGACCGTCCAGCTGACCGCGGCCGCTGCCGGCACGCCGAAGGCCAGCCCGAAGGCGACCAGTCGCAGACCCTGACCGACCACCAGGCGAACGACCTCGCCGGCGCCGGCGCCGAGCGCCAGGCGAACGCCGATGTCCCGTCGGCGTTCGGCAACGAAGAAGGCGAGAACGCCGTACAGGCCGGCGACGGCCAGAATCAAGGCGGCAAGGGCGAAGGCGCCCATCAACCGGGCGCGGAAGCGCGGTTCGGCGACCGATCCGGCGACCAGGTCGGCCATCGTCGTCACGTTGGCGAGCGGCAGCATCGGATCGAGCTCGGCGAGCGCGGTGCGCAGCCCGGCGATCGCCGGCGCAGGATCACCTGCAGCGCGCAGCACGAGGGCGAGCGACGAGCCACGGCGGAAGGGAAAGTACATCGTGCCGTAGCGCCCCAGGGTGGGGTCCCAGTGCAGCACGCCGCCGACGACACCGACCACCTCGACCGGTGTGGGCTCGCCGAAGTCGACCACGATGGTCCTCCCCACCGCGTCGCCGTCGGGAAAGATCGTCGATGCGAACGGCTCGTCGAGGATGACCACCTGGCGCTCACCGGAATCGGACGCCGTGAACGCTCGGCCGCGCAGGAGCGGGATCCCGATGGCGTTGAAGTAGCCGGGCGTCACCGTGCGTACCTGCGCGTTGAAGCCCTGCGAGCCGGGCTCCGGTGGACTGCCCTCGGGATAGGCGAAGGTGTCCCCGCCACCGGTCTGTGGCACCACGTTGACGCCCCCCACCGCGTCGATCGCGGGCATGGCGGTGAGACGGGCGAACAGGTCGTCGAAGAAAGCGTGGCGGCGCTCGGGGGTGTCGTAGCGTGCGCTCGGCAGGTCGATGGATGCGGTGGCGATTCCGTCGACCGTGTAGCCGGGCTCGACCTGCGTCATCGCATCGAAGCTGCGGATCAGGAGACCAGCGCCCACCAGCAGGGCGAAGGACAGCGCCACCTGCCCGGAGACCAGGACTCCGCGCAGCCGCCGCCCGCCGGGCGAGACGATGCCTCGGCCGGCGCGCAATGCGCCGTCCGCATCGCCGCGTGCCGAGCGCAGCGCCGGCGCCAACCCGAACAACAGGCCGGTGCCGATCGTCACCACGAGGCTGAACAACAGCACCGAGCCGTCGACCGAGACGTCCTCGAGGCGCGGCAGCGCGGTCGCCGACAGGGCGACGAGCAGGTCGACGCCGCGGTAGGCGAGCAACACGCCGAGCGTACCGCCGGCGAGTGCCAGCAGCAGGCTCTCGGTCAACAGGAGGCGGACGATGCGTCCGCCGGATGCACCCAGGGCGTGCCGCATCGAGATCTCCGGAGCGCGCCGCGCCGCGCGCGCGAGCAACAAGATGGCAACGTTGCAGCACGCGATCAGCAACACCGCCCCGACCGCCGCAAGTAGCAACAGCAGCGGCTGCTGCACGTCGCCGACGACCACCTGTCGCAGCGGCACCAGGCGCATGGTCCAACCGGTATTCGAATCGGGGTAGGCCGCCTCGAGCTCGGTGGCGACCGCATCGACCTCGGCCTGTGCCGCGGCGGCGTCGACACCGGCGCGTAGCTTGCCGATGACACGCAGGAAGTGAAAGCGCCGCACGCTCATGTCCTCGCCGCCGAACGGCAGCGGTGCCCAGATGTCGACCGGGGCGAACAGCTCGAAGTCTGCGGGCAGCACGCCGATCACCGTGGCGGGCTCCTCGTCGATCAGCAGCTCGCTGCCGATGACGTCGGGATCGGCGCCGAAGTGCCGCTTCCACAATCCGTCGCTGATGACCACGACGTGCGGCCCCCCGGCGACCGCCTCCTCGGCAGTGAAAACACGACCGCGAGCGAGCGTCACGCCGAGGGCGTCGAATAGCTGGTGCGAGGCCGTGCGCGCGGGCACGACCTCCGGGCTCCCCACTCCACCGACCGAAGCTTCGCCGACGCCGCTACCGATGGCGGCGAGCGCCTCGAAGGCGTCCACCCGGTCGCGGTAGTCGAGGTAGTCCGGCGGCGACACCGAGGCGGAGTCGTTGAGCGGGAAGGAGCCGAAGCCAACGACCAGGCGGTCGGCGTCGGCGAAGGGCAGCGGCCGCAGCAACACCGCTTCCACCAGGGTGTAGACCGCGGTGGTCGCGCCGATGCCGCAGGCCAGGGTGAGCACCACCAGAGCGCTGAACAACGGTTGCTTCGCGGTGGTGCGGGCGACGTAGCGTACGTCGGACAGCAGACGGTCGAACATCTCGCGCATCCTCTCGGGGAGCGAGAGGGAAGGTCGGCGGGGAAACAGTGTGCGGCGCCATTCGCGTGCTGCGGTGGCCAGCAGATCGCCGAGCTCGCCGGCCCAGAAGGCCACGCGCCGGTGCAAGGGGGCGCCGGCCAGCTCGTCGCGCCGTGCGGAGAGCATGGCGCGCATCTCGGCGTCGTAGCGGGCGCGGAACCGGCGCGGCAGCAGGCGCGCCACGAGACCGTGCAGGCGGCTCATGAGCGTCAGGCGCGGCGCGACGTGCGCGCCAGCTCGACGAGCTCACCGAGGCGGTCGGTCTCGGCATCGAGCACCGCGCGGCCGAAGTCGGTGATGGCGTAGGTACGCCGCCGCGCGTCGCCATGTTCCGGGGTGTTGACCTCTTCGATCAGCCCCTCGTCGCTCATGCGGTGGATGGCGGAGTAGAACGTGCCGGTGCCCGGGTTGATGCGCCCGGAGGTCGCCTCGCGCACCTGCTTGACGACGGCATAGCCGTGCAGCGGCTCGCTCACCAGTGTGACGAGGATCTGCAGCGTCAGCGGGGTGAGCGGCAACAACTCCTCGGGATCGACTCGAACGTCCACGTCTGCCTCCGGTGATTATGTACCGATGATCGGTATATCGACGATAGGGTCATTCAGGCCGCGCGTCAACTGCTTGTCGTCAAGAAACTGCTCGCCGGGGGCCGGTTGGCCCGCGGGTGGGGCCGTTACCCGGCGCGGCTGCCGTCGGGAACCGGCGACTCCGGCGTCGCCAGCACCGGGGTGACCCCGTCGGCGTAGCCGATGTCGAACAGCATCCCCTCGGAGACCTCGCCGGCCATCTTGCGCAGCGCCAGGTTGACCACGAACAACGCCTGCTTGCCCTCGATCTCGCGCGGATCCTCGCGCTCCTGCTTCATGCCGGCGAGGATGCTGCGGGCATGATCGCCGAAATCGACGGTCAGCTTGACCAGCTTGTTGGAACCGTCGACGTCGCTCACCGAGCGGATCGTGCCGACGCGGATGTCGACGCTCTCGAAGACGGCGAAGTCGATGGTGTCCTTGATCGGTGCTGGGGTCATGACGGAGTCCTCTCGGTTGCGAGGCGATGAGGTTGGGGATGGTCAGCGCGGCTGCGGCTGCCAGCGGAAGGTCGTGAGCACGAAGCCGTGGTCGGACGGATACATCGAGGTCTTCCCTCCCACAGTGATCGGCTCGTTGAAGGGAACTTTCTTCACCACCGAGGCTACCGGGCGGATCTTGTCTCCAGCGAAATAGATGTAATCGATGCGGTGCTCGTCGCGCTTGCCGGGCACGTCCCAGGTGATGCCCGGGTGGGTCACGGGACTGGGATTGACCAGCCGAAACGTATCGATGAGCCCCCGCGCGGCGATCGCCGAGGTGGTCCACCAGGGAACCACCAGGCCCCCGTTCTTTGCGCGCGCTTCCTCGGCCCAGTCGAGGTGCGACCAGATGTTGTGATCGCCGCCCATGATCACCGGCGCCTCGCCGGCATTGTCGATCCACGGTTGCATGCCGTCGAGGATCGCGGTCACCTCGTCCGGCCGCGTTCCCGAGCGCTCCCAGCGCACCAGTTCGGTGGAGCTCAATCCCAAATCCGCCGGCTGGTCTTCCCATGGCTGGTAGTTGAACCAGGTGTCGAAGACGACGACGCGCTGGGTCGGGCTGAGCTGCACCTCGATGCCGCCGGCATTGAAGTAGCGGTACAGATCAATGGGCTCGCCGAAAGGGTAGCGGCTATGGATCGACAGGTTGCTGTCGGGGTCGTCGGGAGCGGTCCCGGGCGCAGCAATGAGATGGTAGTTGAAGCCCAGCGCCTGCGAGACCATCTGCCCGCTGCCGTAGGTCTCGACCATCAGCACGATATCGGCGCCCGAGTTGCGGATGATATCGACGACGTGGGGCCGGCCGTCTTCCTGCAACTGCTCATCGTTGCCGCCGTGCCAGATGTTCCACGCCATGACGGTGAACTCGGTCACCTCGGGCGCCGCGGCCTCACTTCCCCCTCCCGCTCCCGAGACCGCCGGACCCGGTGTCAGCAGCAGCATCAGCGATGCCGCGACGAAGACGCCGAGCGTCGCGCTATCCGGCATGCGCGGCCCCCAATCGCTACGAGTCCCGCTTCTTGCGCCGGAAGCTCAGTGTGCTGGCCACGGCACCAGCACCACTCTTGACCGCGCTGCCGACCGAACCGGCGCCGCTCTTGACCTTGCCGCCCATGGATCCGGCGCCGTTCTTCACCTTGCTGCCGACCGCACCGGCTCCGCTCAACACCGCGCCGCCGACGCCGGTCATCGTGTTCGCCACGGTACGACCGGAGGCTTTGGCAATCGCCGCGACCACCTTCTTCGTTCCAGCGGTGGCAATGGAGCCGAGCATGCCGGCGGCCTCGGCGAAGGCGCTGCGACGCAGTGACCTCTTGTCGGGCCGGGCCAGCGCACCGCAGTAGCGCCGCGTCACCACGCCGACGCGCAGCGTGAGAAAGGCGTTTGCCGTCCCCGACACGATCGAGGAGGCCACTACCGAGCTCGCTACCTGTAGCCCCGGCAGCGCGCCGGCGGCGGCGCCGAGGGCGTTCTGTACCACCGGCTGGATCTGCTGCGACAGGTCGAGATCGTCGAGCTCGCCGGCGACGAACGCCGTCGCCAGCACGTTGGTGTACAGCCAGCCCATGTCGCGCAGCGAGGGACGCTGGCGATACACGTGCGCGATGTCCCACACCAGCCGCGTCTGCAGCCCGAGCACGAAGAGCGAGTCGAGCGAGCCGTTCTGCGACAGGGCGGTGGTCAGGAAGACGCGCGAAGCGGCCTTCTTGGTGACCTCGTCGGCGGCCGCATCGAGCGTGCCGAGCGCCGCCTCGATGTCCTCACGGGTCGCGAGGGCAGTGCCGACGAGCCGCGGGTTGCGCTGCAGACGCGACCGCAGGCTCCCCAGGTAGCGCTCGAGCTCGGGCCCTTCGGCGAGCGCCGGCGGCGCCAGCGAGCGCGGCAGCCGCAGCCACAGGAGCAGCGGCACCAGCACGCAGGCGGCATAGAACACCACCAGGAACCAGAACAGCACCTGCCCGGCAAGCGGGTGGGCGCGTGAGGCCAGCTCGACGAGCTGCGCCGACTGGTTGACCACGATGACGGCGAACGACACCGTCGCCAGGGCGGCGGCGATCGCCGCCAGCTTGATCAGCGTGCGTCTCATAGTCTGTCTCTACGTCGCCGGTGAGGTGGTAGTTTCCCACGTCAGCGTCACGGCAACAGGTCCGCCAGCGTCCGCCGGATGCGCTCGGTATGCGTTCCCTCCCAGTAGACGCGGCCGCACGACGGGCAGCGCTGAAACTCGTCGCTGGTGCGCAACACGTACTCGGGCGCGCCCTGCGCCGCGTCCTGCGCTGAGGCCGCGCGCAACAACGCGTTGCAGCAGGAACAGCGGCTGAACAGGCGGATGTGTTCCTGCAACCCGAAGTGACGCACAACCGCGCGTAGCTGCTCCATCACCGCCCAGCTCTCCAACACCAGGATGTCCTCGATGCGCCACTCCTCGCGCAGCGGACGGTCGCAGGTCAGGATGACGCGGCCCTCTTCGAGCGCCCGGCGCACCAGCTCGGCGTCCTCGATGTCGGCCTCGTAGGCGGTGTCGATCCCCAGGATGCGCAGCCAGCGAGCGAGGCGGCCGAGCATGGCGTCGGCGATGAAGCGCGGCGCATCACGCTCCACCCGCAGGCGCTGCTGCAGCCCGACGCGCTCACCGCAAGTGCAATGGATGGTGCGGCCGAACTGGAACAGCGTGACGTCGTACTGCCGGCCGCATCGCGGACAGGGGACGCTCATCGGTCTTTGGTGGGCCAGCGCGGGGTTCTGTTGGAGCTCATCCCGCACCGTTGGATCGTTCTCGCTCGGAGTTGAGACTCACCCAGGCTACATCCAAAATCATGGTTGCTTCGAGGTCCGAAGCAAATCCCTCACAGATTCCGCAGCGACTCCAAGGGAGAGACACCCTCATGCGACGTTTTACAGCAACGATGTGCTTCATGGCCACGGTCGCCGTGGCGGCGTCGATCGCCACCCCGACCCAAGCCGTCCCGCAGGACCGCCCCAACATTCTGGTCGTATGGGGCGACGATGTCGGCCAGTCCAACATCAGCTACTACACCCGCGGCATGATGGGCTATCGCACACCCAACATCGACCGCATCGCCAACGAAGGCATGGCCTTCACCGACTACTACGCCGAGCAGTCCTGCACCGCCGGGCGCTCGTCGTTCATCACCGGCCAGAGCGTCTTCCGCACCGGCCTGTCCAAGGTCGGGCTGCCGGGCGCCGAGCTCGGCATGCGCATCGAGGACCCGACCATCGCCGTGGCTCTCAAGGACCTCGGCTACGCCACCGGGCAGTTCGGCAAAAACCACCTCGGCGACCGTGACGAGATGCTGCCCACCAACCACGGCTTCGACGAGTTCTACGGCAACCTCTACCACCTCAACGCCGAGGAGGAGCCGGAGAACGAGGACTATCCCGGTGACATGGTGCTGGCCGACGGCCGCACCTTCGGCGAGACCTTCGGCCCGCGCGGCGTGATCCACAGCTACGCCGACGGCCGCATCGAGGACACCGGCCCGCTGACCCGCGAGCGCATGGAGACGGTCGACGACGACACCTCCGACCGCGCCATAGAGTTCATCCGCAACGCCGAGGCCGCCGGAACACCGTGGTTCGTGTGGTGGAACGGCACGCGCATGCACTTCCGCACCCACGTCAAGCCGGAGCTGCGCGGCATCTCGGGACAGGACGAGTACTCCGACGGCATGGTCGAGCACGACATGCACATCGGCAAATTTCTCGAGCTGCTCGACGAGCTGGGTATCGCCGACGACACGCTGGTGTTCTACAGCACCGACAACGGGCCGCACTACAACACCTGGCCGGACGCCGCCTCGACGCCGTTCCGCGGCGAAAAGAACACCAACTGGGAGGGTGGCTGGCGCGTGCCCGCGATGGTGCGCTGGCCCGGCCACATCCCGGCCGGCTCGGTGAGCAACCAGATCGTCCATCACATGGACTGGTTCCCGACGCTGGTGGACATCGCCGGCAACCCCGACATCAAGGACGAGCTGCTCGACGGCTACACCTCGAGCGCGCTGGGCCGCGACTACCGCGTCCATCTGGACGGCTACGATATCCGGCCGATGCTGACCGGCGCGGCCGACAAGAGCCCGCGCCACGAGATCTTCTACTTCTCCGACGACGGCGACCTGACCGCGCTGCGCTACGACGACTGGAAGTTGATCTTCATGGAGCAGAGGGCGACCGGCACCTTCCGCGTCTGGATGGAGCCGTTCGTGCCGCTGCGCGTGCCGCTGATCTTCAACCTGCGGCGCGACCCCTACGAGCGCGCCGAGATCACGTCGAACACCTACTACGACTGGATGATCGACCGCGCCTACCTGCTGGTGCCGGCGCAAACCTACGTCGGCCGCTTCCTGCAGACCTTCCAGGAGTACCCGCCGCGTCAGCAGGCTGCCAGCTTCAGCCTCGATCAGGTTATGGAGAAGTTGAGCAATCCGGGGGGCTCGCAATAAGCCGCGCCGGCTAGAATGGGAATGAAGCGACGACGGTGGCGGAAACGTCGCCGCCGTCGCCGTTTGTACCCAGGCGGCGCCATTATCTCTACCAGGCCGCTGCGCCCACACCCATGAGGTTCGAGATGCGTCAGCGTTTCTTCGGCACGATGTTGGCCGTCGTCGTGGCCCTCTTGCCGCAGTCCGGGACCGACGTCATAGCGCAATCCGGCGCACCGCGGCTGGTGCTGCAGATCACCGTCGATCAGCTTCGCGGCGATCAACTCGGTCGCTACATCGACCGCATGGCCGAGGGCGGCTTCCGCTATCTGCTCGACAACGGTGCGGTATTTGCCGACGCCCACCATGCCCACGCCAATACCGAGACCATCGTCGGGCACACGACGCTGGCGACGGGAGCCCACCCGGCGGCACACGGCATGATCGGCAACGTCTGGTTCGACCGCGAGTCCGGCTCGCTGACCTACAACATCGAGGACCCGCGCTATCGCCTGGTGACCGCGGGGGCCGATGTCGACCGCGCGCGCGAGATCGATCCGACACAGCGCGCGGCGCGCAGTGACGGCCGCTCGCCAGCGGCAATCCTGGTGTCGACGTTCTCCGACGAGCTCGCCATCGCCACCGCCGGAGGGGCGAAAATCTTCGGCGTATCGGTGAAGGACCGCGGCGCGGTCTCGATGGCGGGCCACGCCGGCAAGGCGTTCTGGTTTTCCAAGAGCGCGGGCGAATTCGTCAGCAGCGATTTCTACTACGATGCCTATCCCGGATGGGTGACCGCCTGGAACGCAGCCAATCTGCCTTCGCGCTACGACGGTGAATCCTGGGAGCTGCTGCATGATCGCTCGACGTATCGATTCGGCGACCGCGACGACCAGCCCTGGGAAACGGCCATGCCCGGTTTCGGACGCACCTTCCCCCATCCGTTCGGCAACCAGAACGACCCGACGTTCAATACCTTTTTGACGCTCAGCCCGGCCGGCGATCAGCTCACGCTCGATTTCGCCAAAGTGCTGATCGACAACGAGGAGCTGGGACAGGACGAGGTCACGGATTACCTCTCGGTCAGCTTCTCGTCGACCGACTACGTCGGGCACCTCTTCGGGCCCTCGAGCCTCGAGGCCGAGGACAACCTCCTGCAGCTCGACCGTACCCTCGCCGATCTGCTCGCTTTCGTCGACGACAGGATCGGCTTCGACCAAACGCTGATCGTCCTGTCGGCTGACCACGGCGGTCCGGAGGTGCCTGCGGACCTGGCCGGCTACGGATTCGAAGCAGACTACGTCGAGCCCGATTCGTGGGAGACGCAGGCCGGTCTTGCCGCACTGAAGCAGCGCTTCGGAATCGGCGAGGCGCTGATCAGCAGCTACAACCATCCCTACGTGTATCTGAATCGCGAGCTGATCGCCGCGGAGGGACTGGACCAGGCGGAGGTCGAAGCCGCAGTGGCGGAGGAGATCGTCAAGTTCGAAGGCGTGGCGCTGGCCGTGTCGAGTACCGCTCTGGCCCGCGGTCAAACGCCCGACACGCCGCTGCTGCAGGCCATCCTGAACAACTACAATCCGAAGCGCTCGGGCGATGTCTTCGTGGTGTTTGCGCCCGGCTGGTTCATCAACGACTTCGACGGCCTCGAAGTGGCGGCGACGCACGGATCGCCGTGGAGCTACGACACTTTCGTACCGGTGATCTTCGCCGGCGGCAGCCTGGAAGCCCAGGAAGTGCACCGCCGCATCCACACGGTCGACGTCGCGCCAACCCTGTCGGCAATCGTCGGCATCAAGCCGCCATCGGGGAGCCGCGGCCACGTGCTGACCGAGGTGCTGGCGAGCCGCTGAGGCGGGTTCCGCTTGAGACTCATCCGCTGCCGGTGGACTGTTTCTGCGTGATCAATCATCGTGTGCAGCTCTGCCTTACCTACTGGAGATAGAACCATGCGCAACCACGCCGGTATCGCGTTGTGCGTCGCCGCCCTGCTGGTTGTGGCCGCGTCGATCGCGACCCCGACCATCGCGGCCCAGGAAACGCCGCCCAACATCATTGCCATCTGGGGCGACGACGTCGGGATGTGGAACGTCAGTGCCTACAACCAGGGCATGATGGGCTACGAGACACCCAACATCGACCGCATCGCCAACGAGGGCGCCCTGTTCACCGACTGGTACGCGCAGCAGAGCTGCACGGCGGGCCGCGCGGCCTTCATCCTGGGGCAGTCGCCGTTTCGCAGCGGGTTGCTGACCATCGGCATGCCGGGCTCATCGCACGGCATCAACGCGGATGACCCGACGATCGCCGAGCTGCTGGCGCCGTACGGCTATACCAGCGGCCAGTTCGGCAAGAACCACCTCGGTGACCGCGACGAGCACCTGCCCACCAACCACGGTTTCGACGAGTTCTACGGCAACCTCTACCACCTCAACGCCGAGGAAGAGCCGGAGACCTACTACTATCCGCGCGACAATCCCGAGTTCCTCGAGCGCTACGCGCCCCGCGGCGTGCTGCACAGCTGGTCCGACGGCCGCATCGAGGATACCGGCCCGCTGACCACCGAACGGATGGAGACCATCGATACCGTCTTCACCGACGCGGCCATCGACTTCATCGAGCGCGCCCACGCCGCCGGCCGGCCGTTCTTCGTCTGGCTCACCACCACCCGCATGCACGTGTTCACCCACCTGAGCGACGAGTGGTACGGCAAGTCGGGCATCTCGATCTACGCCGACGGCATGCTCGAGCACGACGCCGGCGTCGGCCGCGTCCTCGACAAGCTCGACGAGCTGGGCATCACCGACAACACCATCGTGATGTACTCCACCGACAACGGCGCCGAGACCTTCACCTGGCCGGACGGCGGCACGATCCCGTTTTCCGGCGAGAAGGGCACCACCTGGGAGGGCGGCTTCCGCGTGCCGATGTTCATGCGTTGGCCCGGCGTCATCGAGCCCGGGACGCGCATCAACGGCATCGGCTCGCACGAGGACATGATGCCCACCCTGCTCGCCGCCGCCGGTGATCCCGACATCAAGGAGGAGCTCCTGCAGGGGCACACCGCCGGCGACAAGACCTTCCGGGCGCACCTCGACGGCTACAACATGCTGCCGTACTGGCGCGGCGAGGTGGACGAATCGCCGCGCAACGAGATCTTCTACTTCGACGCCGGCGGCAACCTCAACGCGGTCCGCTACAAGGACTGGAAGCTCCACTTCTCGATCATGCAGGGCAACATCACCGAGGCCGTCCGCGTCACGCCGTCGTGGCCGCGCATCGTCAACCTGCGCGCCGACCCGTTCGAGAAGGCAATGACCGAGTCCGAGTTCTACATGCGCTGGATGGCCGACAACATGTGGTTGTTCGTGCCCGCGCAGGACTACATCGGCGAGTTCCTGGCGACCTTCCAGGAGTTCCCGCCACGGGTCGGCTCTTCGCTGAGTATCGACGCCGTGCTGGAGCAGATCACCCAGCAGGGGCCGTCGATCGGGCGCTAGGTGTCGGGCGCTGCGCGCCCAGCCTCGGAGTGCACCGGCGAAGCGCCGGCGCGCTTTGGCAGCTACGTGTCGACATCGGGCGGCGGTGGCGTCTTCTCGCCACCGCCGCCTTCTTTTTACCCCGCCTCACAACGCCGCCCGCGGCGCCTGAAATCTCGCGTCGACACCGATCCTGTGGCATGCTTCAGACTCCCCCGGCGCTGCTCCGCCATCGCCCGCTGCGCCTGCTGAAATCCGCACGCCGGCACCCGCCGACCGCCCACGGAAGCCGACCATGACCGATACCGATCGCAGCTCGCCGCCCATCATCTACACCTGGACCGACGAAGGCCCGGCCCTCGCCACCTACGCCTTCCTACCGGTCATTCGCGCCTTCGCCGGCGCTGCCGGCGTCCCCGTCGAGACCCGTGACATCTCGCTCGCCGGGCGCATCCTGGCAGTCTTTCCGGAACGCCTCGGTGACAAGGCGGTGCCCGACGATCTCGCCGAGCTCGGTGAGCTGGTGGAAACGCCCGAGGCGAACATCATCAAGCTGCCCAACATCAGCGCCTCGATCCCGCAGATGAAGGCGTGCATCGCCGAGCTGCAGGCGCAGGGCTACGACCTGCCGGAGTACCCCAGCGAGCCGCAAAGCGACGCCGAGCGCGAGCTCAAGGCTCGCTACGACGCGGCCAAGGGCAGCGCGGTGAACCCGGTGCTGCGGCAGGGCAACTCCGACCGGCGCTCGCCGGCGTCGGTGAAGAGCTTCGCGCAGAAGCACCCGCCGCGGCCGAGCCTGAAGCCGTGGCCGGAGGATTCGTATACCCACGTGGCGACCATGGACGCGGGCGACTTTCGCCACAACGAGAAATCGGTGACGCTCGCCGCCGCCACCACCGCGCGCATCGAGCACGTCGCTGGCGACGGCACCGTCACGGTGCTCAAGGGGTCGCTGCCGCTGCTCGCGGGCGAGGTGCTCGACGGCACCTTCATGAGCCGCAAGGCACTGGTGGCGTTCCTCGACGAGCAGATGCGCGACGCCAAGGACAAGGGCGTGCTGTTCTCGCTGCACCTCAAGGCGACCATGATGAAGGTCTCCGACCCGATCATGTTCGGCCACGCGGTGCGGGTGTACTTCAAGGATCTGTTCGACAAGTACGCCGACACCTTCGAGGAGCTCGGCATCGACGCCAACAACGGCTTCGGCGACGTGGTGGCCAAGATCGCCCAGCTTCCGGAAGAGCGTCGCGCCGCAGTCGAGGCCGACATCCAGGCCGCCTTCGACAACGGCCCCGACCTCGCCATGGTCGACTCCGACCGCGGCATCACCAACCTGCACGTACCGTCGGACATCATCATCGACGCCTCGATGCCGCCGATGATCCGCGACTCCGGCCGCATGTGGAATCCCGCGGGCGAGTTGCAGGACTGCAAGGCGACCATCCCGGATTCGAGCTACGCCGGCGTCTACGACGCGGTGGTGCGCGACGTGCAGGCGCACGGCCAGTACGACCGCACCACCATGGGCAGCGTCTCGAACGTGGGGCTGATGGCGCAGAAGGCCGAGGAGTACGGCTCGCACGACAAGACCTTCGAGATCGCCGCCGACGGCGTCGTGCGGGTGCTCGATGCCGAGGGCAACACGCTGCTCGAGCACGAGGTCGAGGCAGGCGACATCTGGCGCGCTTGCCAGGCCAAGGACGTGCCGATCCGCGACTGGGTCGGGCTGGCGGTCGATCGCGCCCGCGCCACCGGCACGCCGGCGGTCTTCTGGCTCGACGAGGAGCGCGCCCACGACCGCGAGCTGATCGCCAAGGTGAGGCTCTACCTGCAGGACCACGACACCGACGGCCTGCAGATCGAGATCATGTCGCCGGAGCGCGCCACCGAGTTCTCCCTCGAGCGCATCCGCCGCGGCGAGAACACCATCTCGGTGACCGGCAACGTGCTGCGCGACTACCTCACCGACCTGTTCCCGATCCTCGAGATCGGCACCTCCGCCCGCATGCTGTCGATCGTGCC
>JASFRZ010000027.1:0-20576 GCA_050114655.1 Acidobacteriota bacterium
CGGCGGTGTTCGGCTACGGCCTCGGTCTGGCGCTGGCGTGCGGCCTGCTGTTCGGCCTCATCCCGGCGCTGCGGGTGGCGACGGCGCAGGACCGCAATGCGGCGATGTCGGGTCGCACTGCGGCGCCGCGCGCCGGCTCACGCCTGCTGGTCGTCTCGCAGGTCGCGGTCGCCGTGGTGCTGCTCGCCTCGACGCTGCTGCTGGTGCGCAGCACGCTCGAGCTGCTCGACATCGACCCGGGCTTCGACCCCGACAACCTCATGACGCTGCGCATCGGGCTGTCCGGCGCCGCCTACGACGACGGCGCGCGCGTCGTTGCCTTCAACCACGAGCTGGTCGAGCGCGTCGAGGCGCTGCCCGGCGTGATCGGCGCCGCCGTCGTCGATCGCATCCCGCTGTCCGGCAACCTGGCGACCACCAGCCTGGGCCTGCCCGAGGCCGCCTCAGACGCCGACCGCGTGGGCACCAACGTGCACCTGGTCACGCCGGGTTACTTCGACGTCATGGGTATGCGCCTTCTCGCGGGCCGTGGCCTCGCCGCCACCGACACCGCGACCTCCCAGCCAGTGGTGGTGATCAACGAGATGACGGCGCGCGCGCTGTTCGGCGAGCGCAGCCCGCTCGGGCGCCAGGTCGTCACCGGCGGCGGCCGCACCCTCGAGATCGTCGGCGTGGTGAGCGACGTCAAGGTGCACACCATCGAGGAGCCCGCCGCGCCCGCGCTCTACATCCACACCGACCAGCTCCCCAGCCGCTCGAGCGGGCTGGTGGTGCGCACCGCCGACGACCCCGCCGCGCTGGTCAACGCCGTGCGCGCCCAGGTCAACGCCATCGATCCGGCGCAGGACATCTACGAGGTGAGCTCGATGCGCGCCATGATCGACGCCTCGCCCGCCATGCTGACGCGCACCATCCCGGCGCTGCTGCTGTCGGGCTTCGCCGCCTTCGCCACGCTGCTGGTCGGCCTCGGGTTGTTCGCCATCGTCGCCCACGACGTCGCCGCGCGCACGCGCGAGATCGGCATCCGCCGCGCCATCGGCGCGCTGCCCGCCAGCGTGGTGCGCGACGTCACCGCCGGCACGTTGGCCGTGGTGGCGCTCGGCATCGTGGTGGGCTCGTTCGCCGCCGTCGCCGCGGCGCGCCTGCTGCAGAGCATCCTGTTCGGTGTCGGTACCGCCGACCCGCTCGCCCTCGTCGGCACCGCCGCGGCGGTGCTCATCGTCGCCGCGCTCGCCTGCATTGTCCCGGTGCGGCGCGCGGTCAACATCGATCCCACCGAAGCCCTGAGGGCCGAATGAAGAACCCCGTCCGCATGACCTACGCCACCGCACTGGTGCTCGAGGCGCTCGACCAGGGCCACGTCTACGGCTTCGACATCATCGACGCCACCCGCCTGCGCAGCGGGACGGTCTACCCGTTGCTGCGCCGTCTCGAGGACGCCGGCCTGGTGCGCTCGAAGTGGGAGAAGGTGGCCGAGGCGCGGCGCGAGAACCGCCCGCCGCGCAAGTACTACGAGCTGCGCCCGGCAGCCACGGCCGTGATGCAGAAGGCACGCGCCCGCTATCCGGCGGTTGCGGCGATGGAGCTGGCGCGCTGAAATCGCGGGCCTGGCCCCACCGCAAAACTCTCAACGGGCGCGCGCTGGCCGCCCAAACAGCGGCCGAGTAAGCTCCGAATACAGCTTCCCTTCGATCCGCTTCGAGGAGCGACTCCGATGGCCGATGTGACCGTGATGGGCTTCGACGACTTCGACAATCACGAGGGCGTCTTTCTCTACGCCGGCAAGAGCCTGGGCGTGACGTCGTGGGGCATGAACGTCGAACGGATGCCGCCGAACTGGGACGGCTACCCCGAGCACGACCACTCGGAGGACGGCCAGGAGGAGGCCTACGTCGTTCTCGAAGGCAGCGCCACGCTGCACGCGAACGGCGAAGAGTGGCAGCTGACGCCCGGCCAGATGGCCCGCGTCGGCCCCACGCAGAAGCGCAAGGTGGTCCCGGGAGACAGCGGCGCTACGCTGCTGGTGATCGGCGGGACGCCGGGGAAGGCGTTCGAGCCCAGGTCCTGACGGCGCCGGTGGACGCCAACTCGTCGAACCGAGGAGGTCAAGAGCTGATCGTCACTGCGGGACCGGCGCCGCTCGCTCCAGCATCGCGAGGCCGCGCATGGCCTCGTCGCTGAACACGTGGAGTTGTTCGGGGTCGGCCGCGGCGACTTCGTCATAGGCGCGCACGAAGTCGAACGGATCGGCGACGTTGGCGATCAGCCGCTCGCGGCCGCCCGCCGCCACCACCACGCCCGCCATGTGATAGCCGACCGGATGGCCGCCCATGAGCAGGATCTCCTGCCGTAGCCGCGCGCCGAGCTCTTCCGCAGCGGCCGGGTCGGCAGCGTAGGCGGCGAGGACCTCGTCGAGCTCGGCGAGCCGTTGTTGCACCCGCGCGAGCTCCTCGCGTATGCGCCCGGTCATCAGCACGTAAGCGGTATCGACGCTGTCGTCTCCCCAGTCGTCGATCGCCAGCAACGCCTGTTTGTCGATCATGTCGGCGACACCCTCGGCCTGCAGGTTGTCGAGCGCCGCCAGCAGGTTGGCCTCGGGCAGATCGTTTTTCTCCCACGCGCCCTGGATTTGCCGGCGAATCACGTGGTGGGTCTCGTGTGCCAGCAGAGCCGGGAAGATGTCCTGACGCTCGAACGCGAGCAACAGGTCCATGACGATGCGCTCGTAGCCGCGCGCGTCCGGCTGGTAGATGACGAAGGACAGCGCGGGGGGCCCGAACCGTGTCGAGCTGCCCTCCGGCAGCCACGCTTGCGCGGTGGCGAGCGCCTCATCCGCCAGCGGCTGACCCTCCAGTTCCAGACGAAACGCCGCCAGCTCTGCGCGCCGCTCGAACGCCGCCCGCAGGTGACCGATGAACATTCCCGTGACCGGTTGCGCCGCGATCGCATCCTCTGCATCGGTGGCGCGCGACGGCGACAGCGCCAGCGGCAGGAGACGTTGGAAGAACCGATCAGCCAGGTCGTGCTCCTCGAGAGTGCGGTAGCCGGGTGTCGCGAACATGGCGTCCCACGCCGCCTGTGGGGGCTGCTGATCCGCCGCCAGCAACTCGGCAACGGCGAAGAAAGGATCCAGGCCGCTGAAATCCGCCTGTTGCGGGGCGGCGTTCTGGGCGGCCGAGGCCGCGAGCGCCAGCGCCACCACCAAGCTTGCACTTCTGGAGACCATTGGCGTTCCTCCGAGGATCACGAATGAGGACAGGGCAGCCTAACCTCGGCAGACCCCTGTGCGGTAGCGACTGATTCGATGAAACGGTGGCCGGCGATGTCAGGCGTCTACGCTCGCCTGCGCGACGATCTTCTTGCGTGGCGGCAATCCGGCGTGCAGCTCGACCACCTCGCCTTCACCGTCCACCACGATCGTCGTCGGCAGGCTGCGCACGCCGTAGCGGATGGCGACGTCGCGCCCCTGCTCGTCGGAAACGTTGAAGCGCACCACGCGCGCGCGTCCCTCCAGGTCCTTCTCGATCCCATCCACGATGGGCTTGGCCACGAGGCACTGGGCTCACGTGTTGCGGAAGAACTCCATTACCACCGGGCGACCCTGGCCGACAACGGCGTCGATGCCGACGCCCTCGCCCAGGTCGGTGGCGCGGCTGCGCAGTAGCAGCCACAACGCAAGAAGGACGGCCGGTATCAGGATCGGCATGTCGGTGTACGGGATCGGGGTGCGTAACAGCTCGCCCATGTGCGCTTTCCTTGCTCGTTGTTTCCGCGAACGGTGACAGGTCAAATGTAGGTTGCTTGGCGGCGAATCGAAACGCCGGCACCGACCAGCGGCGTCATGCGTGGCACGACCGGCGGCGGAGCGGGGCGGGCGGCGTCGGCCGAGCCGTGCCTGTAACTGGACACTCGCTGCCGGCTTCCGGACAATGCCGTCACGGGAACGAACCATGTCGACGAGCCTCTCGCACATCCTTGCCGGCGCCTGGCGTGCCTTCCGCCTCTCCTGGAAGCAGCTCGTCGTCACCGATCTCGCCTACAAGGCGGTGGCCTTCGCGCTGCTGTTTCCGCTCACCGGGCTGGCGTTACGCGGCTTTTTGGCGCTGAGCGGCAACCAGGCGGTGGCCGACTTCGACATTCTGTTCTTCGCCCTCAGCCCGCTCGGGCTGGCCACCATCGTCGTCGTCGGCGCGGTGCTGCTCGCCGTCGTCGCGCTCGAGGTGGCGTCCCTGATGAGCATCGGTCTGGCGGCGGAGCGGGGAACGCGCATCGTCGCCCTCGATGCACTCCGATTCGTCGCCGGCCGCGCCGGAGCCGTTGTGCGCCTCGGCGCGCAGGCGGTCGGGCGCACGCTGCTGACGACTCTGCCCTTTCTCGCCGCCGGCGGCGCGGTGTACCTGTGGCTGCTGACCGATTACGACATCAACTTCTACCTGAGCGAGAAGCCGCCGGTGTTCTGGCAGGCCGCCGTCCTGATCGGGCTGATCCTCATGGCGATGCTGGCGGTGCTGCTCCCGCGGCTGATCGGCTGGACGCTCGCCATGCCGCTGGTGGTCTTCGAGGATCTGCCGCCGGCGCGCGCGCTGCGGGACAGCAGCGCAAGGATGGAGGGGCGACGTGCCCGGGTGACCGGCGTGATGATCGCGTGGGCTGTGGTCTCCGCCGCCGCCGGAGCGATCGGCTTCGCGGCGGTACGCCTGCTCGCCGCCGGCTTGGTGCCGCCGCTCGTCGGCCGGCCGCGCGCGATGCTGTTCGCTGCCGGCGTCGTCCTCGTGGTCTGGGGCACCGTCAGCCTTCTGGTTTCGGTGGGCGGCATGGTGGCGTTCGCTCTGCTCGGCGTCGCGGTCTACGACGCCGGAGGGGCAGCGGATGCCACGCGAAGCGCGTGGCTCGCTGAGGTTTCGGGCGCGCCGGTTGCGTGGAGCGCGCGCCGCGTCGTGACCCTCCTGCTGATCGCCTGTCTGGTCGCGATCGGCGTCGGCGGGGCGATTATCGCCGGCGTCCCGACCGCCACCGAGGTCACCATCATCGCCCACCGCGGCGCGGCGGGATCGGCGCCGGAAAACACCATGGCCTCCTTCGAGCGCGCCATCGCCGACGGCACCGATTGGGTCGAGCTCGACGTGCAGGAGACCGCCGACGGCCGTGTCGTGGTGATCCACGATGCCGACCTGATGAAGGTCGCCGGCGTTCCCCTCAACGTCTGGGACGCCACCTACGAGCAGCTCCGGGACATCGACATCGGCTCGTGGTTCGCGCCCGAGTTCGCCGACCAGCGCGTGCCGCTGCTGTCCGATGTGCTGGCACTGTGCAAGGGCAAGGCCGGCGTGTTCATTGAGCTCAAGTACTACGGGCACGACCAGCGTCTCGAGCAGCGGGTGGTAGACATCGTCGAGGCGGCCGGCATGGCGTCGGACGTCGTCGTGATGTCCCTCAAGTACAACGGCATCCAGAAGATCCGCGCACTCCGGCCCGACTGGCGCATCGGCTTGCTCACCGCCAAGGCGGTGGGCGATCTCACCCGGCTCGACGCTGACTTCCTCGCCGTCAACGCCGGCCTGGCGACACCGATCTTCGTCAGCACGGCGCACCGCCGCGGCAAGGACGCCTACGTGTGGACCACCAACGAGCGCATCGAGATGGCCCGCTTCATCAGCCGCGGCATCGACGGTCTGATCACCGACGAGCCCGCCGCCGCGCGCGACGTGCGCGATGCGATGGTGGCCCTCGATCCGCCCGAGCGCATGGTCTTCGAGCTGGCGCTGCGCCTGCGCCTGGTGCCGGAGGGCGAGGCGGAGGAAGGCGACGACCTCGAAGGCGAGAGCGAGCTCGGGCCTGCCGGGGCGACGAACACCGGCCCCGCAGACGGCTAGAAACCGATGATCAGCCCGGCCGAGAGCTGCGACTGGTACAGGTACTGGGTCGTCAGCACCGAGTAGCAGTAGCCCCACCAGTTGCACCAGTTGCCGCGGCCGACGAAGTCCGTGTCGGTGACGAACAGGCGGTACTCGCCGCGCACCCCGACGTTGTTGCTGAACATGAACTTGATGCCGCCGCCCACGGTGCCCGACATGTTGCTGCTCGACGCCCCCTCGGTACTGAGCCTCGCCGCGCCGAAAGACGCGAACAGGAACGGCCGGAAGGCGGGCTGGCCGGTCTCGAAGTGGTACACGATGCCGCCCTGGTAGTAGTTCAGCGTGCCGTCGAACTCGAACGTGCCGGTGGGGGTGAACGGATCCACCGCCGGCGGGAAGACGAAGCGACCGTGCGTGTCCCGGTAGCTGAAGGTGAACTCGGCGTACAGGTTGCGCGTGATCGCCACGTCGACGATGAAGCCGTAGGCGACCCCGCTGTCGAACTGCACCGCCAGGCCCGACTTGTCGCGAACGTCGTTGCCGTCGCGCCACCCGACGTATGGGGTGACCTCGAATCTCGTCTGCGCCAGCGCCACCGAAGGGACGATCAGCAGCAGCGCGGCGATCAGCGCATATCGAATGGCTCGCGCACGAGCGGAGAAGGTCGACACGAACACCTCCTTTGTTACGAAAATCGTGCGTCGGGGGCATCCGAGGTGCAAGCGACCACGCTGGAGACCGCTTCGAGACCCAGCCCGGCGGCAACCACACGACGCCGGAAGTGTCGAAATACCGACAGCTTCCTGTGTCGTTATATCGTCGCTCCATCCGGGGCAGCGCGATCCGCGGTCGTTTCGGGGCCCTGGGGGGGGCGAACGCGCTGTGGCACGGCAATTGCTCTCGTGGTGAAGGAACGCCGCGCAGGCGTTGTCCGGGATGGATCGGGCGACCGCGCGGCCAGAGAGGAGCAGGCCCATGCGACGAGCATTGCCGATGTTGATTGCGACCTTGGCGCTCACGATTCCCCACACCGGGTTTGCTGCGCAGGCAGCGGGCCGTGCGGCGGGGGCCGCAGGGGGCGCGCTCCAGGATGGTCGACGCGTCGCGGTTCCGGCGCGGCGGTCTGCCGGCGTCAGCCAGGGGCAGCGGAATCGTGCCCCGGTGGTCCAGCGGTCGCAGCGCGGGCGTGCCGGCAAGGCCCCGAAGGGGCGCAAGAACGACCGGCGCGACTACCGTGTCTACGTTCCGCGCCGTCCGCGGCAGCCCGCGGTGGTGTATCCGCGCCGCGCGCCCGTGCGCTACTCAGGGCCGTACTACGACGTACAGCGCACCTACCTGGGGCGAACCGGTTTCTCGCTTTCGTTCCTGTACTCCGCCGGCTGGGGCGATGTTTACGTGGAGTTCGGACGTCCGGTGCCGGAGACCGTCTACGTGGTTCCGGCGCCGATCCTTGCGCCGGCCCCGGTATCGCTGCGCCGTTCGGGCTCGATCCACATCCCGCCCGGGTATCTCCCGCCGCGGGGCCTGTGCCGGGTCTGGTATCCGGGCACTCCGCCCGGTCATCAGCCGCCCCCGACCGACTGCGACAGCGCCTACTGGTATGCGCCCGCGGGTAGCTACATCGTCTACGGCGGCTGAGGGGATGTTTCGCGCCTAGCGCTCCGTCCGCAACGCTACCGCCGGATCCACGCGCGCCGCCCACCGCGAACTCTTATTGACTTGCGTAGCGTTTGGTTGCTACTTTTCTGATTTATAATGACTTTTAATATGCGTATGCAACTATCAGTGGTTGCAGACGTGCAGGTGCACCCCAATCAGGAAGCCGTCTGATGGAGAGTTCTCCTCGCCAGCTCGGGCGCTATCGGATCGAGCGGATTCTCGGACAAGGGCAGGCGGGGACGGTGTATCTGGCCACCGACCCGGCCATCGATCGCCCGGTCGCCATCAAGGTCCTGCGCGCCCGGCCCGAGTTCGACGCCGACGAGGCGGACGAGTGGCGGGCGCGCTTCGAACGCGAGGTGAAGGTCGCGGCCAGGCTGTCGCATCCGCACGTCATCGGTGTCCTCGACGTCGGCTGGGAAGACGAGGCGATGTTCGTCGTCATGGAATACGTCGACGGCACCGACCTGCAGAGCGAGCTGGACAAGAACGGCCCCTTACCGCTGGCGCGCGCCCTGGAGGTCTGCGACGCGCTCGCGGGCGCGCTCGATGCCGCCCACGCGCTGGGCATCGTGCATCGCGACGTCAAGCCGGGCAACGTGCTGCTGGGACGGGACGGCAGCGTCAAGCTGACCGACTTCGGCATCGCGCACGTGAGCGACTCGCGCATGACACGCACCGGGATGATCTACGGTACGCCCGCGTTCATGTCCCCCGAGCAGGCGACCGCCGCCGCGGTCGGACCGGCGTCCGATCAGTTCTCCCTCGCCTCCCTGCTCTACTACGCGCTTGCCGGCGAGCTGCCGTTTGCCGGGGCATCGACACCCACGGTGATGTACCGGCTGGTGCACGACGAGCCGGTGCCGGTGGAGGCGGTGAACCCCGGCGTGCCCCGCGAGGTCGGCGACGCCCTGCTGCGCGCGCTGTCCAAGAACCCCGACGATCGCTTTCCGGATTGCGGCACCCTGGCCGAGGCAATGTGGGGTGGGCGCCAGGGTGCCGCTGACCGTGACATCGCCGAGCGGCAAGTCGCCGCCACCGTGCGCATGCCGGCGGCGCCGTCGCGCGAGACCCCGAGAGACGCCGCGCGATCGCAGCTTTCCGGCGGGCCCCTGGCCCGCCTGGCGGCGGTGCTCGTCGTGCTCTGGCTGGCGATAACCGGCTGGTCCTATTTCGGCTCCGGTTCCGGAAACGGGCAAGACGCCCCGGCAACGGGTGGCCCGGGCGCTGCTGTTGCCTCGTCGGAGGGCTCGGGTGCGCCTGCTGCGTCGCGCGAAGGGGCCGAGAGCGAGTCAGCGCCCCCACGCGCAGGCGACCCGTCGCAGCCGCTCGAAGTCGCCGGCTCGCTCCCGCGCAACCTGTCCGAGCGCACCGACAACGCCTCCCGGGTCCTCAGCGACGTGCTCGGGATGGCCGACGGCATTCCCACCGAGCTACTGAACGGTGCCCACTGCGTGGCGGTGATCCCCGGGGTCATCAAGGTCGGCTTCGGTTTCGGTGGTCGGCATGGCAAGGGGCTGGTGAGCTGCCGCACCGGCGGTGGGTGGAGCCCGCCCTCCTTCGTGTCGCTGACCGGCGGCAGCTTCGGCCTGCAGATCGGGGCGCAGTCGACCGACTTCGTGCTGGTCTTCAACCGGCCTGACGCGGCGCAACGGCTGACCGGCAACAGCCTCACATTCGGGGGCAACGCAGCAGCATCGGCCGGGCCGGTGGGGCGCACCGCCGAAGCCGGCACCGACGTGCGGCTGCGACAAGAGATCTACGCGTACTCACGCAGCAAGGGTTTGTTCGCCGGCGTGTCGCTCGAGGGCGCCACGTTGCGGATCGACGAAGACGCCAACGGCGACGCGTACGGCCGCGGCGTGACGGCCGCGGACCTGCTGCTGGCGCGCAACCGACCCGTCACCCCCGAACTCGACCGGTTCCTGCGCAACCTGGAGACTGCCGGCGACTGACCAACCGCAAGCGACATCCCCGAGGGAGGCAACGATGTTCACCAACGAGAAGACCGCCACCAGGAAGATCGCGAAGATCCTGTCCCGCCTCGATTCCGAAGCTGCGGCGCGCGTCGCCAAGGCGGCAGCCGAGCAGTTCGCTCTGCGACCCGCGGCGACGCCACCGGAAGCCCCCGGCCCCGCGCACGGCGACAACCGTCCCTCGTTCCTGCAGACCCAGCATCGCATGCAGTTCGGTAAGGAGTTGCTCGAAAAGCTGGAGAAGGAAGGGTCGTAGCAGGGGTCGAACGCCTGAAGGCGCTCCCCCTCGCGCGCCTGCCGCGCAGTCGCCGCTCTCTAACTCTCCGACCAGACGGCCAGCTCGTTTCCGGAAGGGTCGGTAAAGTGAAAGCGCCGGCCGCCGGGAAACTCGAACGGCTCGGTGACGATCTCGCCGCCCGCGTCGCGCACCGCCTGCAGGCTCGCCTCGAGGTCGTCGGAGTACAGGATGACCAGCGGCCCGCCGCGCGTGACCTCCGCGACCTGCCGCATGCCGCCGACCTCACCACCGCCCTCCTTCTTGATGCCGGCGTACTCGGGGCCGTAGTCGTTGAAACTCCAGCCGAAGGCCCCCGTGTAGAATCGCTTTGCCTCCGCCATTTCGGATACGGAAAACTCGATGTAATCGATGGTGTGGTGTTGTTGAGGCATTCGCTCGATCTCCTCTCGTGGGTGTTGCTCGACGGCAGCATAGCGGGCTCGTACTGACACCGTGCTGTCAGGAGAGATGCCGCCCCTCCAATTGTCTTCGAGGCTGCGACGATGCGACGCGCCGACCGCCTGTTCCAGATCATCCAGCTCCTGCGCGTGCGCGACACCATGACCGGGGCCGAGCTTGCCGACGAGCTCGAGGTTTCGGTGCGAACCATCTACCGGGACATTCGCGACCTGATGGCGAACGGCGTGGCGATCGACGGCGAGGCCGGCGTCGGCTACATGCTGCGGCAGGGCTTCGACCTGCCGCCGTTGATGTTCACCGGCGACGAGATCGAGGCGCTGGTGGCGGGCGCCCGCATGGTCGAGGCGTGGGGCGACGACGACCTGGCGCGCCAGGCGCGCAGCGTCCTGAGCAAGGCCGAGAGCGTGCTCCCCGAGAACCTGCGCGAGCGCCTGCGTGGCGTGGACATCTACGCGCCGAGCTTTCACGTGCCCGAAACTCTGACCGAGAACATGGGGCCCCTGCGGCGCGCCATCGCGACGCGCCGCAAGATCCGCTTTGCCTACGAGAACCAGCGCGGCGACACCAGCGAGCGCACCGCGCGACCCCTCGGCCTGACCTTCTGGGGCAGCACCTGGACGGCGGCCTGCTGGTGCGAGCTGCGCGAGGACTTCCGTAACTTCCGCACCGACCGCATGCGCGAACTCATCGTCCTCGAGGATCCCATTCCCGACGAGCCCGGCCGCGACCTCGCGGCGTTTTTGCGGCAGGTGGAGGCGGAGGGCGACGACGAAGCGTGATTGGCTGATCAGGTAATCTTTTCGGGAGCCGCTCCCAGGCGCAGGAGATCGCCTTGTCGGACTTTCGGAGTAGTAGCCCGTTTCCCACCACCCCCCAGTTCGCCGACGCCTGCCTGCGCCTGGGGGTCGAGCCCCTGGTGGCTCCCCCCGGGATCGTCTCGATAGTTGCGGGCGTCGCGTTGCACGGTCCGGCGCTGCCGGTGCGTCACGCAGGGTCCGTCGACGTGTTCCTCGAGGTGCTCGCCACCGCCGAGCCCGGCGACGTGCTGGTGATCGACAACGACGGCCGTCATGACGAGGGCTGCATCGGTGACCTCACCGTGCTCGAGGCGATGCACCGCGGCATCGCCGGTATCGTCGTGTGGGGTCGCCACCGCGACACCGCGGAGCTGCACGCCCTCGGCCTGCCGGTGTTCAGCCTCGGCGCCGTTCCCACCGGCCCGCGCCGCATCGATCCGCGGCCCGACGATGTCTTCGCGTGCGCTCGCATCGGTGAGCTGTACATCATGCGCGAGCATCACGTGGTCGGCGACGCCGACGGCGTCCTGTTCCTGCCACGCGGACGCCTCGATGAGTTGCTGACGGTCGCGCGGCAGATCGCCGCCACCGAGGCGGCTCAGTCCGAGCGCCTGCGCGCCGGCGAGCCGCTCTACGAGCAGCTCGGCATGAAGGAATACCTCGAGCACCGCGCGGAAGATCCGGACTACACCTTTCGGGATCACCTGGGAAGGACCGGCGGGGCGATCGAGGAGTAGGGTTTTCTCGGGGGGCGCTTATCGCGACTCGTTGGCGTCGCCGATCGCTGCGACCGGATCGATTGCCGCGGCGCGCAGCGCGGGAATCAGGGAGCCGGCCAGCGCCGCGGCGCAGATCACCGCCACCGCGGTGACGAACGTCGGCACGTCGAGCGGCTCGATCTCGAACAGCAGGCCGCGTAGTGAGCCGGCGAGCGCGATCGACACCGCGGTGCCGGCGATCGCACCCGCGGCGGTGAAGCGCATGCTGCGTCCCAGCACCCAGCCGATGACGCTGCCGGTGCGGGCACCCAAAGCACGGCGGATGCCCACCTCCCGGATGCGTCGGCTGACGGCGAACGAGGTGACCGAGAATACGCCGACGGCGGCGAGCACCAGCGCCGCCGCCGCGAGAACGCCGAGCAGCCCGGTGCGGAAGCGCGGCGCCGCGGCCGACAGCCACACGCGGTCGCTCATCGTCGCCACGTCGGCGACCGGCAGCTCGGGATCGGCCGCGCGCACCAGCTCGCGCAGGGTGGGGATGAGGTCCGCCGGATCGCCCGCGGTGCGGACCACGTGCGTCAGGTAGCGGCGCGGCTGCTGGTTGAAGGACACGTACATCACCGGAGCCGGTGGCGTCGCCAGGCCGAAGTCGCGCACGTCGCTGACCACGCCGACCACGCTCCAGGTGTTGCCGAAGATGGTGATGGTTCGCCCGAGAGGGTCCTCGCCGGACCAGGCGGCCTGCGCCAGCGAGCGGTTGACGACCGCCGCGGGCGCTGACTGGCGGTTGTCGTTGGCGTCTACCGTGCGTCCGGCGCGTAGGCTCATGCCCATCGTGGGGAAGTAGTCGCCGCTGATCGAGCGGAACTCGACCTTGATGTCCTCACGCTCGACGCCGTCCACGGCGATGCTGTCGCTCAGGTTGCCGCCGGAGAACGGCAGCACCGTCACGCCCGCCACCGACATCACGTCGTGGAGAGCGCCGATGCGTTCGAGCATCTGTTCGTGGAAGCCGATGACCTCGGCCGCCCCGGCGTAGCGGCTCGCCGGCAGGTCGAGGCGCAGCGACACCAGGTGCTCGGCCTCGAACCCGGTGTCGGCGCGCTGCAGGCGTACGAAGCTGCGCACCAGCAAGCCGGCTCCCACCAGTAGCACCACGCTCAGCGCCACCTCGGTGGCGATCAACCAGCCGCGCCGGTCGCGGCTCGGTAGAGGCGGTGTGGCGCGCATTCCGCCCGCTTGCGGTGATTTCATCGCCGGAATCACACCGATGAACAGCGCCATGGCGAAGGTCACCGCCACGGCGAATGCCAGGGCCGTGCCGTCCACGGTCACCTCGGCGAGGCGCGGGACGTCGGCCGGCGCGAGGGCCAGGAACGCACCTACAGCGGCGCGCGAAACGACGACGCCGAGCGCGCCGCCGAGCGTGGCGAGCACGATGGCCTCGGCGCCGAGGTGGCGCACCAGATGAGCGCGCGAGGCGCCCAGCGCGGTGCGCACCGACAGCTCGCGGCGCCGGTCGAAGGTGCGCGAGTAGAACAGGTTGACCAGGTTCACCGCCGCGATCAGCAGCACCAGCCCGGTAGCGCCGAACAGGATCAGCAGCAGGTTGCCGCCCTCCCCGACGACGATCTCCTTGAGCGGGACGACGCCGGTCGAGCGGTCGGCATTGCTGTCGGGATATTCCGCCGCCAGCGTCGCGCTGATCGCGTCGAGATCGGCCTGTGCCGCCGGCAGCGACACTCCGGCGGCAAGCCGTCCGATCACCGAAAGCGAGCGCGAGCCGCGGCTCATCCCCGGCTGCTCCGCGATCCAGAAGTCGGTCGCCGCCGCCGGCAGCGCGTGTCGCTGCGCCGGCAGCACGCCGACGATCGTGTAGGGATCCTCGTCGAGGCGGACAACGCTGCCGATCGCCGCGGGATCGGCGCCGAACCGATCGCGCCAGGCGCGCTCGCTGATCACCACCGCGGCGTCGGCGCCGTCGGCGAAGTCATCGGACCCCAGCACCCTGCCGACCATCGCCTCGAGGCCGAGCACGGTGAAGAAATCCTCGGTCACCCGGCCGGCCTCCACCAGCGCGGGCTCGTCGGCACCGCCCAGCGTCATGCGTGTGTCGGCATAGCCTGCCAGCGCGGCGAAGCTCGTCGTCGCCGCGCGCCAGTCCTGTAGGTCGGGCAAGCTGGCGTTGCCCCACACCGTCCGCTCGCCTTCCACCAGGCCCCACAGCTCGACCAGCCGGTCGGCGTCCGGATACGGCAGCGCCCGCAGCACCACCCCGTTGATGATCGCGAACGACGCGACGTTGAGCCCGATGCCGAGCGCCAGCGTCGCCACCGCGACAGCGGCGAACCCGGTACTGCGCCGCACACTGCGGACGGCGAGTTTGATGTCCTGGAGTAGCGATTCCATTGGTCGGCTCTTCCTTCGGGGGGCGGGCCGCAAGAGGGCGGAGTGGGTGGTTTCGCGGTGCAGAGCGTGGTTGGTGGCGCCGCGAGCGGGCCGGTCGCCGCGGTGTTCTTCGAGGCGATATCCCAGCGCCGGCGACACCGTCTTGAAGGCCTGCCGCCAGTACCACCGGCGGGGATGGCGCTGATCGCGGTAGCGGTGCGCGAGCTCGTCGAGCACCGTGCGGCGCACCCGCCGGGGCAGCAGGGCGGCGATCAGCGCGCGCGCCAGCCGCGGTGGTGTCCCCGCGCGCGGCTGCCGACCTCGCCGACCCGGGCGCATCAGCGTTTCCCCTTCACGAACGGATGCCCCGCCGCCCCATGCCACAGCGCCTCGTACTGCGCCCGCGCCTTGCTGAGGATGCGCCCGCCGTCTTCCGACAGCTTGAAGAACTTGCGCGGCTTGCCGCCCACGCCCGGCTCCGGCGCCGCGGTGCGCACCTCGGCCCAGCCCTTGTCCTCGAGCCGCGCCAGCGTGATGTGCACCGCCGCCACCGACAGGTCGCGCGCGGTGGCACCGACGATCACGTCGTAGATCTCCGCCGCGCTGGCCTCTTCGCACGCGGCGAGCGCCAGCAGGACGGTCTGTTCGAGCTCCCCGGGTAACGATGCGCGTGGCATGTCGAGAGTTCTCGCTTCGGTCAGCGGGGGAGCCGAAGCAGCAATTTAATAGATGTTAATTGCGTTGTCCAGAGCGAGCTGCAACCGCGCCAGGGCGAAGCCGTTTACAACGTGAGCCGTTACAACGTTTGACGATGTAACGTCGGCCGTTGCATACTCCAGGGAGGCCAACCCGCAGCGACCCGGAGGAGTTTCGGTGAACGACGCAAGCAGCCCTGATCACACTCCGCTGAGCCCGACGGTCTTCCACACGCTGCTGTGCCTCGTCGACGGCGAGATGCACGGCTACGCCATCGCGCAGACGGTCGAGGAGCGTACCGGTGGGGCGGTCAAGATGGGTCCCGGCACGCTCTACGGCGCGCTGCACCGGCTTTGCGACACGGGTTACATCGAGGAGTGTGGGGGCCCGGAGGGCGGCAGCGAGCGGCGCCGCTACTATCGCCTGACCGACGCCGGACGCGTGGTGCTCGAGGCCGATGGTGCGCGGCTCGCCGGCGACGTCAAGCTCCTGCGCGCCAAGGGCGTGATCCGTTGAGCCGCCGATTCCGTGGCGCCGCCGGAAGCCCGCCGTACCGGCGCGACGCTGCACGCCCTTCGCGCTTCGGCGACGCGCTGTACCGCCTGCTGCTGTACGCGTACCCGCGCCGCTTCCGCGAGGTCTACGGCGCCGACATGATGCGCTACCTGCAGGAATCCCGCGCGGTGCGCACGAGCCGACGCGGGCCCGCCAGTGCGATCGACTCCCTCCGCTTCGGCAAGGATCTCATCGTCGATCTGCTGCGCTCGGTGCCGCGCGAGCATCTCGAAGCGCGCCGCGCGCGGCGGCGCAAGCGCAACCGCGAGGCCGGTCTCACCGTCGCCGGCAAACCGTCGCCTGGAATCCCCGGCCGCAACCCCGGCCCGTCATCCCGCTCCCCGGGAGACCCCTTCATGCTCGAGTTCCTTCACGACGCCGCCCAGGCGATCCGCACGCTGGCCAGGCGGCCGGCGTTCGCCCTCACCGTCATCCTGACGCTCGGCCTGGGCATCGGCGCCAACACCGCGGTGTTCAGCCTTATCGACGGCGTGCTGCTGGCGCCGCTGCCCTATCCGGAGCCCGACCGACTGGTCCAGGTCATGGAAAACAACTCCCCCACCAACACCTGGCCGATGTCGGTGGCCGATCTCCAGGGGATCGAGCGCGGCCAGCGCACCTTCGAGAGCTTCGCCGGCGTGGCGCGCACGGTGGTCACGGTGACCGGGGGCGAGACGCCACGGCAGGTGCAGGTTGGGTATGTGACGGCGCAGTTCTTCGACGTGCTCGGCACGCCGCCGGCGTTGGGGCGCGGCTTTCGCGTTGGCGAGGACGTGCCGGGTGCCGAGCACGTCGTGGTGCTGTCGCACGCGTTCAAGGAGAACTGGTTCGGAGCCGATGCCGACGCCGTCGGTGAGACGGTGCTGATCAACGCGGTTCCGCACACGGTGGTCGGCGTGCTCGCGCCGGGGGTCGACGTCCTCGCCGGCGTTGCCGCCGAGGCGTGGCCGGTCTTTCAGGTGCCGGAGCCGTCGCGCCGGGGGCCGTTCTTCATCACCGGCGTGGGACGGCTGAAGGACGGCGTCACGATCAGCGACGCCGACGCCGACCTGGCGCGCATCAGCGAGGATCTCTTTCCGATCTGGGCCGCCGGTTTCCAGGACGAGACCGCCAAGCTGGTGGCGCTGCCGCTGCGTGACCGCATCATCGGCAACGCCGGCAACGCGCTGACCATCGCCTTCGGCGCCGTCGCCTTCGTGCTGCTGGTGGCGGTGGCGAACGTCGCTAACCTGATGATGGCGCGCGCCACCGATCGCTACCGCGAGATGGCGGTGCGCTCGGCGCTGGGTGCCGGCCGCGGGCGGCTGGCGCGCTGGCTGATCGCCGAGAGCCTGGTGCTGGCCGCCGCCGGCGGTGCGCTCGGCGTCGCCATTGCCATTGCCGGCGTGCGGGTCTTCCAGGGCGCCGGCTTCGGGCTGCCGCGGCTGCACGAGGTGGCGGTAAACGGGCAGGCGATCGCATTCACCGCGCTCATCGCGCTCGCCGGCGGCCTGATCTTCGGCGTGGCGCCGCTGCTGGTCGGCGGCACCGGGCAGGCTGCCGACGTGCTGCGCAGCACGTCACGCGGTACGTCTGCCTCCGGGCGCGCGGCCGCCTTCCGCAACGCGCTGGTGGCCGGCGAGTTCGCCCTCACCCTGCCGCTGCTGACCGCGGCGGGCCTGCTGGTGGCGACCCTCCTGCAACTGGGGGCCGTCGACCCCGGCATCGATCCGCAGGGCGTGATCACCATGAGCATCAGCCTGCCCGCTGGCGAGTACGCTGACCAGGAGGCACGCCAACGCTTCTGGACCGACACCATGGCCGCGATGCGCGAGATCCCCGGCGTCGTCGACGTCGCGGCGGGCGCCGGACTGCCGCCCGACGCGCCCAACGAGTACAACAACTTCGACCTGCTCGACAAACCGGTCGACCCGGGGCAGTCCCAGCCGGTCTCGCCCTGGTCCTACGTCACCTCCGACTACTTCCGGCTGCTCGGCGTCCCCGTCATCGAGGGGCGCACCTTCGACGACGCCATCGACAACCCGGACGGCGCTCGCGTCGTGGTGGTCAGCCGCACCTGGGCCGAGCGCTACTTCCCGGGCGAGTCCGCGGTCGGCAAGCAGCTCGTCTCCGGTGGCTGCGCGCAGTGCGATCCCACCACCATCGTGGGCGTGGTCGGCGACGTGAAGTTTCGCGGCCTGACCGGTGACGGCGAGGCGATGTACGAGGCCTCGCGCCAGTGGTGGCCGCAGAACATGAGCCTGGTGATCAAGAGCGAGGCGCCCGTCGAGGCGACGCTGCCGGAGATCCGCCGCGCCCTTCGCGCGCTCGATCCCGACCTGCCGCTCGACAGCGCCGCCACCATGAACGAGCTGTTGCACGACTCCATCGCCCAGCAGCGTCACTGGGCCGTGCTGCTGGCCGTCTTCGCCGGCGCCGCCCTGCTGCTCGCCGCCATCGGTATCTTCGGTGTGCTCTCCTACTTCGTGCGCCGCCAGCGCCTGGAGATCGGTGTGCGCATGGCGCTCGGCGCCAGCCCCGCCGCGGTCCTCGCCCTGGTGCTGCGCCGCGGCCTCGCTCAGGCGGCCATCGGCATCGCCGCCGGCGTGGCGATCGCCCTGCTCACCATGCGCTGGCTCGAGGGCATGCTGTTCGGGGTGACCGCAACCGACCCGCTGACGCTCAGTGCGGGCGCGGCCCTCCTGCTGCTGGCGGCCGCGGTGGCCTGCTGGTTGCCCGGGCGCCGGGCGACGCACATCGATCCGGTGGGGGCGATCGGGGGGGATTAGAGCCCCGATCTTTACGTGACCTGCGGAGATCAATTGCGGTGTCCGGCGCATTCGTGCACGCTGACCCGCAAATGCACGAGATCCTGCGAGAGCATGGGCCCGGCCGGCACCGGCGCAAGCCGCGGCGCACCCGGTGCGTCGCTCGAACTGCGCTGGCGCTGGCCCTCGCCGTGCCGGCCTGCGCTCCGGAGCCGCTGACCTTTTCCGACTGGACCGTGCCGATCCCCGACGGCACACCCGTACACGAGTACCGCTTCGTTCCCGTGCAGGAGCGCAGCGAGCTGCTGACGTTCGAGCGTGATCTCGTGTTGAGCGGGGGAATGGGGCGCGGGCTGTACCGGCCCGGCGCGGTCGCCGTTGCCGACGACGGCACGATCTTCGTCCTCGATGCCGGCAACTTCCGCGTCGTCGCGTTCGATCAGGACGGCAACGCGCTGCGCGAGTTCGGCCGGCAGGGCCAAGGTCCCGGCGAGTTTCAGCGTCCGCGCGGCTTCGGCGTCGCCGGCGACCTGGTGATCGTGACCGACACCCGCAACAACCGGGTGGCCGCGTTCTCCCGCGACGGCGAGCTGGTCTCCGACACCCAGCTCGACGACTGGTTGCAGGCGAGTGAGATCGTCGGGCTAGGCGACGATCTGCTCGCAATCATCGCGGACCCGCTGCCGTTCGGGGGCAGTGACGAGCCGCCTGTAGTTTCCTGGCAGTTGGCGCGCTACACCGTCTCCGGTGAGCCGCTGGGCGTGCTCGCCGAGCGCGAGGCGTCGATGAAGGCGTATCTCTACACCGCGGAGATGGCCACGGTCGTGCGCATGGTCTACGCGAACCCGCTCGGCACCATCCGCCCCGACAAGGTCACCTACGTCACCAGCGGCGACGAGTACCAGATCCTGGCGATCGGGCCCGACGGCGCCACGCGCTGGGCGCTACGCACCACCTACGTGCCTCTCACGGTCACCGCGGCGCACCAGGAAGCGGCCCTACAGGAGGTCCGCGCGCGCGACTACCCCGACGAGATCCGCACCGAGATCGCCGCCGGGAAGGCCGTGTGGCCGGAGCGCTTCGCGGCCCTCGAGAACATCGAGACCGACGGCCGCGGCAACCTGTACGCCTTCCCCTATGAATACCGGCCCCCGGGAGTCGACGCGGGCGCCGCGAACCCCGTCCCCGTCGATGTCTACTCCCCGGCCGGCGATCCGCTCTTTTCCGGCCTCTCCCCGATCCCCGCCTGGGACGCCGCCTTCGGCGCGCATATCTATCGCATCGAAGAAGACCTCGAGAGCGGCGAGCAGGTGGTGGCGCGCTATCGGGTGCAGAACTTCGAGTAGGCGCGGAGCGGGTTGCCGCGATGCCCGGCTCAAATTCCCTCTCGCCGCCGTCGAAGAAGCCGAAGCGGCCCTCGACGGGTATGCGGCGGGCGATTGCTGGCGCTATTCCTTGCGCAGCGCCGCCGCCGGATCAATCCGCGTGGCGCGCGCCGCGGGAAGCGCGGCGGCGAAGGCGGCGATGCCGATGAGCGCGGTGGCGCCCACCACCAGGGTGAGGGGGTCGTTGGCCCCCACGCCGTAGAGCAGCCCGGCGATGAAGCGCGCCACGGCGAAGGTCGCCGCCAGCCCCACCGCCACGCCGATGGCCGCCACGGTCATTGCCTCGCGGATCACCAGCGTGCGGGTGGCGGATGCGTCGGCGCCCAGCGCCATGCGCACGCCGATCTCGCCGCTGCGCTGCACGACGGAATAGGACACGACCCCGTAGATACCCACCGCGGCCAAGAGCAGCGCCGAGGACGCCAGCCCCACCAGCAGGATCATGTTGAAGCGCGGCTGCGCCAGCGACTCGCTGATCAGCTCGTCCATGGTGGCGGTCTGGGTCAGCGGCAGCGCCGGGTCGAGCCGGCGTATGCGGTCGCGCACGATGCCGGCGAGGCTCGCCGGACCAGCGTCGCTGTACACCGCCACTGTCATGTCGGAGATGGCGAACTGCTGGTAGGAGACGTACATCTCGGGCTGCACTTCGGACTGCAGGCTGGCGTGGCGCACGTCGCCGACGATGCCGACGATCTCGATGCGCCCGGCCATCGGCACGCCGAGGAACTTGCCCAGCGGGTCCTCGCCGGGGAACCACAGCCGCGCCATGGTCTCGTTGATCACCATTACCGGCACGTTCTCGGCCCAGTCCGATTGCTCGATCAGGCGGCCGCGCAGCAGCGGGATGCCGAGCGCCTGGAAGTAGCCCGGCGTCACCGAGCGGTACTGCGAGCGCGGCCGCTCGGCCTGCGGCACCTCGTCCTGTCCCTCGATCTGGAACGGCAGGTCGAAGTCGTTGCCCACCGCGCTCATCGGTAGCGCCGAGGTCGCGCCCACCGCGCGCACCCCGGGTACCGCGCCGAGATCCGGCAGCAGCTCGTTGAAGAAGTTCATCATGCGGTGGTTGTCGTACACCGAGCGCGGCAGCGAGAACGACACCGAC
>JASFRZ010000028.1:0-20535 GCA_050114655.1 Acidobacteriota bacterium
GTCGCCGCCGATCGCGGTGAGCTCGAGTGGGCCGTCACCGAGGCAGGCAGCCAGGGGCATGCCGTGCACGTTCCCCGAGGGGCTGGTGTCCGGCGTATTCATGTCGGCGTGCGCATCGACCCAGATGAGGCCGAGCTCGGCGCCCGCGGCGCGTGCCGAAGCCGCGCTCCCCGCCACCGAGCCGACCCCCAGGCTATGGTCGCCGCCCAGGACGATCGGCATGCAGTCGGCTTCGAGACTGGCATGCACGCGCCGGTACAGCGCCTCGCACACCTGCGCGATCTCGGCGAGATAGCGCGCGCGGTCCTCGCCCCGCCGGCCCATCTCGGGGATCGGCACCTCGACGTCGCCGCCGTCGCGGGCCGCGTGGCCGAGCGCTTCGATGCGCTCCACCATGTGCGCGATGCGGAACGCCGACGGTCCCATGTCGACGCCGCGGCGACCGGCGCCGAGATCCATCGGCACCCCGATCAGATCCACTCTTCCTCTGCGCATTCCGGGAGCGTACAGAGGTGCTCGAACGGCGGCAAGAAGCGGCACGGTCAGCTATCCGCTGTCAGGTTTTGTCTGACACGAGAGCAGGGCGGCGTCCGATTCGACGGCCCGCGCCTGCGGCGTAGGGTCTTGCTTTCGCATCGGAAATCGGTTGCTCGGGAAAGGCTCGCCCGATAACAGGGCGCTCCCCTCGCCGGCCTCGCGGCGTTCCCGATCGCCGAGGCAAGGGCCAGATGGCGCAGATCTTTCACCCCAGTACGAACACCATCGCGCGCCTGACGGTCTTCGGAGCGGCGTTCGTACTCGGCGGTGTCACCTGGGCTCTCGGCGTGGTGAGCCGGTCTTCGTACACCGATCGCGTTGGTGTTGCCGTCGAGCAACCGGTGCCGTTCAGCCACAAACACCACGTCGGAAGCATCGGGCTCGACTGTCGCTACTGTCATACCGCGGTCGAGCGCGGTCCCGACGCCGGGATCCCGCCGACCGCCACCTGCATGAACTGCCACACGCAGATCTGGTCGGACAGCCCGATGCTCGAGCCGGTGCGCGAGAGCTGGCGCAGCGGGGAGCCGATGTCCTGGGTGCGGGTCCATGATCTCCCCGACTTCGCTTACTTCGATCACTCCATTCATCTCAGCAAGGGGATCGGTTGCTCGACCTGCCACGGTCGGGTCGATCAGATGCCGCTGATGCGGCGCGAGAATACCCTTTTCATGGAGTGGTGCCTCGACTGTCACCGCCACCCGGAGAAGTACGTGCGGCCGGTCGAGGAGGTCTTCAACATGGGCTGGCAGCCTCCCTCCGAGCAGCTGGAGCTGGGGCGGCGTCTGGTGCAGGAATACGACATCGCCAGCCTCACCACCTGCAATACCTGCCACCGATGACGCGCCCCGGTGACACCCGATTGCTGCCGACCGCAGCCGCCGACGGCAAAAAGGGGCGCCGCGGCACCTCCGCCGATCTCGCCGCGCTGCGCCACCGACTGGCCGGCGAGCACGGGCGCCGCTACTGGCGAAGCCTCGAGGAGATCGCCGAGACCGACGAGTTCCGCGAGTACATCCAGCGTGAGTTTCCCGCCAACGCCTCCGAGCTGATCGACCCGGTGAGCCGGCGCAACTTCCTGCGCCTGATGGGCGCCTCGCTGGCCCTCGCCGGAACGACCGCCTGCATGCGGCAGCCGACCGAGCGACTGATCCCCTACGTGCGGCAGCCCGAGGACCTGGTGCCCGGCAAGCCGCGCTACTACGCCAGCGCCGCACCCCGGCTGGGTTATGCCCACGGCGTGCTGGTGGAGAGCCACATGGGGCGACCGACCAAGATCGAGGGCAACCCCGATCACCCGGCCAGCCTCGGCGCCACCGACGCGACCGTTCAGGCGGAGATCCTCGGCCTGTACGATCCCGACCGCTCGCAGGTGGTGCTGCGCGATGCCCACATCGCCACCTGGCAAAGCTTCCAGGCCGCCTTCTCCACGCTGATGTCGTCGTTCGATGCCGATGGCGGCGCCGGCATTCGCCTGTTGCTGCCGCCGTCGACCTCGCCGACACTGACCCACCAGATCGAGCTGTTACGCGAGCGCTTCCCCGACGCTCGCGTGCACAACTTCGAGCCCGCCGGTCGCGACGAAGTGCGGGCCGGCGCGCTGCGCGCCTTCGGCGACGTCGTCGACGCGCGTTACCACTTCGATCGCGCCGACCTGGTCGTTGCGCTCGACGCCGACCTTCTCACCGGCATGCCGGGCAGCGTGCGCTACGCGCGCGATTTCGCCGATCGCCGCCGGGTGCGCGCCGACAGCCGCGAGATGAACCGGCTGTACGCTCTCGAGTGCATGCCCACGCCGACCGGGGCGATGGCCGACCATCGCCACGCGCTGCGGCCGTCGCAGATCGAGCCCGTCGCGCGGGCGATCGCGGCGCGCCTCGGCGTTGCGGGCTTGCTCGAAGCTGCCGGGGAGGGCGGCGCGGGTGCCGGCGAGGTCCCCTGGCTCGAGGCCATGGTCGAGGAGCTACGCGCCGCCGCGGGCAGCAGTCTGGTGATCGCCGGCGAGCAGCAACCGGCGGCGGTGCACGCCGTCGTACACGCGATCAACAATCACCTCGGCAACGCCGGGCGAACGGTGACCTACAGCGATCCGGTCGGGTCCGGTTCCGCCGACGAGATCGCCTCGCTCGCCGAGCTGGTGGACGACATGAACGGCGGTGCGGTGCGCTTTCTCGGCATGCTCGACTGCAACCCGGTCTACGACGCGCCCGCCGATCTCGATTTCGCCGCCGCGCTCGACCGCGTCGACACGCGCCTGCACGTCGGACGGTACGTCAACGAGACCACCGTCCACTGCCAGTGGCACGTGCCGCAGACGCACTTTCTCGAGGCCTGGGGCGACCTGCGCGCCTTCGACGGCACCGCGTCGATCGTGCAACCGCTGATCGAGCCGCTTTACGGCGGGCGCTCTTTGCTCGAGGTGGTGGCGGTGCTGCGCGGCAAGCCCGAGGATGATCCCTACGAGGTGGTGCGTAGCTACTGGCAAGCGGCTCGCGGGGCCGGTGACGAGGACGGATCGGGCGCAGGCGACGCCGCGTTCGAGGACTTCTGGCGCCGCTCGTTGCACGATGGAATCGTCGCCGGCACCCGCTTCGAAGACCGCCCGGTGGAGCTCGTCGCGGACTGGGACCACGCGCCGGCGGCCCCCGCCGCGCCGGCCGCCGGCACGCTGGAGCTGATCGTGCGCCCCGACCCGACGGTGCACGACGGACGCTACGCCAACAACGGCTGGTTGCAGGAGCTGCCCAAGCCGATCACCCTGCTGACCTGGGACAACGCCGCCCTGCTCAGCCCCGCCACCGCCGAGCGCCTTGGCCTTGCCAACGAGGACGAGGTCGATCTGCAGCTCGACGGGCGCGCGGCGCGCGCGCCAGTATGGATCGTGCCGGGCCACCCCGACGGCGCGGTGACCGTCCATCTCGGCTATGGCCGCCGGCAGACCGGTCGTGTCGGCCACGGCGCCGGCTTCGATGCCTACGCGCTGCGCACCACGACCGATCTGTGGAGCGCCGCCGCGGTGCAGCTCGCGCCGACCGGCGGCAGGATGCCGCTCGCCACCACGCAGCACCACCACAGCATGGAGGGGCGCGAGCCGGTGCGTGTCGGCACGTTGCAGGACTACCAGCGCACCGGCGCCTTGCCCGGCGAGCCGCTGGAGCGCCCGGACTCCGGGGACAGCCTGTACCCGCCGTGGAAGTACGAGGGTGATGCCTGGGGGATGGAGATCGATCTCAACGTCTGCATGGGGTGCAACGGTTGCACGACCGCCTGCCAGGCGGAGAACAACATCCCGGTGGTTGGCAAGGAGCAGGTGATCGCCGGCCGCGAGATGCACTGGATCCGCGTCGACCGCTACTACGCCGACAGCCTCGACGACCCCGAGACCTACTTCCAGCCGGTACCCTGCATGCACTGCGAGGACGCGCCCTGCGAGGTGGTGTGCCCCGTGGGCGCCACCGTGCACGGTGATCAGGGCCTCAACCTGATGGTCTACAACCGCTGCGTCGGCACGCGCTACTGCTCCAACAACTGCCCCTACAAGGTGCGGCGCTTCAACTTCCTGGCCTATTCGGATGCCGACAGAAGCCCCGCGACCGACCTGATGCACAACCCCGACGTCACGGTGCGCTCGCGCGGCGTGATGGAGAAGTGCACCTACTGTCTGCAGCGCATCAACGAGGCGCGCATCGACGCCAACAAGGAGGGCCGCGCGATCGCCGACGGCGAGATCGTACCGGCCTGCGCCCAGGCCTGCCCGACGCAGGCGATCACCTTCGGCAACATCAACGATCCGGACAGCGCGGTCTCGCGTCTGCGGGCGGAGCCGCTGCACTACGGCCTGCTCACCGAGCTCGGCACGCGGCCGCGCACCAACTACCTGGCGCGGTTGCGCAACCCCAACCCGGCGATCGCCGCGAATGACGAGGAGGCCTGATGGCCGGCGACGAGCTTTCTCGCGACGGCGACGGCGCCGAGCCGCCGGTGGTCGAGGCGGGCTACGACTTCGCCTCGGTGACCGACAAGATCTCCGCCATCGTACTGGCCGGTCGCACGCCGCGCTTCTGGTACTTCGGCTTCGCCGTCGGCTTCATCCTGCTGCAGGTGCTGCTGCTTGCCGTCGCCTACCTGTTCCTGCGCGGTGTCGGCATCTGGGGGATCAACATACCGGTGGGATGGGGCTTCGCGATCATCAACTTCGTCTGGTGGATCGGCATCGGCCACGCCGGCACGCTGATCTCCGCGATCCTGTTGTTGTTGCGTCAGGAATGGCGCACGTCGATCAACCGCTTCGCCGAGGCGATGACCCTGTTCGCCGTCGCCTGCGCCGGGTTGTTCCCCCTGTTGCACCTGGGCCGGCCGTGGATGGTGTACTACCTGTTTCCCTATCCCAGCACCTACGGCGTCTGGCCGCAGTTCCGCAGCCCGCTGATCTGGGACGTGTTCGCGGTGTCCACCTATGCCACCGCCTCGGCGCTCTTCTGGTTCGTCGGGCTGATCCCCGATCTGGCGACGCTGCGCGATCGCGCCAGCCGCCGCTTCCCGCGCTTCGTCTACGGCATCCTGGCGATGGGCTGGCGCGGCTCGGCGATCCACTGGCAGCGCTACGAGACCGCCTACCTGCTGCTCGCCGGGCTGGCGACGCCGCTGGTCATCTCGGTGCACTCCGTGGTCAGCTTGGACTTCTCGGTGGGCATCGTGCCGGGGTGGCACTCGACGATCTTCCCGCCGTACTTCGTAGCCGGCGCGATCTACTCCGGGTTCGCCATGGTGCTGACGCTGGCCATCCCGGTGCGGCGCGTCTACGGACTGCAGGGTTTCATCACCGAGCGCCACCTCCGCAACATGGCCAAACTCATGCTGGCCACCGGTCTGATCGTCGCCTATGGCTACCTGATGGAGGGCTTCATCTCCTGGTACAGCGGCAATCGCTATGAGATGTACATGATGGTCAACCGGCTCACTGGCCCCTACCGCCACACGTACTGGACGCTGCTCGCCACCAATCTCGTCATCCCGCAGCTACTGTGGTTTCCGCGCGTGCGCCGCAACCACATCGTGCTGTTCGTTATCGCCCTGTCGGTCAACGTCGGCATGTGGCTGGAGCGCTACATCATCGTCGTCACCAGCCTGCACCGTGACTTTCTGCCCAGCTCGTGGGGCATGTACACCGGCGACAGGTGGGACTGGGCCACCTTCCTGGGCAGCATCGGGCTGTTTCTCACCTTGATGTTCGTGTTCCTGCGCCTGCTGCCGATGATCTCGATCTTCGAGATGCGCTCGCTCGTTCCCGGCGGCGAGGCGTCGGCCGAGGAGTCGTCGACATGAGCTCGAACGAGGGTGCAGCACACGCCGAGGACCGGCTGTTCGGCCTGCTGGCGGAGTTCTCCAGTGCCGATGAGCTGCTCGCGGGTTCGCGCGCGGTGCACGAGTCCGGATATCGCCGGCTCGATGCCTTCTCGCCGATGCCGGTCGAAGGCTTGGCCGAGGCGATTGGCTACCGCAGCACCGGTCGGTTGGCCAAGACCGTGTTCGCCGGCGGGCTGGTGGGCGCGGTCGGCGGCTTCCTGCTGCAGTACTGGATCGCGGCGATCGACTACCCGATCAACGTCGGCGGGCGCCCGCCCAACAGCTGGCCGGCCTTCATCCCGGTGACCTTCGAGCTCACCATCCTGATGGCCACCTTCGCGGCGGTGCTCGGCATGCTGGCGTGGAACCGGCTGCCGATGCCGTACCACCCGGTGTTCAACGTGCCGCGCTTCAAGCTCGCCACCACCGACCGCTTCTTTCTCGGCGTCGGCTCTCCCGATCCGCTCTTCGATCCTCACGACACGCGCGCGCTGCTCGAGGGGCTCGACGGGGTGGTCGGCGTCTACGAGGTGGATTACTGATGCGGATCACGCGCTCCCTGCCGGTGGTGCTGCTCGCCCTCCTCGCGCTGTCGGGGTGCATCCAGGAGATGGCCGACAGCGGCCGCATCAAGCCGTTCGACACCACCGATTTCTTCGACGACGGCATGACCGCGCGGTCGCCGGTGGCCCACACCGTTGCGCGCGACGATCTCGCCATCGACGAGCTGCGCCAGCATGGCACGATCGACGGTAAGCTCGTCGACCGTTTCCCGTTTGCCATCGATGAAGCCCGCATGGAGCGCGGTCGCGAGCGCTTCGACATCTACTGCACGCCGTGTCACGACCGCGTCGGCACCGGCCGCGGGATGGTGGTGCAGCGCGGCTACCGCCAGCCGCCGTCCTATCATATCGAGCGCCTGCGGGAGGCGCCGGCGGGGCACTTCTTCGACGTCATCACGCGTGGCTTCGGCGCCATGCCGAGCTACGCCGCGCAGATTCCGATCGATGACCGTTGGGCGATCGTCGCCTACGTTCGCGCGCTCCAGCTCAGCCAGAACGCCACTCTCGACGACGTTCCGCAGGGTGAGCGCACGGTGCTCGAAAGGCAACGCTAACGATGACGACCAACGATGTCCCCGCCCTGCCCGAAGCCCTCACCGACCGGCTCGGTGCCTGGCGGCGCAAGGCCGTGGTGACCGCCGCCGGAGCCGCCGTGCTGTCGCTGATCGGCCTGGCGCTGGAGCCCGGCCAGTTCCTGCGCTCGTACCTGGTCGCCTATCTGTTCTGGATCGCATTGCCGCTCGGTGCTCTCGGCCTGGCCGCCCTGCACTACATGGTCGGCGGACAGTGGGGCTTCGTCATCCGGCGCATTCTCGAGTCGGCGGCGGCCACCATCCCGCTGATGGCGCTGCTGTTCGTCCCGTTGCTGTTCGGCCTCGGCGAGCTGTACCCGTGGGCACGCCCTGAGGAGGTGGCGGCGGACCCGCTGCTGGTGCACAAGGCGCCCTATCTGAACGTCGGCTTCTTCACCGCGCGCGCGGCACTGTACTTCGTCATCTGGATCGGGCTCACCGTGCTGGCGAACCGGCTGTCGGCGCGCGATCGCGCAGACGACGCGCGCACGCAGCGCAAGCTGCAGCACGTCGGCAGCGCGACGCTCGTGCTCTACGGCTTCACCGTCACCTTTGCCGCGATCGACTGGGCCATGTCGCTCGAGCCGCACTGGTTCTCGACCATCTACGGCATGATGTTCGTCGCCGGGCAGGGGCTGGCGGCGTTCGCCTTCGCCACGCTGGTGCTCGCGGTGATCGTCGATTTGCCGCCTATGGCGGGCGTTGTCGAGCCGAAGCACTTCCGCGACCTCGGCAGCCTCACCCTCGCTTTCGTGATGCTGTGGGCGTACATGGCGTACTCGCAGTACCTGATCATCTGGTCGGGCAATCTACCCGAGGAGATCGCCTGGTATCTGCACCGCAGCGGCGGCGGCTGGCAGTATTTCGGCCCACTGCTGATCGGGCTGCACTTCGCCCTGCCGTTCCTGCTACTGCTGCAACGGCGCGTCAAGCAGCGGACGCGCCTGCTTGCCGGCGTGGCCCTGTGGATCCTCGTCCTGCGCTACGTCGACATCTACTGGCTCATCATCCCCGCCTTCTCGCCCTCGCGCTTCGTCGTGTCGTGGCTCGACGTCGTCGTGCCGGTCGCGATGGGTGCGCTCTGGGTGGCCGTCTTCCTCGGCCGGCTGGAATCGTGGTCGCTGCTGCCGTATCCGCCGCCGGCGGGCGAAGCGAGCGAGGGGCAGGCGGCGACGGCTGCCGCCGGAGGTTAACGCGATGGCTCGGCAATCCCCCAACGAAGCGAACGAGCGGATCCCGGAGGAATCCCGCGCGCGCGGGCACGAGCGGCGCGACCTCGGGTTGCCGACGATGGCCATGGCGCTCGCCTCCCTGGTGGCGCTGGTCGTGGTCTGCGCACTGGCGATGAACGCGCTTCTCGACCTGTTCTCGGCGCACTCGCTGCCGGCGGCGCCGCCGCCGCGCGGGGTGACGGAGACAGCCCCGCCCCGCCTCGACCTCGAGGTGGAACCCGGCGAGCTGCTGCGCCGCCTGCGCCTCAGCGAGGCCGACCGGCTCGGCCGCTACGAGTGGGTCGATCGCGACGCCGGCATCGTGCGTATCCCGATCGGGCGCGCCATGGAGCTCGTGGTCGAGCGCGGCCTGCCGACCGACGACGCGGAGGCGGGTCGATGAGCAAGAGGACGCAAGCGGCTCTCGCCCTGTTGCTGCTGGGCGTGTCCTGTCCCGCGATCGCCGCAGCGCAGGACCTGCAGATCAACGACGTCATCAACTCGATCGGCATCGATCAGCATCTCGGCGCCGAGCTGCCGGGGGATCTGAGCTTCCGCGACGAGGCGGGCAAGACGATCGCCCTGGGCGACCTCTTCACCGACCGACCGGTCATCCTGGTGCCGGTCTACTACGAGTGTCCGATGCTGTGCGACGTCACGCTCGACGGCCTGACCGGCGCGCTCAAGACGCTCGATCTGAACGTCGGTGAGGACTTCGACGTCATCACGGTGAGCATCGATCCCGGCGAGACCCCCGAGCTGGCGGCAGCTAACGAGAAGAAGTCGCTGGAGCGCTACGGTCGTGGCGGCGCCACGTCGGCGGCCGGCTGGCACGCCCTGGTCGGCGATCCTGCGGCGGTCGACACGCTGATGAAAAAGATCGGCTTCCGCTACGTCTACGACGAGGGACACGACCAGTACGCTCACGCCAGCGGGCTGATGGTGGTGACTCCGGGGCGAAAGCTCGCCCGTTACCTCTACGGCGTCGAGTACTCCGGCCGGGATCTCGAACTGTCCCTGACCGAAGCGTCGCAGGGAACGGTGGGCTCGCTCGCCGATCAGGTGCTGCTGCTCTGCTACCACTACGATCCGACCACCGGCCGCTACGGCCTGGTGATCTGGAACGTCATCCGCCTGCTCGGATTCGCCGTGGTCGTGCTGCTCGGCACCTCGATCGCGGTGATGTTGCGGCACGAGCGCAACCAGCAGGAGGCTACCGATGTCTGAGGGCTTCCGGCTGCTGCCGCACAGCGCATCGACCTTCGCGTCCGAGTTGAACCTGCTGTTCGGCTACCTGGTGGCGGTGAGCGCCTTCTTCGCGCTGCTGATCGCGGTGCTGATCGTGTACTTTGCCGTGCGCTACCGGCGCCGTTCGAGCGAGGAGATCGGTGCGCCGATCCTACAGAACATCCCGCTCGAGCTCGCCTGGACGCTGATCCCGTTATTCCTCGCGCTGAGCTTCTTCGGCTGGGGTGCGAACCTCTTCTTCCGTATCGAGACGCCGCCGGACAACCCGCTGGAGATCTTCGTCGTCGGCAAGCAGTGGATGTGGAAGGTCCAGCACCAGGAGGGGCAGCGGGAGATCAACGAGCTGCACGTGCCCACCGGCCGGCCGGTCAAGCTGACGCTCACCTCCGAGGACGTCATCCACAGCTTCTACGTGCCGGCGTTCCGGGTGAAGCAGGATGTCGTGCCGGGGCGCTACACGACGATGTGGTTCGAAGCCACCCGTCCCGGTGAGTATCACCTGTTCTGCGCCGAGTACTGCGGCACCGACCATGCCCTGATGGGCGGGCGCGTCGTCGTCATGACGCCGGGCGACTACCAGGCGTGGCTCAGCGGCGGGGCGAGCTCGGAGACGATGGCGCAGGCCGGCGAGCGGCTGTTCAACCAGATCGGCTGCGTCACCTGCCACTCCGAAGGGGCGACGCAGCGCTGCCCGCTGCTCAACGGTGTCTACGGTAGCGAGGTGACGCTCGCCGACGGGCGTACGGTGCTCGCCGACGACGACTACGTGCGCGAGTCGATCGTCGATCCGACCGCCAAGGTCACCGCCGGCTACGACCCGATCATGCCCACCTACCAGGGCCAGATCAGCGAGGAGAGGCTCTTGCAACTGATCGCCTACGTGCGCTCGCTGGGGAGCGAAGGGCAATGACCCCGATGGGACGCAGAGGCCGTCAGCGCGGGCGCTACGAGGGCGAGGTGCGACGTGAGCACTACCTCAACACCGCCTACGGCATCCGCAGCTGGCTGTTCACCACCGACCACAAGCGGATCGCGCTGCTGTACCTGTTCTCGGTCACGCTGTTCTTCTTTCTCGGTGGCCTCTTTGCCGCCCTCATCCGCCTCGAGTTGCTCACCCCGGCCGGCGACCTGGTGACGTCGGAGACTTACAACCGACTGTTCACCATGCATGGGCTGGTGATGATCTTCTTCTTCCTGATTCCGTCGATCCCGGCGGTCTTCGGCAACTTCCTGATCCCGATGATGATCGGCGCCAAGGACCTCGCCTTCCCGCGGCTCAACCTGGCGAGCTGGTACGTGTTCACCATCGGCGGCCTTTTCACACTCGGCGCGGTGCTCGGCGGCGGAGTCGACACCGGCTGGACCTTCTACACCCCCTACAGCAGCACCTACGCCAATTCGGCGGTGATCCTCACCGCGCTCGGGGTATTCATCACCGGCTTCTCGTCGATCATGACCGGGCTCAACTTCATCGTCACGATCCACAAGATGCGCGCTCCCGGGTTGACCTGGTTCCGCCTGCCGCTGTTCGTCTGGGCGCACTATGCCACCGCGCTGATCATGGTGCTGGGTACGCCGGTGCTGGCGATCGCCATCGCGCTGGTCGGCATCGAGCGCATCTTCGGCGTCGGCATCTTCGACCCGGCACTGGGCGGCGATCCGATCCTGTTCCAGCACCTCTTCTGGTTCTACTCCCATCCCGCCGTGTACATCATGATTCTGCCGGCGATGGGAGTGATGAGCGAGGTGATCTCGTGCTTCGCGCGCAAGCGGGTGTTCGGTTACTCGTTCATCGCCGGCTCGAGCCTGGCGATCGCCGCGCTCGGTTTCCTGGTGTGGGGCCACCACATGTTCGTATCCGGCCAGTCGGTGTACGCCGGCATGGTGTTCTCGGTGCTCAGCATGTTGGTGGCGATACCGTCGGCGGTGAAGGTGTTCAACTGGACTGCAACGCTGTACAAGGGCTCGGTGTCGTTCGACACGCCGATGCTCTACGCCCTCGGCTTCATCGGGCTGTTCACCATGGGCGGGCTGACCGGCCTGTTTCTCGCCACGCTGGCGGTGGACGTGCACGTGCACGACACCTACTTCGTCGTCGCCCATTTCCACTACATCATGGTCGGCGGCGCGGTGATGGGGTACCTGGCGGCGATGCACTTCTGGTGGCCCAAGATGACCGGGCGGTTGTACCCCGAGCTGTGGGGAAGGGTGGCGGCGGTGACCCTGTTCATCGGCTTCAACCTGACGTTCTTCCCGCAGTTCGTTCTCGGCTACATGGGCATGCCGCGCCGCTATCATTCTTATCCCGCCGAATTCCAGATCCTCAACGTGCTGTCGACGGCCGGCGCATCGATTCTCGGGCTGGGCTACCTGATCCCGATGGTCTACCTGCTGTGGTCGCTGCGCTACGGGCGCGCCGCGGGCTCCAACCCGTGGCGCGCCCGCGGCCTCGAGTGGACCACCCCGTCGCCGCCGCCGCAGCACAACTTCGACATCACGCCGACGGTCACCGAGGAGGCGTACGACTACAAGACGCTGCCGCCGCTGTCGTCGCCGATGGCGGGCGCGCTGCCGAGCTCGGAGGGAGGCAGCGGATGAGCGGCACGACGCGCAACCCTTCCTTCGACGAGGACGGCACCACCAGCGCGCCGGCGTTGCAGGAGCATTTCTTCGATATGACCCAGCAGAGCGAGGCCGCGGGCCTCGGCATGTGGGTCTTCCTGATCAGCGAGCTCATGTTCTTCGGCGGAATGTTCGCCGCCTACACGGTGTACCGCTGGCGCTTCCCGGAAGGGTTCATGGACGCCAGCCGCCACCAGGAGCTGTGGCTCGGCAGCATCAACACCGCGGTGCTGATCTGCTCCAGCCTGACCATGGCGCTGGCAGTACGCGCCGCGCGGCTCGGTCGTCGCCGCGCGCTGGTTTGGTTGCTGATCTTCACCATGGCCCTCGGCACGCTGTTTCTCGGTATCAAGTTCACCGAGTACGGCCACAAGTTCGAGGAAGGGCTGGCCCCCGGCCCGTCCTTCATCTATCCAGCGGCCGCGTACGCGCGCCCGGCGGAGCTGTTCTTCATTTTCTACTTCACGATGACCGGAATTCATGCCTTGCACCTGACCATCGGTATCTGTGTGCTCGGCGTGCTGCTGGCCGGGGCGTGGCGCGGCACGTTCTCGGCCGGCTATTACAACCCCATCGAGGTGGCGGGGCTGTACTGGCACTTCGTCGACATCGTCTGGATCTTCCTGTTTCCGCTGCTCTACCTCATCGGCCTCGGAGGACACTGACGGATGGACTCGCCGACCGACCACACGACTGCCGGTGCCGACACCGCGGCGGTGTCATCGCTTTCGCCGCGCGTCCCCTCACTACCGGTCTATCTCGGAGTGTTCATCGCGCTGCTCTTCTTCACCGGCCTGACGGTCTGGGTGGCGACCCTCGACCTGGGTAGCTGGGCGTTTCTGCACACGCCGCTGGCGCTGACCATCGCGGTATGCAAGGGAATGCTGGTGGCGCTCTTCTTCATGCACCTGCGCGACAGCGAGCGGCTGACCGGCATCTTCATCGCGGTGGGACTGATCTGGCTGGTTCTGCTGATCGGCCTGACGATGGGGGATTACGTCACCCGGGCGCGCGACGCCCAGCCGTCGACCTGGCAGCTCGATGCGAACGCGGCGGCCGCGCCCCCGTCGGACGGTGGCTAGTTGGTGATCGTCACCCGTTAACGGACGGCGAGTGTTACACCAGAGGCGGTAGCGGACGTCGGCCGGTAGCCGTCAGGACTCCTCGGCGGCGTGGCGCCCGGCAAGAAGCCCCCTGAATAGCCGCCGGACGGCGGCGAGCAACGACGACAGCAGCGACGCGGAGTCGTGCGCGCGGTCGTCGAACATGCCGTGGGCTCGATGGCCTGGAACCGAATGGTAGAGGTTGGAGGGGTGGGTAGCGGGATCGACGCGCCGCGCGGCCTTCTGGCCGCTGTAGCCCTGGCCCGCGAGGTAGCGGTCGAGCAGCCCGGGGATGAACATCTGTCCCCAGATCGCCTTGCGTGTCGACAAGGCGAGGAGCACCTCGCGGCGGCTGCCGTCGGCAGCGTCGACGATGGCGCGCGCGGCGACCTCCGGCTGATAGATCGGCGGCACCGGCTGCGGCATGTGATCGAAGACTGTCTTGCACCAGCCGAACTGGGTCGTGTTGACCGCCGGCAGGTGCACCACGGTCAGCTTCACGGCGCTGCCGTCGTGCAGCAGCTCGCTGCGCAGCGAGTCGGTGAAGCCGACGATGGCGTGCTTGGCGCCGCAGTAGGCCGCCTGTAGCGGGATCGAGCGGTAGGCGAGGGCCGATCCGACCTGCACGATGACGCCGCTGTCGCGCGGCACCATGCGCTTCAGCGCCGCGCGGGTGCCCCACACGAAGCCGAGATAGGTGACCTCGGTGGCGCGGCGGAAGTCGGCCGGCTCGGTATCAGCGAAGGGGGCGAAGATCGTCGACATGGCATTGTTGATCCACACGTCGATGGGGCCGAGCTCCTCCTCCATGCGCTGAGCGCCCGCCTCGACCTGCTCGTGATCGGCGACATCGGCGACCAAGTCGATGCCTTCGCCGCCAAGCCGGGCGATCTCGTCGAGGGTGTCGTTCATTCCCTCGCTGGAGCGCGCCATCACGCCGATGCGCGCGCCGCGGCGAGCGAGCTCGCGCACGGTTGCGCGACCGACGCCGGCAGTGGCGCCGGTGACGACCACGTTGAGCGGCTGGTTAGGCTGATTGTCGGGGCTCAAACGGTAATCTCCGCGGTCTCGACGGGGCGTGCTTCGGTGTGCTCGCCGGTCAGATCGAGCTCGGCATCGTTCGGCGGCACCCCTGCAACGGCGCGCCGAGCGATCTGGGCGACGTGCTGCGCGTGCCGCCCGGCGAGCTGCTCGATCTGCTCGCGGCAGCTGTAGCCGCTCGACACGATCGCCACATCGTCGCCGGCGTCGCGCACGGCGGGAAGCAGCACGCGCTCACCGCAGGCAGCCGAGACGTCGTACTTGCCGCGTTCGTAGCCGAATGAGCCGGCCATCCCGCAGCAGCCCGAGTCCGGCACATCGCATTCGACGCCCAGGCGGTTGAGCAGCTTTTCGTCGGTATCGCGTGACAGCACCGACTTTTGATGGCAGTGAACGTGCAGCAGGGCGTGCTCGTCGAGACGGGGTAGATCGATGTCGCCGAGATGGCGGTCGACGAACTCGCTGAACAGCATGACGCTGCCGGCCACGCGGCGAGCGTCCTGGTCGTCGGGAAACAGGCCGAGCAGCTCGTCGCGCAGCGCGGCAACACACGACGGCTCGAGGCCGACGACGGGTACACCGGCGCGAACCTCCGGCCGCAGCGTGTCGATCACGCGCTGCTGCTGGCGCGCGGCGAGATCGAGCATGCCGTAGTGCAGCAGTGGGCGGCCGCAGCACAGGGTGCGCTCGGGGACCGACACCCGGCAGCCCGCCCACTCGAGAAACTCGACCGCGGCACGGGCCACCTCGGGATGGAAGTGGTTATTGAACGTATCGACGAACAGCACCACTCGAGGACGATCGGTACGCGGCGCAGGGGCGTCGTCGCGCCGGCGAAGCCAGGACAGGAATGTCTGCTCCGCGAAGCGCGGCAGCTTCCTCTCGGGCGTGATCCCGGCGAGCAGCTTGACCAGCCCGGAGAGCCTGGTGCTGCCGGTGATGCGATTGACCAGCCGCGGGGCGAGCGATGCCAGCCGAGCACCCCAGGGGATCAGACCCATGGCGTAGTGAACCCGCGGGCGCAGGCGCCCGGCCCAGTGATGTGAGAGAAACTCGGTCTTGTAGGTCGCCATGTCGACCGACACCGGGCAGTCGCTCTTGCACCCCTTGCAGCCGAGGCAAAGGTCGAGGGTCTCGAGCACCGCGTCGTCGCGCCAGCCGCCGATCTCCTCGCCGTTGAGCATCTCGAACAGCATGCGCGCGCGGCCGCGCGTCGAGTGCTTCTCCTCGCGCGTCGCCATGTAGGAGGGACACATCGTGCCGCCGCTCTCGCGCCGGCACTTGCCGACGCCGACGCAGCGCAGCACGGCGCGCGCGAAGTCGCCGTCGTCATCGGCGTAGGCAAAGCGCGTCTCGGGGGTCGCGGGGGCGTAGTCGGGTCCCAGCCGCAGATGGTCGGTCACCGAGGCGGCTTCAACGATACGACCCGGGTTCATGCGGTCGTCGGGGTCCCATATCCCCTTGAACTGCCGCATCGCCGCGATCAGCTCGGCCGAGTACATGTGCGGCAGCAGCGGACCGCGGGCGATGCCGTCGCCGTGCTCGCCCGACAGCGAGCCGCCGTACTTGCCGCAGCACAGCTCGGCGGCCTCGCCGACGAAGTCGCGGTAGGCCTCGAGACCGGCGGCGGTGCGCAGGTCGAAGGGGATGCGACAGTGCACGCAGCCCTGGCCGAAGTGGCCGTAGAGCGAGGCCTTGAGGTCGTAGCGGTCGAACAGCGCGCGCAGATCGCGCAGGTAGTCGCCCAGCACCTCCGGGTGCACCGCGGAGTCCTCCCAGCCGGGCCAGGTGTCCTTCTCGCCGGGCACTCGCGCGGTGGCGCCGAGCCCCGACTCGCGCACCTCCCATACCATGCGCTCCCGCTCCGGGTCGTCGTACAGCTCCATCGAGCGCGGGCCGCCCGAGCCGCGCAGGTCCGCGATCATGGCGCGCGCGCGATCGTCCGCTTCGTTCTTCGTGTCGCCGCCGAACTCGACAAGCAGCCAGCCGCGCCCTTCGGGCAGCAACTGCAGTTTGTCGACGTTGAGGCCCTTCTTGCGCATGTAGCCGATCAGCTCCACGTCGATCCCCTCGAGGCCGATGGGATCGTGGCGCAGGATTTCGGGCACCTGGTCGGCGGCCTCGAAAACGTCGTCGTAGCCGACCACCACCAGCGAGCGGTGCGCGGGCCATTCGATCAGCTCGACGGTCGCCTCGAGGATGGTCACCAGCGTGCCTTCCGAGCCGATCAGCGCCCGCGCCACGTCGAAGCCGTTGTCCGGCAGCAGTTCGTCGAGGTTATAGCCCGACACGCGGCGCGGCAGGTGGGGATAGCCGTCGCGGATCGCGTCCTCGTTGTCGTCCACCAGGCGGCGCAGGGCGCGAAAGATCTCCGCCTTGCGTCCGCCCCCTTCCAGGATCGCGCGCAAACGCTCGTCGTCGGTCCGGCCGACCTCGAGGACCGCGCCGTCGTAGGTCAGCACCTCGAGCGAGACGATGTTGTCGACCGTCTTGCCGGCCAGCACCGAGTGGATGCCGCAGGAGTTGTTGCCCATCATGCCGCCGAGCGTGCAGTGGCTGTGGGTGGCGGGATCGGGTCCGAAGGTCAGACCGTGGCGGTTGGCGGCGTGCCGAAGGTCGTCGAGGACGAGGCCCGGTTGGATGCGAGCGGTGCGCCGGTCGGGGTCCAGGTCGAGGATGTCGTTGTAGTACTTCGACATGTCGAGCACCACGGCGACGTTGCAGCATTGCCCGGCGAGGCTGGTGCCGCCGCCACGCGCCAGTACCGGCGCGCCGTGCTGCCGACAGGCCTCCAGCGTGGCGATGACGTCGTCCTTGCTCTTCGGCAGCACGACGCCGATCGGCACCTGGCGGTAGTTCGACGCGTCGGTGGCGTAGATCGCCCGGCTGCCGCGATCGAAACGCACCTCACCTTCGATCCGGCTGCTGAGGTTCGACCCCAGCTCACGGCGGTAATCAACCATCGATCCTTGCTCCGTAGACCTGTCGTTCGCTCGCCGCGCCGCGCAGGAAGACATAGCCGTTGCCGGGCTGCGACAGGTCAGGGGCGACGGCACCGTCGCGTGGCTCGATGAAGCCGTCGAGCAACATGCGCTCGATGCGCACGTGGTCGTGGAACCACTCCATGTGCAGCGTCGCCGGTGAGGCGGCGCAGACATGCAGGTGCAGCGCCGGTGCGGTGTGTGCCGATAGCGGCACGTTGAAGGCGCGGCACAGCGCGGCGACGTCGCGGTAGCCGGTGTAGCCGGCGCAACGGGTGGCGTCGGCCTGCAGCACGTCCACCGCGCCCGCCTCGAGCATGCGACGGAAGTAGAAGATGTCGTAGCCGTACTCGCCGGCTGTGGTGTTCATGCCGCGCGGGGTGTCCTCCCGCACCCGCCGCAACCCCTCCAGGTCGTCGGAGGAGACCGGCTCCTCGAACCAGCTCACCGCGCGATCGGCGAAGACGCTGCTCATGGCGAGCGCCTGCTCGACATCGTAGGCGCCGTTGGCGTCGACCATCAGCTCGGCGTCGCCGATCGCGTCGCGCGCCGCGTCGACCCGTTCGGGATCACGCCCGGGGTCGCTGCCGACCTTCATCTTGACGCGCGGAATGCCGTCGGCTACCCAGCCGGCGAGCTGCTCACGCAGCCGACCCATCGAATACGAGGTGAAGCCGCCGCTGCCGTAGACCGGCACGCGCTCGACGGCGGCGCCGAGCAGCTCGACCAGGGGCACGTCGAGCAGGCGCGCCTCGAGGTCCCACAGCGCGGTATCGACGGCAGCGACGGCGCTTGATACAAGACCGGGCCGGCCGAGGTTGCGGATGCTGCGAATCATCGCCTGCCACGCCGCCGGTGCGGCCATGGCGTCACGCCCCACCACCACCGGCGCGAGCGTGTCCTCGATCAGCCGCGCGGCCGCGGGTGCGGTATACGACCAGCCCAGCCCGGTGCGGCCGCCGCCCTGCGCCTCGACCACCACGATGGTGGTGGCGTCCCACTCGAGCGTGCCGTCGGCCTCGGGTTCATCGGTCGGGATGGTGTAGGCGGACACAGCGACGCGCTCGATCGGAGCGTCGATGCGGGGCATCAGAGCAGTTCCTTGACCTTGCCCTGGAACGAGCGCTTGACGATCTCGCGCGCATCCGGGTCGTGCTTGAGCAGCGCGCTCATCATCGCCTTGCCCTGCTCCCAGCTCACGTGCGGCGGCAGCGGCGGAAACGACGGGTCGGTCACCATTTGCAGGACGAACGGCCGGTCGGCTGCCAGCGCCTCCTCCCAGGCCGCGCCGATCTCGCTCTCGTCCTCGATGCGCAGGCCGTCGAGTCCGAGAGAGCGGGCGTACTCGGCGAAGGGGAAGTCCACCATGTACTGCGAGGCGGTGAACTTGGGATTACCCTCCATGGCGCGCATCTCCCAGGTGACCTGGTTGAGGTCGTGGTTGGCCAGGACGCACACGATCAGTCGCGGGTCCTGCCAGCGCTTCCAGTACTGCGAGATGGTGATCAGCCCGTTGATACCGTTCATCTGCATCGCGCCGTCACCGACGCAGGCGATCGCCACCTTGTCAGGATGGGTGAACTTGGCGGCGATGGCGTAGGGGACGCCCGGTCCCATAGTGGCCAGGGTGCCGGATAGCGAGCAGCGTTGACCCTTGCGGATCTTCAGGTGACGGGCGTACCAGTTGGCCGACGAGCCGCTGTCGCAGCTGACGATGCAGCCGTCCGGCAGGCGCGGGCTGAGCTCCCAGAAGACGCGATGGGGATTCATCGGATCGCCCTCGTCCATGGCGCGCTCCTCGACGAGCGTCCACCAGTGCGCGATGCCCTCCTCGATGGTCTCGCGCCATGAGCGGTCGTCCTTGTACTCGATCATCGGCAACAGTTCCTGCAGTGTCGCCTTGGCGTCGCCCACGAGGTTGACCTCGTTGGGGTGTCGCATACCGATCATGCGCCCGTCGATGTCGATCTCCACGCCGCGCGCCTGCCCGGGCTCGGGGAGGAACTCGGAGTAGGGGAACGAGGTGCCGACCATCAGCAGCGTGTCGCAGTTGCTCATCATTTCAGACGACGGCTTGGTGCCGAGCAGGCCGATCGAGCCGGTGACGTAGGGCAGATCGTCGGGCAGCACGTCCTTGCCGAGCAGCGCTTTGGCTACCCCTGCGCCCAGCTTGTCGGCAATCTGCTCGACTTCGTCGGCCGCCCTGCGGGCGCCCTGGCCGATCAGGATGGCGACGCGCTTGCCCTCATTGAGCACCTTTGCGGCGCGGGCGACGTCTTCGCTATCGGGCAACACGCGCGGCGGCGAGCACTGGAGCCCGCCGGGCACCATGCCGTGAGTGCGCGGCAGATCCTCCTGGCGCACCGCGTCGACGTCCTGCAAATCGTTGGGAAAGATCAGGCAGGTGACCGTCTGCTCGGCGTACGCGATACGCACGGCGCGATCGACCACGTCGGGAAGCTGCTCCGGCACGGTCACCATCTGGACGTACTCGTGCGCCACGTCCTTGAACAGCGAGATCAAGTCGATTTCCTGCTGGTAGGCGCCACCCAGTGACATGCGAGCCTGTTGGCCGACGATCGCCACGACCGGCTGGTGGTCCATCTTGGCGTCGTACAGCCCGTTCAGCAGATGCACCGCGCCGGGTCCCGAGGTCGCGAGGCAGACTCCGACCTCGCCGGTCCACTTGGCGTGCGCCCCGGCCATGAACGCGGCGAGCTCCTCGTGGCGCGCGAGGATGAACTCGGGATCGCCGTCGGCGCGGTCGAGCGCGCCCATGATGCCGTTGATGCCGTCGCCCGGGTAGCCGTAGATGCGGTGGACGTCCCATTGTCGGAGACGCTCGATGAGATAGTCGGAAACGGTCGTGCTCATTGGATTCTCTCCTGCCGCCGTTGCCGGTCCGTCATTCGGCGTAAGCGATGGTGGTCATCAGCGCATTGGCGGGCTGGCGTGAGTCGAGCCGCGTGTGCTGGACGACGACGGGGGTGTCGGACTCGATCACCGTGGAATAGTCGGTGTCGGCGGGGACCGGCTCGGGGTCGTCGAGGTCGTTGAAGCGAAAGTGCCGTGTTCGCCGGGCCGGGACGGCGAGTCGATAGGGCCCGGCGGGATCGCGGTCGGCGAAGAAGATGGTCGCCTCGAGACGGGCGACGCGATCCGAGGTGTTGAGGACGCAGAACGCCTCGTGGCTGATGAACTGCGGCGCGGGGCCGGTGCTGCCGGCGGGGATGTAGCCCTCGGGAATCACCCAGCGGCGCCGTCCGACAGCCCCGCCGTCCTGCGCGTCATCGTGCTCCACGTTCCTGAAT
>JASFRZ010000029.1:0-20388 GCA_050114655.1 Acidobacteriota bacterium
CGGAGACACCGAGAAACGACGACTGCAACGTAGACATGAGCAGGGCCGCCGGTACGCCCTTGCCCGCGACGTCGCCGATGGCGAACTCGAGATCCCCGGTGTCGGCGTCGTCGAAGATCTCATAGTAGTCGCCGCCGACGTCGCGCGACGGCTCGTTGAAGGCGAAGGAATCCACCCACGGAATACGCGGGAACTCGTCGCTCAGCAGGCTGCGCTGGATACCGCGTGCCAACCGCAGGTCCTCCTCGAGGCGCTCACGCTGTTCGACTTCCTGCTGCAGGCGGGTGTGCGAGTAGATCACCCCGGCGGCGCCGAGCCCGAGGGAAACCGCGACCACCAGCAGGGCGAGCGCCTGGCGCCACACCGTCAGCATGTACCAGGAGCCGTAGCCCGGCGCCATCAGCGTCGACCAGACCGCGACGATTGTTCCCACGGAGACGACCGCCAGCGTCAGCGGGCGGCGTAGGAACGGTGGAAACGAGCGGTACGTCGGCTCGACGGCGCGTTGTACCACCGCGCCCGCGAACACGCCGCAGCCCACCGCCCAGCCGAGCTGCCACTCGCCGTGCAGGTAGTACAGCAGCGGGAACGCGAGGGCGCCGCCCAGGGCGGAGTAGCCCAGGTCGCCGGCAACACGCCGGGCAAGTCCTTCAGACGCGGGTGAGATACTCACCCGTGGAGGTGTCGACACGCACCGTATCGCCGATATCGACGAACTGCGGCACGCCGACTACCAAACCGGTCTCGAGCGTCGCCGGTTTGGAGCTAGCGCTCGCCGTGGCTCCCTTGAGCCCGGGCTCCGTCTCGGTGACCTGCAAATCCACGGTGTTGGGCAGCTCGATGGCAATCGGCTCGCCCTCGTAGAAATCCACCTTGAGCGCGAGGTTGGCGATCAAATACGGCAGTGCTTCGTCGATCGCCGCGGCCTGCAGATGGATCTGCTCGAAGGTGTCGGAGTCCATGAACACGTACGCATCGCTTTCCTGGTACAGGTATTCCATCTCGCGTGACTCGAGCTGCACGCGCTCCACCGACTCCTGTGAGCGGAAGCGCCGGTCGAGCATCGCGCCGGTGCGCAGGTTACGCAGCCTCGTCTGCACGACCGCCTGCCCCTTGCCGGGCGTGACGTGCTGAAAATCGTGGACGCGCAACAGTTGACCATCGAGCTCGAGGATCATCCCCTTGCGAAGTTGAACCGCCTGGATCGCCACCGCTGTCCTCCACAGAAATCGGATCGAAATGTACGCGTTCGGATCGGCCACGCCCGTCGAGCGCGACCGCGGGCGCGCGACCGGCGAGCCGCGCGGCGGACCTGAATTCTATCAGGGCGGCACCGACGCAGCCGCCTTACTGCCCCGTGCCGCCGTTCTCCACAACCTGCATCGTGAACGCGACCAGCGGGTCGAGATAGTCGGGGCCACCGGCCGAGAGCACGTCGTTGTGCCCCACTCCGGCGAGCTCGACAAAGCGCTTGGGCTCAGCGGCGGCCTCGTAGACCTCGCGACCGTAGATGATCGGAATGACCTCGTCGCGATCGCCGTGGATGACCAGCAGCGGCGTGTGTCGCTGCGCTACCCACCGGGTCACCGGAAAGCGCGCGCGCACCAGCAAGTCGACCGGCAGGCCTCCGAACATGCCGCGCGCCATTCGCTGCGCCGACGGCAGCGGCGATACCAGTATCAGGCCCGCGTGGGGCACCCGCGTGGCGAGCCGGGCGGCGGGAGCGCTGCCCAGCGAGCGTCCGAGCAGGACGATGCGCCACGCCGGAACAGCGAGCTGCTCGGTCAGGTAGGCGTACGCCGCCTCGGCGTCGATGTAGATACCCTCCTCGTCGGGACGGCCCTCGCTCTTGCCGTAACCGCGGTAGTCGAAGACGAACACCGACAGACCATGCTGCGCCAGCACATCGGCGTGCCATGCGCGCACGGTGACGTTGCCGGCGTTGCCGTGCGCCCACAGCAGAACCGGTGGATCGGCATCCACGTCGCCGTCGGGGGCGCGGGCCGGAAACCACCAGCCGTACAACGTCAGCCCGTCCGCGGTACGAAACGAGTGCTCCTCCGCCACCACCCCGAGGGCCCCCGGATCCCACACCCCCTCCGGATAGCGCGCCGGAAAGAAGATCATCCCGTTCTCCATCGCCCGCACCACTACAACCGCCGCGACCACCGCCATAATGATCAGGACGCCAGGGAGCACCATCCGCTTGGGTCTCATTCTGCAACCACGTTGCAGCGCGCGCCGTGCGCCCGCCTAGCGATAGACGGGGTCGTCGCTCAACAGCAGGATCATCTCCGTCTGCCGGCGGCCGGCGATCTCCGGTGGGCCGTCGGGCGGGATCAGGATGTCGATCTCGGAGCGCACGCCGAAGTCGTCCTCTATATAGATGCCGGGCTCCACTGAGAAGCAGGTGCGGCGCATCAGCAGGCGCGTATCGTGGCTCTCGAAGTCGTCCAGGTTGGCACCGCTACCGTGAATTTCGTCGGTGATGCTGTGGCCGGTGCGGTGCTGCACGTACTGCCCGTATCCGGCGTCCTCGATGACTCCGCGGCAGGCGCGATCGGCCTCGAATCCGCGCACTTCCTTATTCTCGGCGTAGCGTCTCTGCACCAGGTCGATGGCCGCATCTCGTGCGGCGAGCACCGTCCGGAAGACCTCCATTCGGAGGTCGGAGACCTCGCTGTCGAGCTGTGCCGTCCACGTGATATCGGCGAACACGTTGTTCTCGGCTCCCGGCTGTTTCGCCCATACGTCGATCAGCAACCAGTCCCCACGGCGAATCGGGCTGCTGCCCTCCGGGCCGGGAGCGTAGTGCGGATCGGCAGCGTGACCGTTGACCGCCACGATGGGATCGTCGGGGGTGGTGAGGCCGACCACTTCGAGCTGTTGTAACAGGTACTGCTGCAGCCGGTACTCGTCCAGATCATCACCCGCCAGCAGACGTTTGCGGCACTCCTTGAAGGCCAGCTCGACGGCGTCGGGCAAACGCTCCCCGGCAAGACGGTGCGAGGCAATCTGCGCGTCGGTAAGCACCGCGGTGAAGCGCTGTACCAGGTCAGCCGCGGTGACCACCTCGATGCCGCGGCTACGCACCGCCTCGACCGTCCCGGCGTCGACCATGGCGACGTAGGGGACGCGGTTCTCGGGGGAGTACTGCATCGCCACCTTGGCGAGCCCCTCGAGCAAGGCGTCGAGTCCGGCGTCGAGCTCCTGCCAGGTGCGGTAGCGACGGCTGTCGCCAGGCAACGCCTCGAGCGCATGCGGCTCGATGGCGTGCACCAGCGCGCGCGGCTCGCCCCGGGCGGGAACGAGGTAGTACCAGCGCCGCGTCTGGAACGCGTCGCCCGGCAGGCCTAGAACCCGGTTGGCGAGCGGGTCACGGCCGTGGAACTGGGCAAAAAGCCAAGCGTCGACGCCAGCATCGCGGATGGCTTCTTGGACGACATCGAGATCGAAGACGGCGCCTGGGTCGCTCATGAGCGGAGGCTATTCCGTCGACCCGATGGGGGCAAGCAACCGTGGGGACGTCCGGGAGCGGGTGAGTGGGGCACCCGTGCGACCGAACGTCGGCGGCAGCCGCACGACCGGATGTTGCAGCGGTGGATAGGTGTTGACGTTGCGGCGCGGGGGGACCTACGCTGCACGCGGAAACGTGGCGAGCTCGCTGTACCGACCCGGAGAGAACATTGAATCGTCTGGTCTGCCCGCAGTGCAATCAGCCGTCGTATTGCGCCAGCCTTTCGGGGCCGGTGCATTGCTCCAACCCGGAGTGCGGCGCGCTGCTGTTGCCCGGCGATGAGGTCAACGACCCCGGTGGCAAGCGCGTGCTGCCGCGCATCGGACCCGAGACCAGCATCACCGTGGAATACCTCGACGCGGACCGTCGGGTGGTCGAGGCGGATCGGCCGTTCGTCGACGTCAGCGTCATCGGCATCTCCACCATACTGGAGCGTTACCCACCCCTCGGCTCGAACGTCGTGGTGGAGCTGAGTAACGCCGGCATCGGCGGCAAACCGTGGCGCGTACGGGGCGTGGTCCGAGAGGTGCAACCGGGACCTGAAGACGGTTTCCGTGTCGGCATCGAGGTGCGCCCCCTCGACTCACCTGCAAGCTGACTCCTACGCTACGCCACAAAGTCGGCACAGCCACAAGGTCGGCACCAGGGCATCGAAGACGCGTCGCCTCTTTCCATCGTTGACGTCGGCGACCCTTGACGGCATAGTTGTGCGGTAGCGCGAGCCCAGCGGAACGCTCCTCTCGCGACGTCCTGAGCCCCCGATTCGACCGGGTACCTCCGACAACCGGGAGAAGGAGCGCTTTTTTCCGGCCAGGTTTTGTGAAAATTTTCACAAGCTCTCTAATCTGCCGTCGTTAAAGGATTTAACAGCGAATCATGCCGCCCACTGCGAACTCCGACCCGGCGCTCTGGCCGCTCGCTTTGTGGCTCGTCGCGGTGGCCGCGCTGATCGCCGTGGTGATCAGCCTGTCGTCGCTGATCGGGCAACGCAGCAGGTCGCGTCGGCGCGACTTGCCCTACGAATCGGGCATCGCGCCGACACCGCAGGCGCCGCTGCGCTTCCCGGTGCACTTCTACCTCATCGCGCTCGCCTTCTTGGTCTTCGATATCGAAGCCGCCATTCTCTTCGGCTGGGCCGTCGCGGCGCGAGACGTCGGCTGGGCTGGCTACCTCGAGGCGCTGGTGTTCGCAGTCATCCTGTTCGCCGGACTGGTTTACCTGTGGGCCAAGGGGGCCTTCCTCTGGGGGGTGGAGCGTGAGTGAGGGCCGACCGATGCGCGAGCAGATCCTCGAGGCGGCGGCACGCGACCGTTCGGCTGATTTCGCCGACGCCGCTGCGCGCGGCGCCGGCGGCTCGTTCGCGAGCGCGATGGAGCACTCCTTCGCCATGTCGCGCATCGACGACCTGGTCGCCTGGGGGCGGAAGAACTCGCTGTGGCCGTTCAACTTCGGCCTGTCGTGCTGCTACGTGGAGATGATGACGTCGTTCACCTCGGAGTACGACACGGCGCGCTTCGGGGCCGAAGTGTTGCGTGGCACGCCGCGCGAGGCCGACGTCATCGTCATCGCAGGGACCGTGTTCAAGAAGGTGGCACCGGTCATCAAGCGCCTCTACGACCAGATGCTCGAGCCCCGATGGGTGATCTCGATGGGCTCTTGCGCCAACTCCGGCGGCATGTACGACATCTACAGCGTTGTGCAGGGCGTCGATTCGTTCCTGCCCGTGGACGTCTACGTCCCGGGTTGCCCGCCCCGGCCCGAGTCCTTCCTCGAGGGCCTGCTGCTGCTGCGGGATCGCATCGGCACGGAGAAGCGCCCGCTGTCGTGGGTGATCGACGAGCATGGCGTCGTACCGACGGCGCAATTGCCGGTGCGGCGCGACGAGAAGCGCGCGCAACGCCGCGCACAGGGCATGCTGCGACCACCCGAAGAGGTGCGCTGAGCATGGCGGCGACGGCTCTGGTCCTGCAGTCGCTGGCGGACCGACTTGTCGACGGCGCGCTGGAGGCGCAGCACACAATTGATGGTGTGCCCACCGCTTGGGTGGCGCCCGATAGCGCGCGCGACGCGCTCACCTGGCTGTCGCGCGACTGCAGCGAGCGCTACCGGGTGCTGTACGACCTCACCGCCATCGACGAACGCAATCGCCCCGCGTCGTCGCGCCGCGGCGACTTCACCCTCGTCTACCACCTGCTGTCCTATGACGCCAACGCGGACGTGCGGCTCAAGGTCCCGTTGCAGGGTGAGATGCCGAGTATCGCCAGCGTCACCGACCTGTGGCCGGCAGCCGACTGGTACGAGCGCGAGGTCTTCGACATGTTCGGCCTGCGCTTCGAAGGGCATCCGTGCCTGCGACGCATCCTCATGCCCCCCGACTGGCAGGGCCACCCGCTACGCAAGGAACACCCGGCACGCGCCACGGAAATGGAGCCCTACGCGTTGACCGAGGAAACGCTCACCGCCCACGAGGAAGCGTTGCGCTTTCGCCCCGCGGACTGGGGGCTGGCGGCGAGCGACGGCGTCAGCGACGCGACGAGCGACGTCAGCAACGCCGTCGTCGGTACGGGCGAAAACGGCGACTACCTGTTTCTCAACCTCGGCCCCAACCACCCGGGAACACACGGCATCCTGCGCCTGGTGCTCAAACTCGACGGCGAGCAGATCGTCGACATCATTCCCGACATCGGCTTCCACCACCGCGGCGCCGAAAAGATGGGCGAGCGGCAGACCTTCCATACCTATATCCCCTATACCGACCGCATCGACTATCTCGCCGGGGTCAACAACAACCTCGCCTACCTGTTGGCGGTCGAGAAGCTCGCCGGCATCGAGGTGCCCGAGCGCGCTCAGGTCATCCGCGTGCTGCTGTGCGAGCTGTTCCGCGTCGCCTCCCACCTGGTGTGGATGGGCACCTACGCGCACGACGTCGGCGCCATCAGCCCGGTGTTCTTCACCTTCACCGACCGCGAGCGCATCTTCGACGTCGTTGAAGCGATCACCGGCGGCCGCATGCATCCGGCGTGGTTCCGTATCGGCGGCGTCGCCATGGACCTACCGAACGGCTGGAGGGAGCTTCTCGACGACTTCACTGACGGCTTCGACAAGCGCCTCAAGGAGTACGAGGACCTGGTGCTGGGCAACCCGATCTTTCGCTCACGCACCCGCGGAATCGGCGGGATGAGCGTCGACGAAGCCATCGAATGGGGCGTAACCGGGCCCAACCTGCGCGCCTGCGGCATGGAGTGGGACTTCCGCAAGAAGCGTCCCTACTCCGGCTACGAGCGCTTCGACTTCGAGGTTCCCACCGCCACAGGCGGCGACTCCTTCGCCCGCGCGATGGTGCGCTTCGAGGAGATCCGCCAGAGCCTGCGCATCATCGAGCAGGCCGCCGCCGACATCCCCGACGGCGACTACATCGCCGACGACCACTTCTCGATGCCGCCGCGAAAGGCGGAGACGATGCTCGACATCGAGACGCTGATCCATCACTTCGTCGGCGTCTCGTGGGGCTTCGCCATCCCACAGGGCGAAGCCCACGCCGGCATCGAGGCACCCAAGGGAAACAACGGCTACTACGTGGTGTCGGACGGCGGCACCAACCCCTACCGGGTGCGCATCCGCACGCCGTCGTTCGCCCACATGCAGGTACTCCCGTTGCTGGCGCGCGGCGGCTTGATCGCCGACTTGCTGGCCATTCTCGGCAGCCTCGACTATGTCCTCGCGGATATCGACCGATGAGCTTCACCACCGAAGAACTCAGCCAGCTGGACGAGCTTCGCTCGCATTACCCGGACGGGCGCGCCGCTTCGGTGAGCGTGATGAAGTGGGTGCAGCGGCGCGACGGTCACATCTCCGACGAAGCGCTCACGGCGATCGCCGACTACCTCGACCTTGCGACCGCCGAGCTCGAGGGCCTGGCCACCTTCTACAACCTGCTGTTCCGCAAGCCGGTGGGCCGCCACGTGATCAAGGTCTGCGACAGTATCTCGTGCTGGATGTGCGGCTACGAGGCAGTGCGCGACCGCCTGCGCGAGACGCTCGGCATCGATTTCGGCCAGACCACCGCCGACGGCGAGTTCACGCTGCTGCCGGTGGTGTGCCTGGGCAATTGCGACCAGGCGCCCTCGCTGATGGTCAACGATGATTTGCACGGCCGGGTGACCCCCGAAGCGGTGGCGACGATCCTCGACGCGGTGCGGCAGCGCGACAACGGCGGAGGCGAGAATGGCTGAGATCACGCCGGTTCTCACGCGCCACATCGCCGCGGGTCGGCCACCGCTGGACTTCGCCGACTACAGCGCCGCCGGCGGCTACGAGGCGCTGCGCAAGGCGGTGCAGAAGATGGCGCCGGGGGAGGTTCGCGACCTGGTCAAGGCGTCGAACCTGCGCGGTCGTGGCGGCGCCGGTTTCCCCTGCGGCGTCAAGTGGGGGTTCGTGCCGCAGGGAGCCGATTCGCCGAGTCCCAAGTACGTCATCGCCAACGGCGACGAGATGGAACCCGGTACCTTCAAGGACCGCATGCTGCTGCACGGCAACCCACACCAGCTTCTCGAGGGTCTGATCATCGCCGGTTGGGCGTTGCAGGCCGACGTCGGCTACATCTTCCTGCGCCCCGAGTACGAGTTCGCCGCGCACCTGCTGGCCACCGCGATCGAGGAGGTGACCGCCGCCGGACTGCTGGGGACGAACGTTCTGGGCAGCGGCTGGTCGTTCGAGCTGTACCCACACACCAGCGCCGGCCGCTACATCTGCGGCGAGGAAACCGCGCTGATGAACGCCCTCGAGGGGCGCCGGCCGAATCCGCGCGCGCGCCCCCCCTACCCGGCGATCGCCGGCCTGTGGGGTAAGCCGACCATCGTGCAGAACATCGAGACGCTCTGCTGCGTGCCGCACATCGTCAGCAACGGCGCCGAGTGGTTCCGCAAGCTGGGGGCCACCGAAGACGCCGGCACCAAGCTGTACTGCGTCTCCGGGCACGTCGAGAAGCCGGGCAACTACGAGCTGCCCATCGGCGTGACGCTGCGCGAACTGGTCTTCGAGCACTGCGGCGGCATGCGCGCTGGCAAGGCCTTCAAGACGGCCATCCCGGGCGGCGCATCGACCATGTTCATGACCGCCGACGAGCTCGACACACCGCTCGATTTCACCAACCTCGAAGCCGCCGGCAACCGCCTCGGCACCGCCGCGGTGATCGTCGCCGACGAGGACACCAGCGTCGTCGGCATGACGCTCAACCTGATGCACTTCTACGCCCAGGAGTCGTGCGGCTGGTGCACGCCGTGCCGCGAGGGGCTGCCGTGGATCGAGGACCTGCTGCGTGACCTGGTCGAGGGGCGCGGCCGGCAGGGCGACCCCCAGATCATCGGCCAGGAGATGCGCATGATCGGCCCCAACGCCTTCTGCGCCCTGGCGCTCGGCGCCGAGGGCCCGATGCTGTCGGCGCTGCAGAAGTTCCCCGACGAGTTCGAGGCGTACGTGCGCGGCAATTCCGCGCCGCAGCACGGGGCGGAGCGCTGAACATGGCCAAGATCCTCATCGACGGCAGGGAGTACGAGATCGACGAGGGCCGCAATGTGCTGCAGGCGGCGCTCGATCTCAAGCTCGACCTGCCCTACTTCTGCTGGCATCCGGCGATGGGCTCGGTGGGCGCCTGCCGGCTGTGCGCCGTCAAGCACTACCGCGACGAGAACGACGAGAACGGCCGCCTGACGATGGGATGCATGACGCCGGCGACCGACGGCACGCGCGTCGCCATCGAGGATCCCGAGGCGCAGCAGTTCCGTCGCTCGGTGATCGAGTGGCTGATGATCAACCACCCACACGACTGCCCGGTGTGCGATGAGGGCGGCGAGTGTCACCTGCAGGACATGACGGTGATGACCGGCCACGCGCATCGCCGCTACCGCGGCAGCAAGCGCACCTATCGCAACCAGTACCTCGGTCCGCTCATCCACCACGAAATGAACCGCTGCATCCAGTGCTATCGCTGCACGCGCTTCTATCGTGACCACTCCGGCGGTGACGACCTCGGTGCGTTCGGCTCACGTAACCGGATGTACTTCGGCAGGGTCGAGGAGGGCGTGCTCGAGTCACCCTTCGCCGGCAATCTGGTGGAGGTTTGCCCCACCGGCGTGTTTACCGACAAGACCCTGCGTCGGCACTTCACGCGCAAGTGGGACCTGCAGTCGGCGCCCTCCGTGTGCACCCATTGCAGCCTCGGTTGCAACACCATCATGGGAGCGCGCTACGGCAGTGTGCGGCGGGTGACAACCCGGTACAACGGCGAGGTCAACGGCTACTGGCTGTGCGACCGCGGGCGCTTCGGCTACGAGCACCTCAATGCACCCGACCGGCTGCTGCGACCGCAGACGCCGCGCCAACCCGGAGCCGCAGCCGATCCCGCCGACATCTGGCACGAGGCCGCCGCCGCGGTGACCGCGGCAGCGGGCAACAGCACTCTCGCGGCGGTCGGCTCGCCACGCACCAGCCTGGAATCGAACTACGCTTTGCGCGTGCTCGCCGGCGCGCAGCGCTTCTGCGCCGGCCTGGCGACGCGCGAGCGTGAGATCGTCGCGCGCTGGGCCGCGGCGGCGCGCGCCGGCGCCTTCCGCGTGCCCTCGCTACAGCATATCGAACGCGCCGATGCCATCGTGGTGATCGGCGTCGACCTCACCAACGAGGCTCCCCTGCTCGACCTCGCGGCCTATCGCGCGCGCGCAAACGGCGCGGCGATCCATCTCATCGGCCTGAGCCACGGCCGCGTCGCCGGCTTCGCCGCGACCGTCGGCGGCGAGTCGCCCCGGCGCTTCGCGCCGCCCGCCGCCCGGCAACAGATCACCCGGCTGGCGCGGGCGCTGCGGCACGAGACCGATCTCAAGGTCGAGGGCATGCAGCACATCGAGGCCGCGGCGCAGGCGCTCGCGGGAGCCCACGATCCGCTGGTGATCACCGGCACGCAGCATCGCGATCCGGGCCTGCTCGACGCCGTCCTCGACCTGACCGACGCGATGGGCGCCGCCGCCGGCACGGCGGCGTGGTGCGCGCTGGCGCCTGCCGAGGCCAACGCCCTCGGTGTCACGTTGCTCGACGGCGGTGACGGCGCCGACATCGAAGAGATCGTCGCAGCGATCGAGAGCGGTGCCGTCGATACGCTCGTGGTCGCCGAGAACGACCTGTTCACGCGCTACGAAGACCACCCGCGGCTCGATGCGGCGCTGCAGCGCCTCTCCGCCCTGGTGGTGATCGACCACATGGTCACTGCCACCGCCGGCGTCGCCACCCACACCCTGCCGGCGACGGCCACGGCGGAGTGCAACGGCACGCTGGTAAACAACGAAGGGCGCATGCAGCGCTTCTACGAGGTGGTGCGTCCGCGCGACGGGGTGCGCCCGACCTGGAGCCTGGCACGCGACCTGATGCCCGCATCGCACGCCGTCGACTGGCGACATTTCGGCGACGTCACCGCGGCGATCGAGGCGGACTTCGAGATCTTCACCGGCATCAACGCGGCCGCCCCACCGGCCGGGTATCGCCACGCCCACCAGCCGGTGCCGCGCATGTCGCACCGCTATTCCGGACGCAACGCCACGCTGCAACGCGATGCCCTTGAGGGCCTGGCCGCCGCGGGTCCCGACGGCGAGCTCCCGGTGGCGCAGCATATCTCCGCCGATGCCGAAACCCCGCTGGCGTTCACCATGGAGGGCTATCCCGGCGAGCCCCCGCCCGCCCTTCTGCCGCGTGTATGGGCCCCCGGTTGGAACTCCAACGAGGCGATCAACCAGTTCCAGATCGAGGTCGGCGGACCGCTGCACGGCGGCGACCCGGGGCGGCGCATCTTCGCCGCCGACCTTGCCGGGTTCGGCAACGGCGCGGCCGGGGAATCGAGGGGCGCCGCCTCGGATGCCCCATCGGGCCGCGCCCCCGACGCCGGGGCGCCCGAACCGGACCGGCTCCTGGTGTGTGCCACCGCGGAGATCTTCGGCAGCGAGCCGATGGCGCGCCGCGCCCAGGCGCTCGCCGAGCTCACCCCGGACACCTGTCTGCGCCTGCACCCCGGGCGTGCCGCCGCACTGGGGCTGGAGCACGGCGAGGTGCGGCGCCTCCGGCTCTCCGGCGAGGGCATCGAGACCGTTCTCGAGGCGCTCGTCGAGGCCGATCCGACGCTGCCGGAGCACGTCGCCACGATCCCTGCCGGCGATCCGGCGACGGGCTGGTGGCAACGGCCGCTGTGGCTGCGCATCGAAGCCAGTGAGGTGACGTGATGAGCGGGACGGCAGCAGTGCTGCTAAAGATGGTACTGACGCTGGCGATCCTGTTTACCGTCGCGCCGATGCTCGTCTGGGTCGAGCGCCGCCTGCTCGGTCGCTTCCAGCTGCGCCTCGGGCCCAACCGCGTGGGGCCGTTCGGCATGCTGCAGACGTTGGCCGATGCGATCAAGCTGCTCACCAAGGAAGACTGGGTACCGCCGTTCGCCGACCCGGTGCCTTATATCGTCGCGCCGATGGTGCTCGCCGTAACCGTCATGGGCGCGTTCGCGGTGATCCCGTTCAGCGCCGACGGCGCCATCGTCGACCTCAACATCGGCCTGCTGTTCTTTCTCGCCATGTCGTCAGTCGGCGTCTACAGCGTGATGCTCGCGGGGCTCGCCTCGAACAGCAAGTATTCGCTGCTCGGCGCCCTACGCGCCGCCGCGCAGATGATCAGCTACGAGCTGGCGATGGGCCTGTCGCTCGCCAGCGTGGTGCTGCTGACGGGCTCGTTCAACCTGCGGGAGATCGTCGCCGCGCAACAGGGCCTGCCCTACGCGCTGCTGCAACCGGTCGCTTTCGTGGTGTTCGTCATCGCCGGTCTGGCGGAGCTCAAGCGGGCACCCTTCGACCTGCCCGAGGCGGAAAACGAGCTCGTCGCCGGCTTCCACACCGAGTACAGCAGCATGAAGTTCGCGCTCTTCTTCCTCGGGGAGTACCTCGGCATGATGCTCGTCGGCGCCATCGCCGCGACCGTCTTCCTCGGCGGCGGCAACGGCCCCTGGCTGCCGGCGCCGATGTGGTACGCCATCAAGGTGGGCCTGTTCGTCTATCTGTTCATCTGGGCGCGCGCCACGCTGCCGCGCTTCCGCTACGACCACCTGATGGCCTTCGGCTGGAAGTTCCTCATGCCGCTGGCGCTGCTCAACCTGATGGTGACCGGCGCGGTGGTGGTCGCCCGGGCGGCGGGAGGCTGATCGTGCAACTCGCGTTCAAGGAGTCACGCCTGGGAATGCTCACCGGCCTGTTGCGCGGCCTGTGGATCATCTTCAAGATGCAGTTCCGTCGCCCGGTGACGATCCCGTACCCGGAGAAGAGAGCGCCGGTAGCGCCGCGCAATCGCGGTCGCATCGTGCTGACCCGCGACCCCGACGGCGAAGAACGCTGCGTCGGCTGCTACCTGTGCGCCGTCGCCTGTCCGGTCGACTGCATCGCCCTGCAAGCCACCGAGGACGAGCACGGGCGACGTTACCCCGAGTGGTTCCAGATCAACTTCTCGCGCTGCATCTACTGCGGCTTCTGCGAGGAAGCTTGCCCGACCTACGCCATCCAGCTCACCCCCGATTACGAGATGGGCGAGTATGTGCGCCGCAATCTGGTCTACGAGAAGAACGACCTGCTGATCGACGGGCCCGGCAAGCGGCACGAGTACAACTTCTACCGTCACGCCGGCGTCGGCATCGGCGGCAAGGACAAGGGCGAAGCGATCGGCGAGAAGCCGCCGATCGATATCCGGGATCTTCTGCCATGACCCAGGTCTTCTACATCGCGTCTGCCTTCGCTGTCGTTGCCGCGTTCCTCGCGGTGACGCGCAGCAACGCGCTGCACGCGGTGCTCTACCTGGTGCTGTCTCTGTTTGCCCTGGCGATCGATTTCCTCGCCCTCGGGGCACCGTTCATCGCGGCGCTCGAGATCGTGGTGTACGCCGGCGCCATCGTAGTGGTGATCCTGTTCGTCATGATGATGGTCGCCGGTGCGACCGTGGCGACGGAGCGCGAGCGCCGCTGGTTGCCGCCTCGCGCCTGGATCATGCCGTCGATGCTCGCACTGGCGCTCGCCGCGCTCACCATCGCCTCCCTCACCACCGGCGGCGGCGACGCCATCGAGGCGACTACTGTCGGCCCCCGCGAGGTCGGTGCAGCGCTGTTCACCACGTACCTGATCGGCGTCGAGCTCGCCTCGGTGCTGCTGCTCGCCGGCCTGGCCGGCGCCTACTACCTGGGAGCCCGCGACTGATGGCCGCCGTCCCGACCTCGCACGTGCTGATCGTTGCCGGGCTACTGGTGTGCATCGGCGCGTTCGGCGTGCTGCTGCGGCGCAACCTGCTGTTCATGCTGCTGTCCGTCGAGGTGATGTTGAACGGAGCGGCGCTCGCCTTCGTCGGCGCCGCGGCGCGCTGGCAACAGCCCGACGGCCAGGTATTCGTGGTGTTCATCATGGCGATGGCGGCCGCGGAGGTGGCGGTCGGCTTGGCCCTCTTTCTGCGCATCTACCGGCGAACAGCGAGCCTCGACGCCGACGCGCTCGACGCCATGAGGGGCTGACCATGGAGCGCTCGTCGTGATGCCGATGTGGACGATGATCGCCGCGCCGCTGGGCACTGCGGTGCTGCTGGCGGTGATCGGCAACCGTCTCGGCAAGAAGGTCATCGGCGGCCTCGCATGCGCTGCGCTGCTGTTCAGCTTCGTGGTGGCGTGGATGGCCAGCACTCCGCTCTTGTACGCCGCCTTCCCCGATCTCGCCGCGGGTGCCGGGGCTGACGCTCCACCCGCCGCCCAGGTGGTCACCGAGACCCTGTGGTCGTGGTTCTCGGTCGACCTGGTGAGCATCGAATTCGCCCTCAAGCTCGACGCGCTGGCCGCGCTGATGGCGCTGGTGGTCGCCGGCGTGGGCTTCCTCATCTTCCTGTACGCCACCGCCTACATGGCGGATGACGACGACTACGCGCGCTTCTTCTGCTACATGAGCCTGTTCGTGGCCGCCATGCTGACGCTGGTGCTGGCCGACAACCTGGTGCTGATGTACCTCGGCTGGGAGGGCGTCGGTGTGTGCTCGTACCTGCTCATCGGCTTCTGGTACCGCGATCCGGCAAAGGCGGCCGCGGGCCGCAAGGCGTTCATCGTCACCCGCATCGGTGACGCCGCACTGATGATCGCGATGCTGATGATCGCGCTTAGCCTGCGGACCCTGCAGTTCGACGCAGTGACCCGCGGAGCGCTGGCGGGCTGGCCCGCCGGCGGACCGATGGCGACCACCGTGGCGCTGTTGCTGCTCGCCGGTGCGCTCGGCAAGTCGGCCCAGGTTCCGCTGCAGGTCTGGCTGCCCGACGCGATGGCCGGTCCGACCCCGGTGAGCGCGCTGCTGCACGCCGCCACCATGGTCACCGCGGGCGTCTACCTGGTGGCGCGTACCCACGAGCTGTTCCTGCTCGCCCCGGGCGTGCTGGCGTTGGTGGCGAGCATCGGCGGGCTGACTGCTTTTCTGGCCGCCTGCGCGGCGCTGTTCCAGAACGACATCAAGCGCGTGCTGGCCTACTCGACGATCAGCCAGATCGGCTATATGTTCGCCGCCCTCGGCGCGGGGGGCTTCGCGGCGGCGATGTTCCACTTCCTCGCCCACGCTTTCTTCAAGGCGCTGCTGTTCCTGTCCGCCGGCAATGTCACCCATTGCGTGCACGAGACCGACATTCGCCTGATGGGAGGGCTGCGCCGCAGCCGCGCGTTACCCGGCACGGCAGCGGTCGCTGCGGTGGGGGCGGCGTCACTCGCCGGCATCCCGCTGATCACCTCGGGTTTCTACTCCAAGGACGCCATCCTGTGGTCAATGCTGGTGCCGCCGCTGGTGCGACCAGGCCTGCTGGTGCTGCTGCTGATCACCGCCGGCCTCACTTCGCTGTACGCCTTCCGCTGGTACTTCATGATCTTCTCTGGCCCTGCCGGCGAGGCCTCGCAGCAGGACATTCATCGGCCCCGTGACCTGATGTTGTATCCCCTGCTGGTACTCGCCGCCGGCGCGCTGTTGATCGGCTTCCTGGAGATGCCCGAGAGTCTCGGCGGCTACCACGCGGTAAGCCAGTTCCTGCAACCGGTCTTCGTCAACGCGTATCAGCGTTTCGGCGTAGGCGCCGGACTGCCGCTGGGCACCGAGGAGGCGGCCCACAGTGCCGAGGTAACGCTGCAGGCGGTCTCCGCCGCGCTGTCGCTGCTCGGCATGATGCTGGCATATCAGCTCTACATCCTGCGCCCGGCGTGGAAGGAGCGTCTGGCAGAGAGCGATGTGGGCCGCGGCATCGCCGACACGCTGCGCAGCGGTTGGGGCGCCGACGCACTGTACGGCATGGTGGTGGTACGTCCGTACCGCTGGATTGCCCGCGCGCTGCGCCACGAGCCCGTCGATGACGGCATCGGCGTGATCACGGGGTCGGCGCGCCTGTCCCACTACTTGCTGGCACTGACCCAGACCGGCCGCATCCGCACCTACGCCGCCGGCGTCACGCTTGGCGCAATCCTGTTGCTTCTGAGCTGGTGGTGGAGGTGATGCGATGCCTGCAATGACGCTCACCGCCCTGATCGCGTTGCCCGCCACCGGCGGTGTGCTCGCCTGGCTGCTCGGTCGGAACAATGCGGCGGTGGCGCGGGCGATCGCGCTGGCGTCGGCGCTGGCGACGTTGGCTCTGGCGCTGTGGACCTGGATCGCCGTCGGCGATGCCGCTCTCGCGGCAGCGCCGCTGCTGGAGCAGCGCCTGGCGTGGATTCCCAGCTTCGGGGTCGAGTATCACCTCGTTCTCGACGGCCTGAACCTGTTGTTCGTCGTGTTGACGGGTCTTCTCGGCTGCGTCGCCGTGCTGATGTCGTGGCGCGAGATCGAGCGCTCGCCGGGGCTGCACTACCTCTGCGTGCTGGCGACGCTGGCCGGGATCATGGGCGTATTCCTCGCCTTCGACCTGTTCCTGTTCTACTTCTTCTGGGAGTTGATGCTGGTACCGATGTACTTCCTTATCGGCATCTGGGGTCACGAGCAACGTATCCGCGCAGCGATCAAGTTCGTCATCTTCACCATGGCCAGCGGCTTGTTTCTGCTGGTCGCCATCATCGGCCTGTACAGCGCCCACGCCCAGGCAACCGGCATCTTCACCACCGACTATGGGGCACTCCTCGGCACACCGCTCGACGAAGGCGTCGCCCGCTGGCTCTTCCTCGGTTTCTTCGTCGCCTTCGCCGTCAAGTTGCCGATGTTTCCACTGCACAGCTGGCTGCCCGACGCGCACACCCAGGCGCCCACCGCCGGCAGCATCCTGCTCGCCGGGCTGTTGCTGAAGACCGGCGGCTACGGTCTGGTGCGCTTCGCCGTACCGCTGTTTCCCGACGCGGCGGCGGCGCTCGCCGGGCCGATGGCCATGATCGGTGTGATCGGCATCATCTATGGTGCCGTGCTGGCGTATGGCCAGAGCGACATGAAGCGGCTGATCGCCTACACCAGCGTCAGCCACATGGGTTTCGTGGTCCTTGCCGTCGCCGCCTGGAGCGTCACCGCGCTGCAGGGCGCGGTGTTCCAGATGCTTGCCCACGGCCTCGCCACCGGGGCGCTGTTTGCCATCGCCGGAATGGTCCACGAGCGCCTTCACACGCGCGACTTCGCCGAACTCGGCGGGCTGTGGTCTCGTGTACCGCGCTTGTCTGCATTCGCGCTGCTGTTCGTGCTCGCCTCGGTCGGCGTGCCGGGCATGGGTAATTTCATCGGCGAGCTATTGACTCTGCTGGGCAGCTTCGCCGGCGCGCCGCGCCTGGTCGCAGCGGCCGTCGCCGGCATCGTGCTCGGCACCGTTGCGATGCTCGAGCTCATGCAGCGCGTGTTCTATGGGCCGGCGCGCGCAGAATCTCCGCTCCGTGACCTGGGTGCGCGCGAGGTGACATTGCTCGCTGCGCTCGCCGTTCTGCTGGTGGCCCTGGGTCTGTTCCCACAACCGGCGCTGCGGCGCGCTCGCCCGGCGCTCGAGGAGTTGGTGGTTCGCGACCTGCGCTTCGATCCCGCCGACCCCGAACTGATGCCCGACCGCATGCGCACCGTACGGTACATCGAGCAGCCAGCGCCCGAACACAGCGGAGGGCGACCGTGACCCCGCAAGATCTGCTCGCCGTCGCGCCGCTCATCGTTGCCGCGCTGGCAGGCGTCGTCGTGCTTCTCGCCGGCGCCTTTGGCGCCCACCGCGAGAGCCTCCACCGACTCGCGGTGATCGGCATCGGGCTGGCGCTAGCCACGCTTCTACCGGCGCGCTCCGCGGTGCCGCGCGACGTCACGACACTTCTGCGGGTCGACGGCTATGCGCTGCTGTTTCTGACCCTGCTGCTGTCCGCAGTGGGCATCCTCATCATCATCTCGTTGCCGTACCTGCGCGCGCGCCGCCGCGGGGAGGAGGTGTACTACGCGCTGCTGCTGTTCGCCAGCGTCGGCATGGGTGTGCTCGCCTGCAGCAACCACTTCGCGTCGTTCTTCCTCGGACTCGAAACACTCACCGTTTCGCTGTACGTGCTGCTCGGCTACCTGCGCAGCGAACGCCCGTCACTCGAAGCGGCGGCGAAGTATCTGGTTCTCGCCGCCATGGCCTCGGGGCTACTGCTGTTCGGCATCGCACTGTTGTACGCGGCCACCGGCACGCTGGTGCTGTCGGCGGTCGGGGCGGCCGCCGCCGATCTGTTGCGTGGAGGCCCCGCCGCCGAAACATCGTGGGTCATCGCCGGCAGCTTGTTCCTGCTCGCCGGCTTCGCCTTCAAGCTCGCCCTGGTGCCGTTTCATATGTGGTCGCCCGACGTCTACCAGGGAGCTCCGGCGCCGATCACCGCTCTGATCGCCACCGGCTCCAAGGGCGCGGTCATCGCGGTGCTACTGCGCATGGTCGCGGCGAGCCCGGCGGGCCAGGCCCCGCTGGCCGGTCTGCTCGGCGGCCTGGCGATCGTCACCATGTTGGGCGGCAATCTGCTCGCGCTGATGCAGACGGATCTCAAGCGGCTGCTGGCCTACTCGTCGGTGGCGCATATCGGCTACATCTTCGTCGCGCTGGCGACCGGAGCCCCCAACGGCGGCGATGCGGTGATCTTCTATACCATCACCTACGTAGTCACGACGCTCGGCACGTTCGGCGTGGTGGCGGTGCTGTCGGCCGAGCGCGGCGTCGAAGCCGATGACCTGGCGGCCTATCGCGGCCTCGGGCGACGCCGTCCCGGACTTGCTGCGGTCCTCGCCGTTATGCTCCTGTCGCTCGCCGGGATACCGCCGACCGGCGGATTCCTCGCCAAGTTCGCCGTTCTCGGTGCCGCGGTGTCGGCGGGTCGCAATGGACTGGCGATGACGATGGTGCTCGCCTCCGCGATCGCTATCTACTACTACCTGCGGGTGCTGGTGACCTTGTACATGGAGCCGGAGGTGGCGGCGCCCTCCAGCACCGAGCCCGCGACGGACGAAACGATCGCCGCCGCACCGGCCTTCACGAGCATGGCGGCGCTGACGGCGCTGGTCGTGGTGATATTGGTGATCGGGGTCTGGCCGGAACCGTGGCTGCGCGCGGTCGGCGCGGCGATGATATCGATTCTCGGCGGTTGAGAGATCCGTTGATACTCACCCCTTGACCGCCGTGCCGGCGATGTGCGGCCGCACGATGGCGAGATTGTCCGCTTCGAAGTGCTCGATGTGATGGCTGCGAAAGCCAGCCTCCTCGATGCCGGCCCAGATCTCGCGGTCGAGGGTGCAGCCGTCGCCGATCATGCGCCAGAAACGTCGCAGTCTCCTCTGCCAGCGGCGCAGCGGCGTGCCGCGCGGCGCCGCAACGTGCTCGACGAACACGAACACGCCGCCCGGCTTGAGCACCCGGAGCACCTCGTCCAGCGTCGCGCGCAGGTCATCCACCGAGCACAGCACCAGCGTCGAGACCACGAAGTCGGCGAATTCATCGGCGACTTCCATATGCTCGGCGGTGCCGCTGCGCACCTCGACGGACCGTCCTTGCCGCGACGCCTCGCGACGGAGGTAGGGGCGCAGATGTGCGTTCGGCTCGATGAGCAAGAGGAGGTCGACCGCCTGCGGGTAGAGTCGCAGGTTCGCGCCGGCGCCGGCGCCGATCTCGACCACGGTACCGTGCACCGCGGCCAGCAGCGTGCGCTTGCGTCGCTCGATTTCGTCGCCGTAGCGGGTCTGCAGGCGCGACAGCAGCCAGGCGAAGAACCGCTTGTAAGGCCCTTTGCGAGGAGGCTCGAGCAGGCGCCGCGGGACGCCGCCGCGAGCGTGTTCGTTCTCTGACATCAACGTACTCCGGACCGCGGCATACGCACGATGTCGACACGGAACCGCCGTCATCCACGCCACACGCCGCAATCACCAGCGTTTGCTACTGTTAGGGAGGACCCGAGCATACCCATGAAAGACGCGCGTGACATCTCCCGGCCACGTCTCATCCTGCTAACCACCGGTTTGATCTCCGTGCTGCTCGCGCTGTGGCACTTTTACAACCGCGGTGATCTGGTGGCCGACGCCGCCACCCGCGCAGCCCACGACCTCAACGGCCTGTCAATGATGTTCACCGGTCTGGTCACCCTGGCGGTCGCCTGGATGGCGGTGTCGCCGCAACTCACCGCCGCCTACGGCGCCCTGTACGGCATCTACAATGCCGCCTATGCATGGATCCTGTTCTTCTCGGGCATCAGCTGGACACAGGCCGGGATGCTCGCGCTGCTCGCCGTCGCGGCGCTCTTCGCCGCCACCAACGCTTGGGCCGAGCGTCGACCAGCCGCCCCGCGCTGACGCGCGACAGCTGTCATCGCGCTGACAGCAACGGCCATTGTTCGCGGCAAAAAC
>JASFRZ010000030.1:0-20012 GCA_050114655.1 Acidobacteriota bacterium
GGGCAGATAGGGGAACGCCTCGGTCAAGAACGGCGCGATGTTGTCGGCCAGCTCGTTGATGGTGCGCGAGCGCGTCTGCCACAGGTCGATGAGCGCGAACATGTAGTCGCGCCGCTCCATGTCGAGCTCCTCCTGCCAGCATCCGCGGTTGCGCAGCGCGTCGCGCACCGAGTTCATCAGCTCACCGGCGGGCACCTCGGAGATGTACTTGCCGTTGAGCCAGGAGAGCTTCTCGCCGTCGAACACGGCGTTGGTCGAGCCGACGCGCTCGAGCGAGAACTCCCGCACCAGCTCGTGCAGGGTGAAGATCTCGCGATCGTCGCCCGGGTTCCAGCCGAGCAGCGCGAGGTAGTTGACCACCGCACCGGGCAGATAGCCCTTGTCGCGGAAGTGGGTCACCGAGGTGGCGCCGTGGCGCTTCGACAGGCGCTTCTTGTCAGGTCCGAGGATCAGCGGCAAATGGCCGAACTCGGGCAGCTTGGCGTTGAGCGCCTCGTACACCAGGATTTGCTTGGGGGTGTTAGGCAGGTGGTCGGCGCCGCGGATGACGTGGGTGACACCCATCTCGATGTCGTCGACGACGTTCGACAGATGGTAGGTCGGCTTCTCGTCAGAGCGCAGGAGCACGAAGTCCTCGAGTTGCTCGTTGTCGAAGCTCACCTCACCGTGCACCAGGTCTTTGACCACCGTGGCGCCCTCGTGCGGCACCTTGAAGCGCACTACTTTGGCGACGCCGGCATCGATCATTGCCTGCACGTCCTCGGGCGTGCGCTCGCGGCAGGTGCCGTCGTACTTCCAGCCTTCACCCTGCTCCTGCGCTTCCTTGCGCTTCGCCTCGATGTCCTCCGGCGTGCAGAAGCAGTAGTACGCATGGCCCGAGTTCATCAGCAGCGAAACGTAGTCGCGGTACAGCTCGAGTCGGGCCGACTGGTAGATCGGCCCCTCGTCCCAGTCCAGGCCGAGCCATTTGAGGGCATCGTAGATACCCTGGGTGGACTCGTCGGTGGAGCGCTCCTCGTCGGTGTCCTCGATGCGGAGAATGAACGTGCCGTCGTGACTGCGCGCGTACAGCCAGTTGAACAGCGCCGTGCGCGCGCCGCCCACGTGCAACTCACCGGTGGGGCTGGGCGCGAAACGTACGCGGACTTCGGTGGACTCGGACTCGGACATATCAACCTCTTCCAAACGTGATCACAAAGAGAAAACAACAGTGCCGCGGGGCCGAAACAGGGGAGCGGGGCCGCCCGCAGCGCCTCCCAGGCCGCCTGACGAGCGACCAGACCGAAATGGTATCAGCGGGCGCCGGAACGCGCGAGGGCTCAGCACCGAAGTAGCAACGTAGCGTGGTGCTGGCGAAGGCAAGTGCAGCCCGCCATCGCCATCCGCCTGGCTACTGGGGGCGTACGAAGCCGCAGTTGGAGCAGATCTCCGCCTTGCGGGTGGCGACGCCGATGATGACGGCGGCGGCGAGCAGGATCAGAGGGATGGTGTAGCCGAGGCCCAGTAACCAGCAGATTACGGCGGTCCAGAACGCCAGCACGGTCAGTAGAACGGCGCCGAACGGGCTGAACCGGTGACGACGGCTTACCTGCCAGTCGGCGTGCTCGTCGCACTCGGGACAGCGGCCGCCGTTGTCCCCGTTGTCCGACGCCGCGAGGGGGCTCATCTCAGAGAGGCTCGGAGATGTGCATGACGGCGCCGCAGCCCTCGCAACGCTGGCGGTTCTTGCGCGGCCAGGCAAAGTATGCGGTCATCGGCAGCACGATCGACGCCAGCACCCATGAAGTCCAGTGGATCGACGGCCGTGTGAACAGCCAGGTGAGCATGATCGCGGCGATGGTGATCGCCGCGAGCTGCTCGCTCACCGCCGAGACGCGGTGCATGCGCTTGTAGGCCATGCAATTAGGGCAGAAGTGAAAATCCACGGCGATACCGGGGGGGTCGCGCGGGGCGCTGAACAAAGTGGCGGAGGGGGAGGGATTCGAACCCTCGGCACCGGGGTTACCAGTGCAACGGCTTAGCAGGCCGCCCTATTCGTCCACTCTAGCACCCCTCCGCAGGCGGAGGGAGAAGGATTCGAACCTTCGGACCGTGATGAACGGTCAACGGTTTTCAAGACCGCCGCCTTAAGCCTGACTCGGCCATCCCTCCTCCGCCGTGGGATTGTACCCGTTCGCGGCGGGTGGGAAAAACGCCCGGTCGGCGAGTCGCGCGCGCGGGCACCGCTGTGCACCGGCGCAGCGCCCGTTACACTACCTCGCCCCCGCAGACCGATGAAGGAGGTTGCCGTGCGACGTATCCTGCCGACCGGCGGACTGGCCCTGTTCCTGCTCGTGCTGACCGCCCCGAGCGCGCTCGCCACCTGGTCGGTGATCGCCGTCGACCGCGGCACCGGCAGGGTGGTGATTGCCTCGGCCACCTGCGTGCCGCAGGCGAGCATCGCCGGCTTCCCGGCCGAGGATCTGCGCGACATCCAGGCCATCGTGGTGCCCGGCAAGGGCGTCGCCGCGGCGCAGGCGAGCGTCGATCGGACGCGAGCCAACCAGCGTCTGATCTTCGAGGAGCTCAGCAAGGGCACGCCGCCACAGCGCATCATCGAGATGTTGTCGGAGGACGAGCGCTTCCAGTCGCGCCAGTTCGGCATCATCGACCTGCAAGGGCGCGGCGCGGCGCACTCCGGCCGCGACAACGGCGAGTTCTCGGGGCACGCCATCGGCGGCGTCGACGGCGCGCCGATCTTCTTTGCGGTACAGGGCAACATCCTGGCCGGCGAGCGCGTCGTCGGAGATGCCGTCGACGCCTTCCGCGCCGCCTCCGGCGATCTCACCGACCGCGTCATGGCGGCGATGGAGGCGGCCGACGCGCAGGGCGGGGACCGTCGCTGCACCTGCGACAGCCCGCCCCAGCCGAACGCGCCCTGCGATGCCAAGACCGCCCACGTCGCCTACATCCTCGCCGCCGACCCCGACGACGCATCGGGCGACTCGTTCAACAATGGCGACTACGCCCTGTACATCAGCGTTACCGACCAGGACATCACGCCGCAGGAGAACGCCAACCCGGTCAAGACGCTGCGCGTGCGCTACGACGCCTGGCGCGCGGCGCAGCGCCGCTGACCGGCGCGCCCGCTGGTTTCACGATCCGAGAAGAAGCTCGCTCTAGCCGCCGGCGTCGTACAGGCGAAAGCCGCGCACCCGTAACGGCGCGCTGTCCGGCCTCGGTCGCAGCAGCAGTGCGACCACACCGGGGCCGACGACACGGAGCGGCAGCTCGACGGTGAAAGTCGCGGCGCCGTCGGCGGCACCGCCGGCGGTGACCTCGAGCGCGGTGCCGGCAGATGAGAGCTCGATCGCCGGTGTCTGCTCGCCCGTTGCCTGCACCACGATGTCGAGCATGCGGTTGCGGCCGCCGAGCGGCGGCAGATAGAGCGATGCACCGCCGTCGGGCAGCCGCCGCGCCTGGCTGCTGCGCGCCGGCCACTCGTGCCCGAGGAAGCGGTCGGCGTCGCGGTCGGTGAGCGTCACTTGCAAGGGCAGCTCGGCGGGCGCTATCTCGGGCGTGCGGTAGATGGCCAGGTCGGGGCCGATGTTGCCGAACCACGAGGGGTCGACGGTGAACTGCGCGACGCGTTCGAGCTCGCCCAGGCGCGGATCGCCGAGCAGCTCCTCCGGCACGACGATCCAGTCGTAGGCGGCGAGCTCGTAGAAGCCGCCGTCGAGCACATCCTGCAGCGGCGCGCGGCGCACGACGTGGCGGTTCCGGTCGATGTCGAGCCACTGGCGGTGCAGCAGCACGCGATCGTCGGGACCGGCGTTGTCGTCGATCCACTGCTCGGCGAGCGTCCAGGTCGGCGGCGAGATCCTGCGGCTGAGGTCGTTGCCGTCGCTGCGCAGCAGCGGCGCGAAGCCCAGCAGCGTGATGACCGTCACCACGGCGAGGCGCGTCGACCCTCCCCGCTGTGCCCTTGCCAGGCGCGCGCCGACGGTCTCGATGAGCACCGCCAGGCCGGCTGCCCCGGCGACCGCGGCGAACGGTGCCTCCGGGTAGACCCAGCGCGGTAGCTGCGAGGGGCGCTGGGCGACGAACCACAGCGCGCTCAGCGGGTAGAGCGCAAACAGCCACCAGCGCGCGTTGCCGGCGGCGAGGTAGTAGACCAGCGCGGCGGCGCCGAGCAGCAGCATCGGCCAGCCGACGACCCGATTGGCGAGGATGTCGAGATGGTAGGCGGCGGGGTTGGCCTGCGCGGCCCAATGGCCCGCGCCGGTGATCTCGATCTGGTCGGCGAGCTGGTCGAGCAGGTTGGGGATGTCGGCCCAGACGAAGTGGTTGGAGAGCAGCGCGGCGGCGAGGAAGCCGGACACCGCCAGGCCAGCCGCCGTGGCACGCCGCTGCCTGTCCTCGCTCAGGACCGCCGCCGCCAGCACCGGCAGCAGGACGAACACACCGGTGTACTTCACGCCGGCGGCGAGGCCCGCCATCGCTCCGGCGAGCAGCGCCTCCCAGCCGCCGAAGCCGCGGCGGTGCACCCCCAGCGCGAGCAGCACCGCGGCGACGATGAACATCGTCGCCGCGGTGTCGTTGCGTAGCTGGCGGCCGAGGCTGATCGACAGCGGCGCCAGCGCCAGTGCCGCCGCGGCCAGCAGCCCGGCGCGCGCGCCGGCGAGGCGGCGGCCGAGCAGCCCGGTGAGCACAACGGTGGCGGTGCTCTGCAGCGCGCTCACCGCGCGCCCGAAGGCGACGAAGTGAATCGCGGGCATGTCCGCCAGGTTGCGCCCGACCTCGTGCATCAGCCCCCACAAGTAGGCCAGCAGGTAGGTGCCGGCGAGCATCCAGTAGTGAATGCCGGGGTAGTGCTCGACCGTGACGTGGTTGATATGGCCGGTCTGGAACAGGTACAGGACGCTGGCGTTGAGGCGGTTCTCGTCGATGCCGACCTGGACATGCCCGAGGTCGCCGGTGAGGCCGACGGCGCGCAGCGACAGCGCCACCAGGGCGATCGCTGCAAGGCCGAGCGCGAAGGCGTGCTGCCGGCCCCAGTCGCGCCAGCGAGCAACGGCTCCACGGCCGCCGTGGGCGGCGAGATCGCCGGCTACCCGCTGGCCGGCGAACAGCAGCACGAGCAACAGGACCAACGCACCGGCCGACGGCAGCATGGCGGTGGCGACGCCGCCCAGGCGCAGCAGCAGCAATGCCACGACGAGGAGCTTGGCGGCGCTCAACAGCCTGGCGGGCGGGGTAAGCTGCTCGACCATGTTCGTTGTCGTGGGTTGGAAATGATGACCGAAGGCACGCGTGTCCCTCGGGTGGCGGTGGTGATTCCGGTGTACTGCGAAAGGGACACCGTGCCGCCCCTGGTGCGCGAGATCTTCGCACAACCGGTCGACGCCGACCTCGAGGTATGGGTGGTCGACGACAGTTCGCCTGACGGTACCGCGCGCGCCGTCGAAGGGCTACGCCCCGAGTTTCCACGCCTGAGCCTGCTGTCTCGACCCTCTCCAGAGGGGCGCGGCGCCGCCGTGATCGACGCCTTTCGTCGTCTGCTGGCGCGCCCGAACAGTCCGGAGCTGCTGATCGAGATGGACGGCGACGGCTCGCACGAGCCGACCAGCCTGGGGCCGTTGATCGATGCAGCGTGCGACGCCGACGTGGTCATCGGCTCGCGCTACATCCCCGGCGGCGGCGCCGACATGTCGCCGCGCCGCCGCCTGCTGTCGAAGCTCGCCAACGCCTTCGCCGGCCTGGTTCTGAGGCTGCCGTACGGCGATTGCAGCACCGGCTACCGCTGCTATCGGGGCACCGCGCTGGCCGCCCTCGACCTCGAGTCGATCGACACCGGCGGCCACGCGACGCACCTCGAGATGCTCTTCGAGCTGCATCGCGCGGGCGCGCGCGTCGTCGAGGTGCCGATCCACTACCGTGTGCGGCGCGCCGGTGACTCCAAGGTCACGCTGCGCGAGACCCTGCGGGTCGCGGCGGTGCTGCTGGCGATGCGGCTGCGGGCGAAGAAGAAAGGGCCCCCGGCGGGCGCCGGGGACCCCTGATCCTGTCGTTCAGTCGCCGATCAGTTGGCGCTGATGTGCTTGATGCTGTCGATGACGAGCATCTTGGTGCCGCCGCGCTCGACCCACTCGCCGGTGATCTCGACGGTGTGCGAGGCATGCGCCTTGAGCTGCTCGTTGGGGCTCTGCATCGGATCCTTGGAGGCGAGCCAGATGAGCTCGTCGCTGCCCTCTTCGAGCAGCGCCAGCGGGATACCGTTGTCGGCGCACATCTGCGCGCAATCGCGGTGATCGGCGCCGGTCGCGCCGTTCTTGACCCAGCACACGGAGCCGACGACCTCACCGCGCACCGTCACCTGCTGGGCCGCCAGCAACGGCATCGCGACAACGGTGGCGGCGGCGCACAGCAGGATCGAAAGAAAAGCAATTCGCTTCATTACTGACCTCCTCGAGGTGGTGCCCTGGGGGGCATGGAGTCCCCCGATTATTGGGCGGATCTCGGGAAGTCTCAACCGGGCGCCCCCGCGACCGTGTAAGTGCGGGAACGCGGCGGGCGGCGCAATCGGGCACCGCGGCGGGTCGTTCTCAGGCCTGCGAATCGGCGCCGATCTCCTCGAATTGTGCGGTGAAATGGCGCAGGAAGGGCGGATCGTTGGTCATGCGCAGGCCGACCAGCCGGTCGCGAGCGGCGAACACCAGCTCGCACACCTCGGCGACGTAGTCGATGTGGCTCTGCGTGTAGACACGGCGGGGGATCGCCAGGCGCACCAACTCGAGCGGTGGCGCGCCCTCCTCGCCGAACATCACGCTGCCGATCTCCACCGCGCGGATGCCGCCCTCGCGGTACAGCGCGCATACCAGCGCCTGGCCCGGGAACTGCGCCGGCGGGATGTGCGGGCACAGGTGCCCGGCATCGATATAGATGGCGTGGCCGCCGGGCGGCTCGACGATCTGGTAGCCGATGTCGAGCAGCTTCTCGCCGAGGTACTCGGTCGAGCGGATGCGATAGGCGAGGTAGTCCTCCTGCACAACCTCCTGGAAGCCTTGTGCCATCGCCTCCAGGTCGCGCCCGGCGAGGCCGCCGTAAGTGACGTAGCCTTCGGTGAGGATGAGCAGTGCGCTGGCGCGTTCGAGCAGGCTCTTATCGCGCAGCAGCAGCACGCCGCCGATGTTGACCAGGCCGTCCTTCTTGGCGCTGATAGTGGCGCCGTCGGCGAGGTCGAAAATATCGCGCACGATGTCGCGCACCGGACGGTCGCCCTGGCCTTCCTCGCGCAGCTTGATGAAGTAGGCGTTCTCGGCGAAGCGGCAGGCGTCGAGGAACATCGGCAGCCCGTGGCGATCGCACATCGCGCGCACCGCGCGCAGGTTCTCCAGGCTCACCGGCTGGCCGCCGTCGCTGTTGTCGGTAATCGTCACCATCACCAGCGGGATGTTGTCGGCGCCGACCTCCTCGATCAGGGCGGAGAGCTTGTCGATGTCCATGTTGCCCTTGAACGGGTGCTGCACGGTCGGCTGGGTGCCCTCGTCGATCACCAGGTCGACGGCGCGCGCGCCGGAATGCTCGATATTGGCGCGGGTGGTGTCGAAGTGGTTGTTGTTGGGCACCACCTTGCCATCGCCGCCCATCAGCTCGAAAAGGATGCGCTCCGAGGCGCGACCCTGGTGGGTCGGCAGGACGTGCTCGAAGCCGGTGAGCTCGCGCATGCAATGCTCGAAGCGGTAGAAGCTGCGGGCTCCGGCGTAGGATTCATCGCCCTGCATGATCGCCGCCCACTGGGCGCTGCTCATCGCCCCGGTGCCGGAGTCGGTCAGCAGATCGATGATGACGTCCTCGGAGCGGATCTTGAAGGGATTGAAGCGCGCCGCGCGCAGGATCGCCTCGCGCTCCTCGCGCGTCGTCATGCGCAGCGGCTCGACGACCTTGATGCGGAACGGCTCGATGATGGTTTTCATGGTGCCTTCATATTAGCGGCGGTTTCACTTCACTGCCGCTCGAAGAGCCCCGGGTACAGCGTCCCGTCGGGGGCGGCGAACGGCAGGCCGAGGAGCTGGGCGATCGTCGGCGCGACGTCCTCGAGTCCCATCTCGGGCACGACCACGCCGGTGCGGACACCGGCGCCCGAAGCGACGAAGCCGGTCTCGATCTGTGCGAAGTCGGGGTAGTAGCCGTGCGTGCCGCCACCTGTGTAGCGCAGCGCCTCGCCCGAGTACGCCGAGCTGTAGGCCACCCCGGGAACGAAGGCGAGCGCCAGCGCCGCGTCGGGCGCGGCGCCGATTGCCACCAGCTCGTCGCGGTCGACGATGCGGTAGAGGCGGCGCTCGGCGCGCGGCCGGTTCTCGAGGATGCGGCGCACCGCTTGCAGGGTCTCGGTGTCGTCGGGGTCGCGCAGGTACAGGAAGGCCGATGCGACGCCGCTGTGGAAGGCGGCGCGCCAGTCGCCGCGGTCGTCGCGAGCCTCGCGCAGCCCGGCCTCGACCAGCCACACGTTGGGCGCCAGCGCGGTGTGGATGTCGACGAAGCCGTGGTCCCCGACTACCACGAAGGCGGTGTGCTCGACGATGCCGGCGCGTTTCGCCCCGTCGATCATCTCGTGCACCGCTGCGTCGGCGGAAGCGACGGCCTGGCGCACCCGCGGCGAGTCGCGGCCGTCCTCGTGCTCGAAATGATCGACGCCGAGGATGTGCACGGTCACCAGGGTCGGTCGGTAGGTCTCGAGCGTGTACGCCACCGCCGCCGCACTGTGCAGGTCGCGGGTCATGTAGTCGGGCGACAGGTTGCCGTCGGTGAACGGGCCGGTGGCGTTGCTCTCGAGCTCCTCGACGAAGCCGTCCGGGGTATCGTTCCAGCGCAGCGGGTCGACGCTGCCGTAGCCCGCCTCGAGCGACCAGATCTCAGGCACGTTGTAGTCCACCGGCGCGCCCACGCTCACCGGCCAGAAGAAGCTCGCGGAAGTGCCGCCGGCGGTGCGCACCGCATCCCACAGCGTCGGCACGCGGATCAGATCCTCCTCCCAATACCAGCGCCCGGTCTGGCCGTCGGGATCGAACGGCTCGTTGTAGTAGATGCCGTGCCGCGCCGGCATTGCGCCGGTGATGATGGTGGTGTGCGAAGGGTAGGTGACGGTGGGAAAGACGCCGCGCACGCCGTCGGCGCTGGCGCCCTCCCGCGCCATCTGCTGCAGCGTCGGCGCCGGCCACGAGGCGTCGCGGTAGAACTCCGGGCGTAGCCCGTCGATCGAGACCAGTACGACATGCTCGGCGGGCGCGCTCTCCTGCGCGATCGTTCCCTGCGGTACCGACCAGCCGCCGGGGCCGCCGCCGGCCGTGGCGGCGATCAGCAGGGCGGTCAGGGTGAGGGCGGGGAAAGCAACGTGGTGGGCGAGACGAACGACGCGGAGCATCAGGGAAGCCTCGAGCTCAAGGGGCACGGACGACGGTCGGAGACACCGCTAGATTAGCGTAGCGCGATGAATTGCTGGACAATCGCGGCCCATCGCCCTGGCGGGACGAAGGGGTTCACATCGTCTTCACATCCGCCTTGCTACTCTCCGATGATGAGCCAGCGCATCCTGATCGTCGAGGACGATCCCAAGACCGCTGCTACCGTCCGTCTGTATCTCGAGGACGCCGGCTTCGAGGTCGACGTCGCCGCCGACGGCGAAAGCGGCCTGCAGTGGGCACGCTCAGGCGCCTTCGCGCTGGTCGTGCTCGACGTCATGCTGCCGCGCCTCGACGGCACCGACCTGTGCCGCAAGCTGCGCGTCGACTCCGACGTGCCGGTGATCATACTCACTGCGCGCACCACCGAGGAGCAGCGCATCCGCGGCCTCGAGCTGGGGGCGGACGACTATGTCCCCAAGCCCTTCAGCCCGCGCGAGCTGGTGGCCCGGGTGCGCGCCGTGCTGCGGCGCGCGCCCGACGGCGACGAGGCCACCGGCCTGCTGACCCACGGTGATCTGACCATCGACCTCGACGGCCGCCGTGTGACCGAGAACGGGCGCGAGATCACCCTGACGCCGAGCGAGTTCGACTTGCTGCGCGTGCTGGCGCGCCGGCCCGGGCGCGTGTTCTCGCGCGAGCAGCTCATCGACGAGGCACTCGGACGCGACTTCCTCGGCATGGACCGCACCGTCGACGCCCACATCAAGAACCTGCGCAAGAAGATCGAGCGCGATCGACGCCGTCCGCGCTACGTGCAGACGGTGTTCGGCGCCGGCTATCGCTTCGTGACGCCGGACGGCGAGGAGGCCTGACGTGCGCCACCTGCGCGGCGTGCGCTTCCGGCTGATGCTGATGGTGACGGTGGTGGTGGTGGCCGCCCTGCTCGCCGTGGTGTGGAGCTCGCGGCGGGTGACGCGCTCCGAGTTTCGCGAATTCGTCGCGCGCTTGGAAACCGAGGTCGGGGGAGCGGACGTCGGCAGCACCGAGGCAGCGTTGACGTCCGGCCTGCAGTCGCTCGGCGACGGCCTGCAGCAGAGCCTGCACCGCGACGGCGACTGGAGCGCCGCCGACGATCTGTTCGCCGCGGCGGCGCCCGGCATGTTGCGCAATCGCGCCGCGCTGGTGGTCGTCGGGGGCGACACCGTTGCCGCGGCGAGCGACGAGGGACTGGTGGACGCGGAGGTTGCGGTACGGGATGACGGCGAGCTCGAGATCAGCGGTTGGCACGTCCTCGGCTCTCCCGAGGCCTTCGAGGACCAGGCGGTGCGCTTCCGCGGGCCGCACCGCATTTTGCGCACCAGCGACGGCGATCCGGTCGGCGTGCTCTACATCGTGCCGTTGCCCGACCCGGGCACGTACCACTTTGCCGATGCCGTGCACGAGCAGGACTTCTTCGACTCACTCGACCGCTGGATGATCCTCGTCGTAGTAGGGGTGGGCGCGCTGGCGCTGATCGCCGCCGTGCTGGTCTCCGGGCGCATCCTCGGCCCGGTCGCCAAGCTCACCGACGCGGCGAGGCGCATGGGCGGCGGCGAGCTTGGCCTGCGCGTCGACGTCCCATCGGACGACGAGCTCGGCGAGCTTGCCGATGCTTTCAACGCGATGGCAGCGTCGATCGAGCGCAACGAGAAGCTGCGCCGCGACATGGTCAGCGACGTGGCGCACGAGCTGCGCACGCCGCTGACCAACCTGCGCGCGCAGCTCGAAGCGGTGCAGGATGGTCTGGTCGCGCCGAGCGCCAAGCTGATCGCCTCGCTGCACGAGGACGCGATGTTGCTCGGCCGGCTAATCGATGATCTGCAGGAGCTCGCCCTCGCCGATGCCGGTCAACTGCGGCTGGAGCCCGAGGAGGTCGATGTGGTGGTGGAGCTCGAACGCGTTGCGGCATCGTTTGCGACCCCGGAGACTCGGGGTGGCCCGGAGATCGATATCGAGGTCGCCGCTGGCCGCGCGCATGGCCTGCCGCCGGTGCGCGCCGATCGCCAGCGGCTGCGCCAGATCCTCTCCAATCTGATCGACAACGGGATCCGCCACGGCGGCGGTCACATCGTGATCAGGGCGCGCGCCCAGGCCGACGCGCCCGCCGCAACGCTATCGACGCCGCCGCCGGCGCGCTTCGGCTTCGTATGCATCACCCTTGCCGATCGCGGATCGGGGATCGCCGCCGCCGACCCCGCCGACGTGTTCGAGCGCTTCTACCGCACCGATCCGTCGCGCCAGCGCGCCACCGGCGGCGCCGGCCTCGGCTTGGCGATCGTGCGTCAGCTCGTCGAGGCGCAGGGCGGCGGCGTGTGGGTGGACAGCGCGCCGGGCGCCGGCGCGACCTTCGGCTTCTGCCTGCCCGTGGCGGAATCGACGCCTCCGGCGGATGCGGTCGCCACGCCTCGCACGGACGGCGCTGAATGACCCGGTGACCGATCGCGGCGCTGCCGCATCCCTGCAACGAGAGCGGTCAACCCCGACGAAGGAGCAGGGCTGCCATGAGCTTCCGGCGCATCGTCTCGTTGGTGCTGTTCATCATGATCTTCCTGATGCTGGTGACCAGCGCGATCCTCTACATCTCACCGCAAGGGCGGGTCGCCTACTGGTCCGGTTGGACGCTGGCGGGGTTGTCGCGCGACCAGTGGATCAATTTGCACGTCAACCTGGGCATACTGTTCCTGCTCGGCGGCGCCGTTCATCTCTGGTACAACTGGCGCGCGGTGGTGCTGTACCTCAAGAATCGTTCGCGAAGGTTGGTCGTGTTGACCGGCGAGTTCTCCGTCGCACTGGTGGGGACGATCGTCCTGCTGGTCGGCACCCAGCTCGCGCTGGCGCCGTTCGATTGGGTGCCCGCGGGCAGCGAGGTGTTCAAGGACGCCGCCGCGGAGCGTTACGGCGAGCCGCCGTACGGTCACGCCGAGCTGTCGACGCTGGCGACCTTCGCCAAGCGCGTGGAGCTCGACGTCGATGTCGCGACCGCGCGCATGATCGCCGCCGGCTACCGGGTCGACGGACCCGACGCCACCGTCGAGCAGATCGCCGAGGCCAACGGGGTGACGCCGCAGGCGCTGTACGCGGTGATGCAGCCGCCGGCGGATCCTGCCGCCGGCCCGCAGCCGATGCCGCTGCTGCCGCGCGCCGGCACCGGCCGGCGCGTCCTGTCCGAGCTTTGCGAGGAGTACGGCTTCACCGCCGAGCACGTCGTTGCGTTGCTCGCCGACAGCGGCATCGAGGCCCATCCTGACGCCACGCTCAAGGACATCGCCGATACCGCCGGCACCAGTCCGGACGAGGTCTACGAGGCCATCCGCGTCGGTATGAGCGTGTCGCGCTGAGCGCGCGGTCGGCGCGCCGTAGCGCTTAATTGCCGGGGCGGGAGAGCGGCTCGATGCGCTCCAGGCCGTTCATGTAGGGGCGCAGCGCTTCGGGGATGGTGACCGAACCGTCGGCCTGCTGGTAGTTCTCCAGCAGCGCCACGAGGGTGCGCCCGATCGCCAACCCGGAGCCGTTGAGCGTGTGCACCAGGCGCGGCTTGCCGCCGCCTTCCGGGCGATAGCGGATCTCGGCGCGGCGCGCCTGGAAGTCCTCGCAGTTGCTGCACGAGGAGATCTCGCGGTAGGTGTCCTGCGACGGCAGCCACACCTCGATGTCGTAGGTCTTGGCGGAGGCAAAGCCGAGGTCGCCGGTGCACAGGCTGACCACGCGATAGGGCAACTCGAGCCGCTGCAGCACACGTTCGGCGTCGCGCACCAGCGTCTCCAGTGCGTCGTACGAGTCCTCCGGCGTGGTGTACCAGACCAGCTCGCACTTGGTGAACTGGTGCACGCGGATCATGCCGCGGGTGTCCTTGCCGTAGGAGCCCGCTTCGCGCCGAAAGCACGGAGTGTAGGCGCAGTAGCGGATCGGCAGGTCGCTTTCGGCGAGGATCTCGCCGCGGTGCAGGTTGACCAGCGGAACCTCGGAGGTCGGGATCAGGTACAGCTCGTCCTTCTCGATGAAGAACGCCTCCTCGGCGAACTTGGGTAGCTGGCCGGAGCCTTCCATCGACTCGGGGCGCACCAGGAACGGGGTGAAGACCTCCAGGTAGCCTTCGTCGTGCGCCATGTCGAGCATCAGCGCCGCGAGCGCGCGCTCGAGGCGGGCACCGGCACCGAACTGCGTCGGGAAGCGCGCCCCGGAGATCTTGGCGGCGCGCTCGAGGTCGATGATGCCGAGGCTCTCACCGACGTCGACGTGGTCGAGGATCTTGAAATCGAACGCGCGTGGCTCGCCCCAGGTGCGCTCCTCGCGATTGTCGCTCTCGTCACGCCCGCGCGGCACGCTGTCGTGCGGCAGGTTGGGCAGCCCGAGCAGGTCCGCCTGGATGCCGCGGTCGATGGCGTCGAGATCGCCGTCGAGCGCGGCGACCTGTTCCGACACCCGGCCCATCTCGGCGATGATCTCGTCGGCGCTCTCGCCCGCCTTTTTGAGCTCGCCGATCTTCTTGCCGGCCTCGTTGCGGCGCGCCTTCAGCGCGTCGACCTCCTGAATGAGCTCCCGTCGGCGCTCGTCGCGCGCCAGCAGGTCATCGACGTCGAAGTCGACGTTGCGCGCTGCGAGGCCGCTGCGCGCGCTATCCGGATCTTTGCGAATCTTGCCGAGGTCGTGCATGGCGGTAGCGTATGGGGCCCCTCAGGAGGCCTTCTTGTCCTTTTTCTTCTTGTCGTCCGACTTCTTGTCCGCGGGCTTGCTCTCGCCGGCGGCCGGCTTGTCCTCGGCCTTCTCGGAGCCCTTCTTCTTGTCGGCGTAGTCGGTGACGTACCAGCCGGTGCCCTTGAAGCGGATGGCAGGCGGGCTGATCAGCCGCTCGACCGCCCCGCGGCACTCCGGGCAGCGCTTGCGCGGCTTGTCGGAGAACTTCTGGATGAGCTCGAAGCGATGACCGCACTTCTTGCACTGGTATTCGTAGATCGGCATGACGAACTCGCGATACGACTTACAAATCTGGGCTCGGAAAATTCGGCGAACGCCGGAGCGGCGATTATAGCGCGCTGCGGTTAACCGGGCGTCGGATGACTTGCGCAGAGCCGGTCAAGGTTTGGCTTCCATCCAGTTATCGCCTACGCCGATATCCACCACCAGCGGCACGTCGAGCTCGATGGCGCCCTCCATCTCCTCGCGCACCATCGCGGTGACCGGATCGATCTCCGCCTCCGGCACGTCGAGCACCAGCTCATCGTGCACCTGGATGATCATGCGCGCCGTGCGCCCCTCGTCGAGGAGGCGGCGCTGCAGGTTGACCATGGCGAGCTTGATCATGTCGGCGGCGGTGCCCTGTAGAGGCGTGTTGACCGCGATGCGCTCGCCGAACGACTGCACCGAGCGCTGGTGGCTCTGCAGCTCGGGCAGGTAGCGGATGCGGCCCAGCATGGTGGTGACGTAGCCGTCGGTCTTGGCCTTCTCGATGGTGCCCTCGAGAAAGCCGCGCACGTCGGCGTAGATGTCGAAGTAGTTGTCGATGAACTCGCGCGCTTCCTTGGTCGAGATGCCGAACTCGCGCCCCAGGCGCTGCGGGCCCATGCCGTACATGATGCCGAAGTTGATCACCTTGGCGCGGTCGCGCTGCTGGCTGGTGACCTCCTCCGGGGTCACACCGAAGATCTCCGCGGCGGTGGCACGGTGCACGTCGACGCCCTCGTTGAAGGCGCGCGTGAGCCGCTCGTCGCCCGAGAGGTGGGCCATGATGCGCAACTCGATCTGCGAGTAGTCGGCGGTCAACAGCTTGCATCCGTCGGCCGGGATGAAGGCCTTGCGGATCTGTCGTCCGAGCTCGGAGCGAATGGGGATGTTCTGCAGGTTGGGATCGCTGCTCGACAGCCGCCCGGTGGCCGCCACGGTCTGATTGAAGGAAGCGTGCAGCCGGCCGGTGTGCGGGTTGACCAGCGCCGGCAACGCGTCGACGTAGGTGCCCTTGAGCTTGGCGAGCTCGCGATACTCTATGATCTGCCCGGCGATCGGGTAATCGACCGCCAGCTTCTCGAGTACCTCCGCCTTGGTCGAGCGCGATCCGGTCTTGGCGGTGCGCCCGCCGGCGGGCAGCCCGAGGCGGTCGAACAGCACCTCGGCAAGCTGCTTCGGCGAGTTGATGTTGAACTCCTCGCCGGCGGCGGCGTAGATCTGCTCGCTGATCTCGTCGAGCTGGCCCTGCAACTCGGTGCCCATCGCGGCGAGATAGTCGGAGTCGATGCGCACGCCGGCCATCTCCATTTCGGCGAGCACGTGCAGCAGCGGCATCTCCAGATCGCGGAAGAGCTCACCGAGCCCGGTGGCCTCGAGCTCGGGGGCGAAGATGTCACACAGCCGCAGGGTGACGTCGGCGTCCTCGGCGGCGTAGGTGGTGGCCGCGTCGACCGGCACCTGGTCGAAGGTCGCGTCCTTGGTGGGGATGATCTCCTTGAACGGCGTCATCTTGACGCCTAGGTAGTCGAGCGCCAGGCCGTCGAGGCCATGGCCGGTGCGCGTCGGGTGCAGCAGGTACGAGGCGATCATCGTGTCGAAGCGCGGATCGATGCCGCTGACGCCGTTGCGCTGCAGCACGATGAGGTCGTACTTGAAGTTCTGCCCGATGAGCTCGATCGAGCGGTCGGTGAGCACCGGGGCGAGCTCCTCGAGTGCCTCCTCGATGGTCATGGCGTTGTCCGCCCCGAGCGTGCTGTGGGCCAGCGGCAGGTAGGCGCCGTGGCCCGGCTTCCAGCTCAGCGCGACGCCGACGATGTCGGCGAGCATCGGCTGCTCGTGGGTGGTCTCGAGATCGACCGACAGGCGTCCGGCGTCGCGCGCTGCATCGAGCGCCTCAGCGAGGTCGTCGGCGTCGCTCAGGGTGTGGTACTCGACGTCCTCGATGCCGCTTTCGGTGAACTCCTCGAGGATGGAGCGGAACTCGAGCTCGGAGAACAGCTCGCGCGCCAGCTTGCGGTCGGGCTCCTCCAGCCGCAGCTCGTCGAGGTCGAGCTCGAGCGGCAGATCGGTATGGATCGTGGCGAGCTCCTTGGACAGGCGCGCCAGGTCGGCATTGGCCTCCAGCTTCTCGCCGTACTTCATCTTGGTGATCTCGGCCGCGTGCTCGATGGCGCTCTCCAGCGTGCCGTACTCCTGCAGGATCATCTGCGCGCCCTTGACTCCGATGCCCTTGACTCCGGGAATGTCGTCGACGGAATCGCCCATCAGCGCCAGCAGGTCGGGGATGCTCTCCGGCGGCACGCCGTACTTGTCCTCGACGCGCTCGCGGTCGTAGGTCACGCGGCCCTGGCGCTCGGCGAACATCGTCACGCCGTCGTCGACGAGCTGCAGCAGGTCTTTGTCCTCCGACACGATGACCACGTCGATACCCGCCTCGGTGGCCCGGCGGGTCAGCGTGCCGATGACGTCGTCGGCCTCGTAGCCTTCGATCTCCAGGGTCGGGATGCGAAGGGCCTCGCATACCCGGCGGACGTAGGGGATCTGCTTGATCAGATCCTCAGGGGTCTCGTCGCGCGAGGCCTTGTAGTCCTCGAAAGCCTCGTGGCGGTGGGTCGGCCCGGGAGGGTCGAACGCCGCGGCGACGAAGTCCGGCTTCTGCTCGCGCAGCAGCTTGCGGATCATGTTGGTGAAGCCGAGCGTCGCGTTGGTGGGCAGGCCCTTGGAGGTGGTCAGCTCGGGAATCGCGTAGAACGCGCGGTAGATGTGACCGCTGGCGTCAATCAGATAGAGGCGTTTCCTGGCGGCGGCACTCATGCGGGCACGCTGTCAGGCCGCGGAGGCCGCGTCAAGCCGGTGCGGAGACCGTGAAACGGCCCACAGCGGTAGGTGTTTTCGTCTGTTGAATGCCGTCGAAGATTGGTGATACAGTGCATTCCAAAGGGGCGATTTCCGCACACTCATGAGCACGTATACACATTTCGTGAGCGCTAGGGGCCGGTATCTCTGGATGCTGGCGATTGCCGTCGCGGTGTTGCTCGCCGTCCAGCCGGCCCTCGCCGCGCCGCAGGCCGCTGCACTGTCCAATCAGCGCGACTCGTTGCTGACAGGCACGGTACTGGACGCTTCCGGCCTCCCGCTCATCGGCGCGTTCATCGCCGTCGCGCTGCCCGGCAGCGAGCAACCCACGGCGTTGACCGCCTCGGACCAGAGCGGCCGCTTCCAGGTGCCGCTGTCGCCCGGCGTCTACACTCTGATGGCCGCCAGCTTCGGCCACGTCAGCGCGGTGATGCCGAGCATCCAGATGCCGCGCGCCGAACCGGTTCGCCTGCAGCTACGGTCCGAGCGTCAGGTCGTATCGTTGTTGTCGGACAACGCCCCACTCGATATCGGCTACGCTTTCCGCCCCGGTGTGCGTGACGTACTGCGCTCCACCGACGTCGCGCTCGACGCGCGCGGTGCGAGTGAAACCAACGCTGCCTGGATCAACAACGTCTCGGAGACCTCGGTCTGGACCAACGTCGGCGGCGAGCTCAGCCTGTGGACGGTGGCGCCCAACGGGGGCACGGACGTCGAGGACACCCGCTCGGCGACCGAGTTCTCGATGGGCTCGGTCGGTGGCAGCAAGCAGAGCTGGGTATTTCGCGGCCAGATCGCCGACGGCGGCGTGGTGCGCGCCCGCAGCGATCTTTCGCGGGTTTTGAGCGACGCCCACGCCCTGCGCGTCGGCGTCGGTTTCGCCGGCAAGGAGCTCAACGGTCCCGATCTCGATGACACCCCCCGCAACATGTGGGTGGGCAGCCTCGTCGCGGAGGACTTCTGGCGCCCCTTCGGCAATGCCCTGCAGATCGGCTACGGCATGCGCTTCGAGCACTACAACTATCTCGAAGAGACCGGCCTCATCTCGCCGCGCATCCAGGTGGCCTTCGCCCCGATCGAGTCGGTGGTGCTGACCACCGGCGTCAGCTACGACGCCGAGGCGCCGGGGCTCGCCGAGCTGCGCTTCCAGGTCGATCCGCTGGCGATCCGCTATATGGACGTCATCGGCGTCGACTCGATCGACCCCGAGCGCACGTTGCGCTACGAGCTCGGCGTGCAAACCGCCGTGGCGAGCATGATGTGGAGCGCGCGGGCGTACCACGACGAGATTACCGACGAGCTCGTGGGCGTCTGCCTGGCCAACCCACAGGGCTCCTGTGACTATCACGTCGCCAACCTCGGCGATACGGCCATGATGGGCGTCGAGGTGGACGTGCGCCGCTCGTTCTGGGATGGCTTCGCGGCGCGCGCCAGCTACGCCTACGGGCGGCGCGAAGGTGCCGCTCTACCGACCGAGATCGCCTCGTCGAACGGTCTGCTGTCCGATGCCTTGGAGTCCGACCTCGCTGATGTCGACGACGTGCACGAGCTGGCTGCCGGTATCGAGACGGTGCTGGGCAGCTACGACACGCGTCTCAACGCCACCTACCGCTGGCAGATGGGGATCCCGGTGGTCCGGCAGGGCAATCTGGAGAGCATCTACGAGCGCCTCGACCTGCGGGTGCGGCAACCGCTGCCGTTTCGCACGTTCTCGAGCGACTGGTCGGCGCTGTTGCAGGTGCAGAATGTGCTCGGGGAGTCGTATGACGGGGTGTTCGATTTCCGACTCGGCGACGCGCCCGTTTTGACCCGGCTCTTCTCCGGCGGCCTCGCTGTACGCTTTTAGCGCGGACGCAGGAGCCGCAATCGCGGCGTTGCGCTCGCGGCACTCACTCCGACGTACTTGCAAGTACGCCTCCGTTCGCGCCGGCTTCGCGCGCCTTGCGCTTGCGTCTCCTGCGTCCGCGTGCACCTTTTGAGTGGCGCGTCTTGACTCGCGGGCGCATGCCTTGCGCTTGCGGCTTCTGTGTCCGCGATCACGTCTTTAGACTCGACTTCGTGGGGCTTGGAGCGTAAGTGGCTTTTGGCGTTAAGAATCCAAAATATTGGCTCGCATTCGACTTTTTGGATTCAGGGGTCTGCGTTTTGCGGGGCAGGGGCTCAAAAGACGCCATTTTCGAGGGATTTCGGGGAGAAAAGCGCTCCCGGAAGTGGTACGGGGTTTGCTACCGTTTGTCAGTGGACATCTGTACCAGTAGGGGGAACGTGGCGGGGGCCACGCGACGGGCGGGCCGGAGGCCTGCTGCGGTTCGGGGATAAAGCAGCCCACAATGACGGCACAGCAGCAGAGCAAGGACACGCTGCGGGTCATCGGCCTGGTCGCGGTGACCGGCGTCCTGGTGTTTCTGGGCGTCGTGAGCATCGTCAACAAGCTGCACTTCGAGGTCGCCACCGACGACGTCACGTGGGCAGTGCGCGACGGTGGGATCTATGCCGTAGCGGTGGCCGCCGACGGCGCCGGCGCGCAGGGCGGTATCGAGGTCGGTGACCGGTTGGTCGCACTGGCCGGCAACGAGGCGCGCGCTGACCAGGCCGATTTCGTCGACAGCGTGCTGTGGCCGCTCATTCCGGGTGACAGCGTTAGCTACGAGCTAGAGCGCAACGGCGAGACGATTGAGACGCCGGTGATCGTCGGCGAGCTGCAACTCGACAATCGCGCCTACCTCTATCTGTGTCTGGTGGGCGCGGCGTCGCTCATCGCCGGGGTCTTCGTTCTGATGCGCCGGCGCGAGG
>JASFRZ010000031.1:0-19807 GCA_050114655.1 Acidobacteriota bacterium
CCATGCTTCCTGTCGTCTCCTCGCCGCCGGGCACACCTAGCGGTGCCCACTGTCACGCGCAACGCTTTCCGCAGAATGCCGGGGTCCCGGCCGGAGGGAGGAGCAACTCTCGAGGAGTGCCGTGAGATGGCGACCAGGTCGCCGGGTTTTCCCTTCGCCGCTTCCGCTTCCCGCAATCTCCGCCAGTCGATATCCGATCGACCGCTATACGCTCCGCAATCCGCTACTTTCTCAGGCCAAGCTTCGTGATGATGGCCTGATACCGATCGTTGTCGATCTTGCGCAAATAGTCGAGGAGCCGGCGCCGCTTTCCCACCAGCATGAGCAAGCCACGCTCCGTCGCGTGGTCCTTCTTGTGCTTCTGAAGGTGCCCGGTGAGGTGCTGGATGCGACCGGTCAGCAGCGCGATCTGGACCTCGGGCGAGCCGGTGTCGGAGGCGTGCTGGCCGTACTCCGCAACTGTTTCCTGTGTTGTCATCATCGCCAGAAAGGTGAAGTCAAAAAAAGAAATCGGTCGGCGGGCAAACCACACCCTGCCCCCGTTGGGAGACCTGCAAGGTACCACGGGCCCGCGGGCGTGTAAACCGCGTCGAGAGCGTCAGATCCACCATCCGCCACGCTCTCCTCGACGGGGTCAACGGAGCACGATTCGCGGCTGTACCAGGCCGCCCGGGACCATCTCGCCGGCCGCCACCATGCGACCGCCGCAATCGAGGAGACGCACCCATCCGTCGGGCTGCGCCGCTTCCGCCCCGGCGAGCCGCTCTACCCCCGGGCGACGCTCGGTGATCCAGCCCGCCTCGACCATGCCGCCGTTGGCCACCGCCTCGACGCCGTCGTCGTTGAGCACCGCCGTGGGCCAGTCCGCCAGCATGTCTGCAGCGGGGCGCACCCGCGCCCGTAGAGCCTCGGCGTTACCCCCCTCGATCTCGTCCCAGACAACCGCCCCGTCGAGGCCGAATGAGCCGGATGCGGTGCGTCGCAGTGCGGCGAGGTGGGCCGGACAGCCGAGAGCAGTGCCGAGGTCGTGCGCCAGGGTGCGGACGTAGGTTCCCGCGCCGCAGTGCACGCGGATGTGGATATCGTCGCCGTCGAGCCGCAGCAACTCGAGCGCGTAGATCCTCACCGTCACCGGCTCCGGCCGGACTTCCTCGCCGCGCCGCGCCCGCCGATACGACGGCTGGCCGCGCACCTTTTTGGCGGAGTAAACCGGCGGCGTCTGCAACTGCTCGCCGACGAAACCATCCAGCACCTGTGTTACCTGTTCGTGCCGCAGCGCCGGCGGCTGCACCGGCTCACCCTGCGGCTCCCCCTGTGCGTCGTAGGTGTCGGTGGCCCAGCCGAGCCGGACCACGCCCTCGTAGACCTTGTCGTGGCCCTGTAGGAAGCGCGCCAGGCGCGTCGCCGAGCCGATGCACAGCAACAGCACGCCGGTGGCCTGCGGGTCGAGCGTACCGGCGTGGCCGACGCGCTCGTGTAACAGCCGGCGCACGCGCTCGACGACATCGTGCGAGGTCATGCCGGAGGGCTTGTCGACCACCATCAGGCCGGTCGTGCACGTCCGGCTCATGTCCCCTCCTCCGCGGTGCCAAGCGCCTCGCGGACCGGGGCCAGCACGGCAGCCTTGGCGCGGTCGAGGTCTCCCTCGACCATACAGCCGGCGGCGCGCGGATGGCCGCCGCCGCCGAAGCCGGTGGCGATCGCGGCAACGTCGACCGAGCCGTCCGAGCGCAGGCTGACCCGGTAGCGCTGCGGCTCGACTTCCTTGAACAGGGCCGCGACCGATACCCCGTCGATTGCCTTGGCGTGGTTCACGATGCCCTCGGTGTCCGGCTTGCCCGGGCTCATCGCGAGCGTGTCGTGGCGCAGCACCATCGACGCGACGCGGCCGTCCGGATCGATGATCAGGCTCGACAGCGCGGCACCCAGCAATCGCACCTTGTCGCGCGGCACGTTCTCGTAGATCGCTTCCGCCACCGCTGCCGGGTCGACGCCGTGCTCGACGAGCTCGGCGCTCACCCGAAACGCGGCCGCGTCGGCGTTGGAATAGTGGAACGACCCGGTGTCCGTGAGGATGGCGACGTACAGATGGGTGGCGATCGCCGGGGTGATCTGAAGCTCCATGGCACGCAGCAACCGGTAGACCATCACCCCGACGGCGGCGACCCCCGGGTCGACCCAGTTGAACGTGCCGAACCGGGGGTTGTTGGCGTGGTGGTCGATGTTCACGAGGGTGCGGCCGTCGAGACCCTCGATGCCGCTACGGGCGGTCTCGTTGCACTCCATCAGCACCGCCACCGGGTAATCCGTGGGCGCCTCGCGAGACACCGTGATGCGGTCGGCCTTCGGGAGCCGTCGGTAGGCGGCGAACAGGGGGTCTGCGGAGAGCACCACGACGCGCTTGCCGAGCTGTTCCAGCGCCAGTCCGAGCGCCAACGAGGAGCCGAGCGAATCGCCATCGGGATCGCGGTGGCCGGCAATGACGAAGCCGTCCTCGGCACGTAGTAGCTCGATGATGTCATTCATCCTCGATGTCTCCGGACTCCTGCAGCAGCGACTCGATGCGCTCGCTGGTATCGAGGGTCTCGTCGAGCACGAAGCGCAGCTCGGGGACGAAGCGCAGGTCGAGTCGCTTGCCGACCTGCGAGCGCAGAAAACCGCCGGCGCGCTCGAGCGCGGCGAAGCTGTCTCGCTTCTGCTGCTCGTCGCCGAGAATGCTCACGTAGGCGCGCGCGTACTTGAGATCCGGCGACATGCGCACTTCGGTCACGGTGACGAAGCCGATCCGTGGATCGCGCACCTCGCGTTGCAGCAGATCGGCGAGCTCGACGCGGATCTGATCGCCGATGCGCTGGCGGCGAAATTTCACCTTCGTTGCCCCTTCACAGGAACTCCACCTTTACCCCGATGAGCTGCGCGTCGACGCGGGATTCGGCCTCGCGCAGGACCTTCTGGAACACGCGATCGATGGGATCGCGCTCGGCGCCGATCGAAACCACACCGATCGTCGAGCGCTGCCACAGGTCGTGATGGTCAACTTCCGAGATCGCGACGTTGAACCTGGCGCGCACGCGACCGCGGAAGGAGTTGAGGAACTTACGCTTTTCCTTGAGGTTGCGAGACGCCGGCAGGTGAAACTCGAGAGTACACAGGCCGATGATCATGTCCGGGACGATACCCCGGTCAGAGCTCGACCTTGAGCTGTTCCATTTCGAACGCCTCGATCACGTCGCCGATCTTGACGTCGTTGAAGTTGGCGATGCCGATGCCGCATTCGAAACCCTGCTGTACCTCGGCCACGTCGTCCTTGAAGCGCCGCAACGATCCCACTTTGCCCTCGAAGACGATCACCGAGTCGCGCACCAGCCGCACGCGGGCGTTGCGGATGATCTTGCCATCGGTGACATAACAGCCGGCGATGGTGCCGGCGCGGGGAACGCGGAAGGTCTCGCGCACCTCGGCGGAGCCCAGGGCGGTCTCCCTGTACTCCGGCTCGAGCTTGCCGAGCATGGCCTGTTTGAACTCGTCGAGGAGCTGATAAATGATCGTGTACAGGCGCAGGTCGACGCCCTCGCGTGAAGCGATGTCGGCGACGCCCCGCTCCGGGCGCACGTTGAACCCGACGATGATGGCGTTGGACGCTGAAGCGAGCAGGACGTCCGATTCGGTGATGCCGCCCGGCGCCGCGTGGATGATCTTGACCTCCACCTTGTCGCCCGACAGCTTCGACAGTGAATCACGGAGCACCTCGACGGAGCCTTGCGCGTCGGCCTTGATCAACACCGGCATCTCGACGCGCTCGCCGGCGCGCAGCTGGGCATGCAGGTCGTCAAGCGTCAGACGGCTACCCGAAGCGAGCGATTCGCGCCGCTGCCGGTCCTGGCGGATATCCGCCACCTTGCGCGCCAGCGCGGTAGCCTCGACGACCTGGAAGCTGTCGCCCGCCTCCGGCACGCCACTCAACCCGAGCACCTCGATGGCGGTCGATGGCGGAGCTTCCTTGAGCTGCTTGCCGCGGTCGTCGACCATGGCGCGGACCTTACCGCTCTCGACGCCGACGATGAGGTTGTCGCCGACGTGCAGGATGCCCTCTTCCACCAGGAGCGTGGCCACCGGACCACGCTGCCGGTCGAGCTCGGCTTCCAGCACGCTGCCGCGCGCCGGCACCTTGGGGCTCGCTTTGAGCTCCTGTAGCTCGGCCGTCAGGATGATCATCTCGAGCAGGTCTTTGATGTTCTGTTTGAGCTTGGCCGACACCTCGACGGTGACCGTATCGCCGCCCCAGCTCTCCGGCGCGAGGTTGTTCTCGGCGAGCTGCTGCTTGACGCGGTCGACGTTGGCGTTGGGACGGTCGATCTTGTTGATCGCCACGATGATCGGCACCTCGGCGGCACGCGCGTGGTCGATCGCTTCGACCGTCTGCGGCATCACGCCGTCGTCCGCCGCGACCACCAGCACGACGATGTCGGTGACCTGGGCACCGCGCAGGCGCATGCGCGTGAACGCCTCGTGGCCCGGCGTGTCGATGAAGGTGATCCGGTTGCCGTCGAAGGTCACCATCGAGGCACCGATGTGCTGGGTGATCCCACCCGCCTCGCGATCGGCGACGTTGGTCGAGCGGATGGCGTCGAGCAGAAGCGTCTTGCCGTGATCGACGTGTCCCATGATGGTGACCACCGGAGGACGCAGCTCGAGATCCGCATCTTGCGCCTCGACCGCCTCGCCGAGCAGGACCTCGTCGTCGAGCAGTTGACGCGCCTCCACCCCGAAGTGCTCGGCGACGGCGATGGCGACTTCGGCATCGAGTGAAGCGTTGACGTTGGCCATGATGCCGCGGTTCATCAGCACGCGCATGACGTCCGTCGGACCGAGGCCGAGCTTCTCGGCAAGCCCGCGCACGGTGATGCCGTCTTCGATCGCCACATAACCGTCTGCGCCGACCTCCGGGTCGGGCTTGGGCTCCGGCTTGGGCTCCGGCTTCGGCGCCGGCTTCGGCGGCGGCTTCGGCGCGGGCTTGGGCTCCGGCTTCGGTTCCGGCGTCGGCGCGGGTTTCGCCTCGGCCTTGGGTGCAGGCTTTGCTTCCGCTTTGGCCGCGGGCTTGGGCTGCGGCTTCTTCTCCTCCGGCTTCTCCGCGGCCTTCTCGGCGACCTTCTTGGTCGCCACCTTCTTGGTGGCCTTCTTCTTGGTCGCCTTCTTCTTGGAGGTCTTCTTCTTCGCCGCCTTCTTGGCGGTCTTCTTCTCCGCCCCACCGGCGCCCAGGCTGGCGGCCACACGCTCGGCGTCCTCGTCGCTTACCGACGAGTGGACGCTGGTGATGTCTTGGCCCATGTCCTGGAGGGCAGCGAGGACTTCCTTGCTCTCCCTGCCGAGCTCCCTTGCCAGCTCATAAACGCGCATTGACTAGACTCGACTCCTCTTCTTCGCTCAGGCCGACGCCTCGACGACCTCTTCTTCGTCGGTGTCGGCGGGCTCTTCGGCGGTCGTTTCGTCCTCGGCGACCGCCTCGGTCTCTTCAAGTTCCTGTTCGGCCGCGGCTCGGACATCCTCGTCGACCTCCACCGCTGCCTCGATCTGCTCGGTTTCCTCGGCCGCCGGGGCTTCTTCCTCCGCCGCCGGCGCCTCGACCGTCGTCTCTTGTTCCTCTTCCGCAGCGGCCTCGGCCGTCACCTCTTGTTCCTCTTCCGCAGCGGCCTCGGCCGTCACCTCTTGTTCCTCTTCCGCAGCGGCCTCGGCCGTCACCTCTTGTTGCTCTTCCGCAGCGGCCTCGGCCTCTTCTTCCGGAAGTGCGGCGTCGAGATGCTCCTTCGCCGACACGAGGAGGTTGGCGGCGCCCACCGGGCCGATGCCGTCGATGGCCTCGAGCCCTTCGGGCCCGGCATCGACGACGTCGCCGATGTTCTTGATACCCGCCGCCACGAGCGCCTCTGCGGTCTTTTCGCCGACGCCGTCGAGGATCTCGATCGACTCCTCGCGCACCGCCATCTGGGCAAGCGCTCGCTCGACCTCGCGCTTCTTGTCCTCTTCGCTCTTGATGTCGATCTTGGCGTTGAGCAGCTTGCCGGCCAAGCGCACGTTCTGCCCCCGCTTACCGATGGCGAGCGACAGCTGATCCTCGTCGACCACTACCTCGAGGTGGCGCTCCTCGCCGTCGATCACCGTCACGCGGTTGACGCGTGCCGGCTTGAGGGCGTTGATGGCGTACTGTTGCATGTCCGGCGACCACTGCACGATGTCGATCTTCTCGCCACGCAACTCGCGGATGATCGACTGCACGCGGGAGCCGCGCATACCGACGCATGCGCCCACCGGATCGACGTCGGGCTCGGAGGAGTGCACCGCTACCTTGGCGCGGTCGCCTCCCTCGCGCACCGCGCCCTTGATGCTGACGGTGCCATCGTAGATCTCCGGGACCTCCATCTCGAACAGGCGAATCAGCAGGTCCGGGTGCACACGCGACACCACTACCTGCGGGCCGCGGGAGACCTTGAGCACGTCGACGATCACCACGCGGATACGGTCACCGATGTTGTAGTGTTCCGCGCGGGATTGCTCGCGACGCGGCAGCAGCCCCTCGGTGCGACCCAGATCGACGATCATGTCGCCACGCTCGAAGCGCTTGACCAGGCCGGTGATCAGCTCCCCGGCGCGCTCGACGAACTCGTCGTAGATGTTCTCGCGCTCGGCGTCGCGCACCTTCTGGAAGATCACCTGCTTGGCGGCCTGCGCGGCGATGCGGCCGAGGTCCTCGGTCTCCATCGGAATGTGGACGAAGTCGCCGACCTTGGCGTCCTCGTCGAACTGGTGCGCCCTGGCTTCGGAGATCTCCAAATCGCGGTCTTCGACCTCGTCGACGACCTCCTTGACAGCGAACACCTCCACCTCTCCGGTCTCCCGGTTGAGCTTCGCCTTGAGGTCCTCTTCGGTCTTGTAGTATTTCTTCGACGCGACCGCCATCGCCTCCTCGACGGCCTCGATGATGACGTCGGGAGGGATGTTCTTCTCGCGTCCGATCTGCTCGATTGTCTGCAGCAACATTCGCGTCATTATAGTTGCTACCCGGTAGCGGTCAATTTTGCCAAAAAGTCTAAATTCGGGGGTCTAGCCGCGCCTTACTCACCTTTTCGAGCGGGATCTCGAAGCTCGTCCCGGACTCGTCGGTGACGGTCACGACTTCGTTCTCGAACTTCTCCAGGATGCCGCGAAAACGGCGGCGTCCCCCGATCGGAGAGCTCGTTCGGATGCTCACCGGTTCGCCCGCGAAGCGCCGATAATCGTCGCCCTTTCGCAGCGGGCGGTCCAGGCCCGGCGACGACACCTCGAGGTGGTACGCGTGCGGGATGAAGTCCTCGACGTCGAGCATCGCCGACATCTGCCGGCTCACCGCAGCGCAATCGTCGATGTGTACGCCGTCCGGCCGATCGATGAACAACCGCAGGATCCAGCGTCCGGACTGGTTCACGTACTCGACATGAACCAACTCGCATCCCTCGCGTTCCGCCACCCTCTCCGCCAGCGGCGCGACGCGGTCTTCGATCGCCTGCCTGTCGACCACGTCGCCTCCACGAACTCTAGGAGTGTGTCCGAGTAATGCGCGACAGCCTGCCCATTACTCGCACACACTCCCAGGCAAAGAAAAAAGCGGGCCGGGGCCCACTCCGTGCGAACACCCATAAGTTGCTGAAAGCAGAGTACCAAACGCCCGCCGGTCTTTCAACGCGACGCCCCTGGCCCTCGGGGGCGGATTCTGCCTCGTAAGAACCGGGCATTGCTGGCGATTTCTCACCGCGCCGGAACGCGGGTAAGATGTGTCGAATGCTCGAGTCTACCCTCGTCGAACTGTACTGTCCGCGCACCGGGGCGACCTGCGACGCCGACCGGCCGCAGACGCTGTCCGAGGTCGGCGGGCCGTTGTACGCCCGCTACGACCTCGACGCCGCATCCGGCGCCTGGCGCGAGGGCGCCGGCCTCGCCGGCCGGCCGCACGGCGTGTGGCGGTACGCCGACATCCTGCCGGTACGCGACGAACGCTTCCGCCTCACGCTCGGCGAGGGCGGCACACCGCTACTCCCGGCGCCGCGGCTGGGCGCCCGCGTCGGCCTCGCCAACCTGCTGCTCAAAGACGAGGGGCTCAATCCGACGGGCTCGTTCAAGGCGCGCGGCCTGTGCATGGCCGTGTCGCGGGCCGTCGAGCTCGGCATCGAGGCACTCGCCATTCCCACCGCCGGCAATGCCGGCGGCGCCCTTTCCGCGTACGCCGCCCGCGCCGGCGTGCCCGCGACGGTCTACATGCCGGCCGACGCGCCGGGGGAGTTCGTCGACGAATGCGAAGGCCTCGGGGCGACCGTTATCCGGGTCGACGGCCTGATCACCGACGCGGGGGCGCGGCTCGCCGCTGACGCCGCCGACAAGGGCTTCTTCAGCGTCGCCACGCTCAAGGAGCCCTACCGCGTCGAAGGCAAGAAGACCATGGGGATCGAGCTCGCCGAGCAGATGGGCTGGACACTGCCCGACGCCATCCTCTACCCGACCGGCGGCGGCACCGGCCTGGTCGGTATGTGGAAAGCGTTCGACGAGCTCGAGGAGCTCGGCTGCATCGGCGCCGAGCGGCCGCGCATGATCGCGGTGCAGTCCACCGGCTGCGCCCCCGTCGTGCGCGCTTTTGACAACGGCGACACGTCGGTCACTCTGTGGGAGAACGCCGCCACGGTGGCAGACGGACTGCGCGTGCCGATGATGGTGGGCGACCAGGAGATCCTGCGCGCGCTGCGCGAGTCCGGCGGTACGGCGATCGCCGTGCCCGACGAGGAGTCGATGGTATTCGTTCGCCGGCTGGGCGCCGACGAGGGCCTCTACGCCTCGCCCGAGGACGGCGCCGTGCTCGCCGCCATCCCCCGGCTGATACAGCGCGGCGATCTCGACGCGGACGAGACCGTGGCCGCCTTCATGACCGGCAGCGGCTACAAGTACCGCAGCGGTATGAAGCGGTACCTCGCCGCCCGCGAGGGATAGTCCCGATGGCACGCGGCGATCACCGACCGACCATCCTGGCAGTTTTCACCGGCGGCACCATCTCCTGCACCCTCGACGTCGACAGCGGCTTGCCGGTACCGACGCTGACCGGCGAGCAGATCCTCGAGCGCACTCCCGGGCTCGCGGACGTCGCCGGCGTGGTGATCGACGACTTCGGCCGCTATCCCGGCCCACACATGCACCCCGGGCGCATGCTGCAGCTCGCCTCCCGCATTCGCGCCGCGACCACCGATGGCGCCGTCGACGGGGTTATCGTCACCCACGGCACCGATGCCATCGAGGAGACCGCGTTCATGCTCGACCGCGTGCTCGACCCGGAGGTTCCGGTGATCGTATTCGGCGCCATGAAGCTGGTCTCCGACCCGACCTGGGACGGCCCCGCCAACGTACTCGCTGCCGCCCAGGTAGCCGCCGCCCCGGCAGCGCGCGGGCGCGGCACCATGGTGGTGATGGCCGACTCGATCCACGCCGCCGTTGACGTCGTCAAGGTGCACGCCGAGTCTTACGATTCGTTCGCCAGCCCGCAGACCGGCCCGCTGGGGGTCGTGGACCGCGGCAACGTGATCTTCTTCGCCCCGCCGGCGCGTTCCTCCCTGCCCTCCTTCGCCGGCGACACGATCGAAGAGAACGTGGACCTGATCAAGACCGTTGCCGGCGCCGACGGCCGCTACGTCGCCGCCAGCCTGGCAGCCGGGGCCAGGGGACTGGTGATCGAAGGCATGGGGCGCGGCAACGTCACCCCCGGCCTCGCCGCAGCGATAAAAGAAGCCGCTGCCGACCTCCCGATCGTCATGACCACCCGCTGCCTGCGCGGCCGCGCCGCGCCGATGTACGGCTACGACGGCGGCGCCGCCACCCTGCGCGAGCACGGCGTGATCTTCGCCGACCACCTGCCGGGGCCGAAGGCGCGCCTGTTGCTGATGTTGCTACTGGGGACCGGCGCGACGCGGGACGAGATCAGGGCGGCGTTCGAGCAGGACCGGTACTAGGGCCTTCCCTGGTTTTAAAAAACCGGAGCCGGTTCTCGGCCGGCGGTTATCGCGCCCGCCGGCAAGCGATGAGCTATCATGCAGGCGTAACCTTCTCCCACTGGAGTCCCAAGTGTTCGGTTCGATTGGCGGTACAGAGCTGCTGGTGATCATGGTGATCGCCTTGCTCATCTTCGGACCCCGCAAGCTGCCCGAGCTTGGGCGCTCGATCGGCAAGGGGTTGTCGGAGTTCAAGAAGGCCTCCAACGACCTGCGGCGCTCCCTCGAGGACGAGATCAACCTCGAGGACGAGCGCGACAGCGCCCGGCATCGCCCCCGGCAGATCGCTCGCCCCGCCGAAACCTCCGCGAACCAGGCCGACGCCGAGCCCGCAGATACGTCCGCCGACCGAGCCGATGCCGAACTCGCCGAAACGTCCGCCGATCGCGACGTCGCCGAGCCCGTCGGCAAGCACGTCGACGAGTCCTGAGCGGGCCGTGCTCATCGGTTCCACCGCGCAACCATTGCCAGTGCGGGCTCCTGCACCACGGTTTCCCCTGACGGCCGCGCGATGAGCACGGCGGACGCGACGATGGATGAGCACGACGACACCGGGATGGGGCGCGAATCGCTGCCCGAGATGTCGCTTATCGAGCATCTGACCGAGCTGCGCCACCGCCTGTTCGTATGCGTCATCGCCATGCTCGTGGGCACCATCCTGGCGTGGTTCGTGTCCCAGCAGATCTACGAGCTGCTCTCCCTACCGGTCACCCGCGTCCTGCAGGAGTACGCCCAGACGCCCGCCGACGCGCGCCTGGTGGTGCTGTCGCTGACCGAGGGCTTCATCGTCTACCTCAAGGTGGCAGCGATGGCCGGCCTGTTCCTCGCCTCACCGGTGGTGCTGACGCAGATGTGGCTGTTCATCGCCCCCGGCCTCTACCGGCGCGAGCGCATGTACGCCATCCCGGTGATCTTCGCCTCGATCATCTTCTTCCTCGCCGGTGCCGCCTTCGGCTACCTGGTGCTGTTCCCGGTGATGTCCAACTTCTTCATCACCATGGGGGTCACCGGCGATATGCGGCCGCTGCTGTCGGCCAACGCCCTGTTCAGCTTCCTGCTGCGCACCCTGCTCGGCTGCGCGCTGGTGTTCGAGTGGCCGGTCGTGGTGTTCTTCCTCGCCCGCATGGGCATGGTCACCGCCGGTGGCATGCTGCGCTCGTTCCGCTACGCCATCCTGATCATCTTCGTGATCGCCGCGGTGGTGACGCCGACCCCCGACATGGCCACCCAGACCATCCTCGCCACACCGATGCTGGGGCTGTACGCCGTCGGCATTCTGGTGGCGTGGGTGGTACAGCCGCGCAAGAAGAAGTAGCCCTCAGACGAACAGCGCCCGCGCAAGCTGTTTGCGATACTCGCGCGTCTCGGCAGCCTCGTCGCCGAGCAGGGTGAAGATCGCCAGGCAGGCGTTGCGGGCGCCGTCGTCGTCGAGCTGCCGGTCCTGTCCGGCGACGTAGACGAATCCGGCCAGCGCACCCTCGAGGTCGCGGCGCGACAGCGCGTCGATCGCCTCGAAGTAGGCGTTCTTCGCCGGGCTGTCGCCGAGCTCGGGCGAGTCGGGAGAAAGGGTGAGCAGGCGGGCGACGGTGCGCAGCGCTTCGGCGCGGTCGCCGTGCTTGTCACCGGCACCGATCGGCTCGAGCAGGGCGGTAGCGGCCGGGGCGTCGTCGAACACCAATGCCTCGGCGAGCAGCACGCGCGCCTCGACGTTGCCGGCGTCGACCTCGAGCGCTTCCTCGAGCAGGCGGCGCGCCCGCTGGAGGCTTGCCTCGTCACCACGAGTGAGCAGCTCGCGGGCCTCGCGCATCCTCCCCGCCTCGGGTCCGGGAATCACCTCATTCAGCCACTGCCGGATCGTTTCTTCGGGCAGCGCACCGACGAACTCGCTGACCACCTCGCCGTCGACGAACAACTTGACCGCCGGGATGCTGCGGATGGCAAAGGCCGCGGCAATCCGCGGGTGCCCCTCGGTGTCGAGCTTGGCGAGCTGCCAGCGGCCGTTGGCCTCGCCGGCAAGCTTTTCGAGCACCGGCCCGAGCATCTTGCAGGGGCCGCACCATTCGGCCCAAAAATCGACGACCACCGGTACCTGATGGCTACGGTCGATGACTTCGGCCTGGAAGTCGCTGATGTCGTAAGTGCTCATGACTACTGAATTGTCGCACGGCCACGGCCAGATTGTGCAGCTCGAGTGCAGAATTGGCGTCACGCGGACAGAAGCCTCCGCAAGAAAAAAGAGGAGGGGGTCGAAAGCGACCCCCTCCTCCATGAGCTGTGCGCTGTGGACTGGCTCAGAAGCCGCCCATACCGCCCATACCGCCCATACCGCCCATGCCGTCCATGTCGCCGCCCGGCATGGGGGCCTTCTTCTTCTCCGGAATCTCGGAGATCAGCGCCTCGGTGGTCAGCAGCAAGCCGGCCACCGACGAGGCGTTCTGCAGCGCGGCACGGGTGACCTTGGCAGGATCGATGACCCCCGCCTTGACCAGGTCCTCGTACTCGCCGGTCTCGACATTGAGACCGAAGGCGCCCTTGCCATCCATGACCTTCTGGACCACTACCGAGCCCTCCAGTCCGGCATTGTCGGCCAGGGTGCGCAGCGGGCCCTCGAGGGCGCGGCGGACGATCCCCACGCCGACGGCCTCTTCGTCCGTGGCCTCGACTTTGTCGATCGCCTTCATGGCGCGCAGCAGGGCGACGCCGCCGCCCGGAACCACGCCTTCTTCCACCGCGGCACGGGTCGCATGCATGGCATCTTCGACGCGTGCCTTCTTCTCCTTCATCTCGGTCTCGGTCGCGGCGCCGACGTTGATCACCGCCACGCCGCCGGCCAGCTTGGCGAGGCGCTCTTCGAGCTTCTCGCGGTCATAGTCCGAGCTGGTGGTCTCGATCTGCGCACGGATCTGATCGATGCGACCCTTGATGTCCTTGGCGGAGCCCGCGCCCTCGACGATCACCGTGTCGTCCTTGGTAATGGCAACCTTCTTGGCGCGGCCGAGGTCGTCGATCTTGATGTTCTCCAGCTTGATGCCGAGATCCTCGGTGATGCAGGTGCCGCCGGTCAGCACGGCGATGTCCTGCAGCATGGCCTTACGGCGATCGCCGTAGCCCGGCGCCTTGACCGCTGCGCCCTTGAGGGTGCCGCGAATCTTGTTGACCACCATCGTCGCCAGGGCCTCGCCCTCGACGTCCTCGGCGATGATCAGCAACGGCTTGCCGGAGCGGGCCACCTGCTCGAGCACCGGCAGCAGGTCCTGCAGCGCACTGATCTTCTTCTCGTGGATGAGGATCAGCGGATCTTCGAGCTCGACCTCCATGTTCTCGGGGTCGGTGACGAAGTAGGGCGACAGGTAGCCGCGGTCGAACTGCATGCCCTCGACCACCTCGAGCGACGACTCGGTGGAGCGCGCCTCCTCGACGGTGATGACACCGTCGCGGCCGACGGTCTCCATCGCCTCGGCGATCATCTCGCCGATCTCGGTGTCACCGTTGGCCGAGATGGTGGCCACCTGCTTGATCTCTTCCTTGCCCTTGACCGCCTTGGACAGCTTGGCGATCTCGCCGACTACCGCAGCCACCGCCTTGTCGATGCCACGCTTCAGAGACATCGGGTTGGCACCGGCGACGACGTTCTTGACGCCCTCGCGATAGATCGACTCGGCCAGGATGGTCGCGGTGGTGGTGCCGTCACCGGCGACGTCGGAGGTCTTCGAGGCGACCTCGCGCACCATGCGCGCACCCATATTCTCGTTGATGTCCTTGAGCTCGACTTCCTTGGCGACCGTGACCCCGTCCTTGGTGATCACCGGGCTGCCCCAGCTCTTGCCGAGCACTACGTTACGGCCGCGCGGGCCGAGCGTCACCTTTACCGCCTTGGCGAGCTGGGTGACGCCGTCGAGCACCGCGTGACGCGCGTCCTCGCTGTACAGAACCTTCTTTGCCATGTTCGCTTAGCCCTCCACCACGGCGAGGACGTCGTCCTCGCGCAGAATCAGGTGCTCGACGCCGTCGAGCTTCACTTCCGTACCGCCGTACTTGGAGATCAGGATGCGATCGCCCTTCTTGAGCTCCATCGGGATGCGCTCGCCATCCTCGCCCAGCCGGCCGGCGCCAACTGCGACGACCTTGGCCTCGAGGGGCTTCTCCTTGGCGGTATCGGGGATGATGATGCCGCCCCGAACCTCTTCCGCCGGCTCCAGGCGCTGCGCCAGGATCCGGTCTCCCAAAGGTGTGACCTTTGCCATCTTTGATAAGCCTCCATCGCGATTACCGGCGATCGCGGGCCCCGCGGAGGGGCAACCGGCGGGGCACGACGCGCCCGCACAAAGCCGCGCTCGCCTGCTGAAAATCGATCTCTCGAAGTCGCCAGAACGGCGGCTCCGCGGCCGCAAACGGGCCTCCGACGTCCTCCCCGCGAGGCCGGGAGTGCGCCGCTGCCCTTCATGGTAAGGGCCGTTGGCACTCTCGTCAAGCGACTGCTAACCAGCGCTACGCCCGAGCCCCGAATGGGGACGGGAAACGGCGGTCAGACGACCGCCACCGAGCCGTCGGCGCACCAGTCCACGAGCTCGAGCTGGGGCTCTGCGCGGCCCCGGAAGGTGTTCACGCTCAGCTTGGCGATCACGTCGATGCGGTCGCCGGCGGCGATGCCTGCGCCCTCCTCGGCGCGCCTCCAGGCGAGTGCGTCGACCGGCCGATCGCCGCTCGACAGGCGCAGCTTGAGGTGCTGCCCCTTGAGCACCTGGGGCGGCGCCTCCACGCGCATGTCGCGCAGCAAGAGACGCGGACGTGGGTTTCCCACGCCGAACGGTGCCAGGCGATCGAGCTCGCGTGCCAGGGACAGGGCCTGGTCGTCGAGCTCGACCTCGGCGTCGCACAGCAGCTCGGCAGAACGTTCCACGGCGGCGTCGAGCTCTTTGCCGCCGGCACCGGCAAGCGCGGCGCGTAGCTCCTCGACCCGGCCGCTGCCCATCTGCAGACCGGCGGCCTGGTGGTGGCCGCCGAACTCGTCGAGCAGCTCCGCGACGCCGCGCAGTGCGCCGACGACGTTGAAGCCCGGAATCGAGCGCGCCGAGCCGAAGGCCAGATCTTCCTCCACCGCCAGCACCACCGCCGGACGACCCCAGGTCTCGACCAGACGCGATGCGACGATTCCGATGACCCCGCGGTGCCAGCCGACACCCGCTGCGACCACCACTGCCGCGTCGTCGGCCGGCCGTTGCTGCAGCGCCTGCTCGAGGACCTCGGCTTCGATCTCCCGACGCCGGTTGTTGGTGTCGTGCAGCAACTTGGCGAAGCGGCGCGCCTCGCCGGCTTCGGTGGCGAGGAACATCTCCACCGCGTCGCGTGGGTGTCCCAGGCGCCCGACCGCGTTGATGCGCGGCGCCAGGCGAAAACCGATGTCGGAGGCGCTGATCGGAGCGCGCACGCCGGCGAACTCCATCAGCGCACGGAGGCCCGGATTGACCGCATCGCCGAGGGTCTGCAGGCCGTGGTGGGTGAAGACACGGTTCTCGCCGGTCAGCGGCACCAGGTCGGCGACCGTTCCGAGCGCCACCAGCTTCGACAGCGCGGTGCCGAGGAAGCCGCGCGGATGCCGCTGCAACACCCCGCGCGCCAGCTTGAAGGCCACCCCGACGGCGGCGAGATCATCTTCCGGGTAGCCGGCGTCGGGCAGGCGCGGGTTGAGCACGGCCCGTGCCTCGGGAAGCTGTTGTCCGGGCTCGTGGTGATCAGCGATGATCAGGTCAATGCCGTGTCGGCGGGCGCGCTCGGCCGCCGCCAGCGCAGTGATACCGCAGTCGACCGCGATGACCACCCGCGCGCCCATGTCGCGCGCCCGGTCGATCCCTGCCGGCTTGAGCCCGTAGCCGTCGTCGACGCGGTGCGGCACGAGATACTCGATGTCGGCGCCGAGGGCGCGCAGCGCGACGACGAGCACCACCGTCCCGGTGATCCCGTCGACGTCGTAGTCACCGTGCACGACGATGCGCTCGCCGTGTTCGATGGCCGCCAGCAGCCGATCCACCGCGGCCTCCATCTGCACGAAACTGAACGGCGAGTGGAGCGCGTCGAGCGTGGGGTTCAGAAAGGCCTCCGCCTGCGCACTCGTGCCGATGCCACGGGCGGCGAGCACCCGCGCGGTGGTGTCCAGCAAGCCTAGCTCGTCCCCCAGCCGGGTGACGGCGTCGGCGTCGTGAGGGCGCAGGCGCCAGGTCTTCGCCCGCACTAGCAGGACACTACTCCTCGATTCCGGCGAGGGCACCCATCGCGCGGAACTTCTGGTAGCGCTGCTCGATGAGCACGTTGAGGTCGAGGCCGCGCAGCTCGTCGAGCTGGCGCTCCAGCGTCACGCCGAGCGCCGACGCCATGGCTTCGGGATCGTTGTGCGCGCCACCTTCGGGCTCGCCGATGATCTCGTCGACCAGCCCCATCTCGCGCAGGTCCGGCGCTGTGAGCTTCAAGGCGTCGGCGGCCTCCTCGGGGTGATCGGGATCGCGCCACAGGATCGATGAGCATGACTCCGGAGAGATCACTGAATAGGTGGCGTACTGCAGGATGTTGACGCGGTCGCCGACACCGATCCCGAGTGCCCCGCCGCTGCCGCCCTCGCCGATCACCGTGACGATGACCGGCACGCGCAGCACCGCCATCTCGCGCAGGTTCTTGGCGATTGCCTCGGCGACCCCGCGGGCCTCCGCCCCGGAGCCGGGGTATGCGCCCGGGGTGTCCACGAAGGTCAGCACCGGCCGGGAGAACTTCTCGGCGAGCTTCATGACGCGTAGCGCCTTGCGGTAGCCCTCCGGGTGCGGCATGCCGAAATTCCGGTGCAGCTTGGACTTGGTGGTGCGTCCCTTCTGCTGGCCGACGATACACACCGGATGCCCGTTGAGCTCGGCGAACCCCGACACGATGGCGGGATCGTCGCCGAACTGGCGGTCACCGTGCAGCTCGACAAAGCCGTTGAACAGCCGGCCGATGTAGTCGAGCGTGTACGGCCGGTCCGGATGGCGAGCCACCAGCGTCACCTGCCAGCGCGACAGGTTGCCGTAGATCTGGCGCCGGGTGGCGTCGAGCTGCTTCTCCAGCTCGGCGAGACGCGCGTCGCGTTCCGCCGAAGCAGGAAACAACGTCAGCTCGTGGATCTGCTTCTCGAGCTCGGCAATCGGCTTTTCGAAGTCTTCCGCTTTGCGATCCATGGCCTGGCAACAGCCTCGGGAAGGGGCGCCGATGGGCGCTCTTGGCGAGCGCACAGGGTAGCACGCGCCCTTGCGGCGGGGCTCCACCCCCGGCATCTTAACAGGGCACTGCATAACTTCAGGGGTGTAGCCTGCGCGCGTGCGGGACGGCGGCGCGACCCCTTTGACACTCGAAACCCACTCGGCAATGGTCCGTGTAGCTCGATCGATCGCCACGGCTCTCGCAGCCGCGGCGGTGCTGCTGCCGCCGGCGGCAGGCACCGCTGCGGCGAGCCCGCAGGGGCGCGCCGCGCGCCAGGCTTCCGCGCTGGTGACGCCGCGCCGCATCGACGTGCGCCTGGAGCTGCACCCCGACGTTCCGGTCGCGCTGATCGAGTGCGCGCTGACCTTCGTGCCGCAGGAGCGGATCGACTCCGTGACGCTGTCGTTGCGCTCCGACGTCAACCTGGACGCGGTGGAGGACACCGACGGCGTCCCGCTGGTCTACCGGCGCCGCCGCAGCTCGGTACAGGTGATGACACCGCCGCTGGAGAGCGGCGCCGAGACCACCTGGACGTTCCGCTACCGCGCGCGCTTCGACGCCACCCTCGAGGAAAGCGGTCAGATGCTGCTGACCACACCCTGGTACCCGCACTTCCTGGTCCAGCGGACCCCGGGAGAGTTTCAGCGCTTTGTGCCGATGGCCATGTCCGTCACCGCCACGCTCCCGCCGCCCTGGGTACTGGTCTCAGCGGGCACCGACTCGCAGCATCACAACGATGACGGCACATTCACCTACACTTGGCGCGACTCGGTGCCGAGCACGCAGATCCCCCTCGCCGTCGCGCCGTTCGCGCGGCGCGAGGAACGCACCGAGATGGGCACCTTGCGCGGGTTTTTCCCGCCGGAGTACGCCTCGTTGATCGATACCTACGTCGACTACATGGGGGAAGCCGCCGCCTTCTTCAGCGAGCGCATCGGGCCGCTCAACCGGCGCAGCTGGAACCTGGTGGCGATGAACCTGCCGGAGAACATCAGCGGGGTGACCTACCCCGGCGTCACGTTTCTCGAGGCCGAGAACCTCGACCCCGACGCAGCCTTTCCGTATCGCGTCCTGGCACACGAGATCGCCCACCACTGGTGGAACCACTTCATTGAAATCCCGCGGCCCCGCGACGCCTGGCTGCGCGAAGGGTTGCCGACGTACAGCGCGCTGCTGTTCCTCGAGAGCCAGTACGGCAACCAGATGATGCGCCTGGAGCTGGAGCGTTCGCGCCGCGTCGCGCTGGCCGTAGACACCGACGAAGCGCTCGATATGGGCTTCGAGATGTCAACCCAGGAAGCGATCTACGCCTTCAACTACCACAAGGCCACGATGGTCCTGCACATGCTGCGCGAGGTCATCGGCCTCGACGGTTTCATGCAGCTGTGCCGCGAGCTGCATGACTACCGCAAGGACGTCACCACCGAAGTCTTCCAGCGGCTCGCAGAGGAGGTATACGGCGACGATCTGTCGTGGTTCTTCGCCGCCTGGCTGCACAGCCCCGACGTACCGAGCTTCGACGTCCGTTACGGCTACCGTCAGGCGGGCAACGCTTCGCGCTACGAGCTATACGGCACCATCACCCAGCGCGACGCCAACATCCGCTATCCGGTGCGCCTGCGCATCCCCCTCGAAGCCGCTCCGCCGCTGGAAACTACGGTATGGGTCGAGCCGGGCACCGCCGAGTTCCGCATCGTTCTACCGTCGCCGCCGCGCGATCTGCTGTTCGATCCCGACGGGGACCTGCTGTACCGCGAGGCGAGCGTCGAGCCAATCGTCGCGGGCGGCGGAGGCTAGCCGCCGGGCACCGGTTCGGAGCACACCAACGGATCAGCGGCGCACCGACGGAAAGAAGAATCCTTCTACGGCGCGGGCTGCAGCGCGTAGTGGCGCGGTGCAACGCTGCACCAGCGATATCTCCGGCTCGCCGCTGCCGCCACCGTCGCGCAGCCACCCGGCGGCGTCCTCGCGAAAGCGCGCCGAGAGCTCATCGAACACCCGTCTGAAACGCTCGCGCGGCCCGTCCTGCAGCGCGCCGAAGTCATTACCGGCGAACACCCGGGCGCGCCAGGCCCGCCAGAAGTCCTCCACCCAGGCGATACGGGCCTCGAGCGGTGTCGGGGCCGGCGCGTGCTCCTGCTGCGCGGACAGCCACACGCCGACGATCTCGCGCGCCTCGGTAGCGTAGTTACCCGCCAGCGCTTGGGCGCGCTCCTCGTCGCTGTCGAGCAAAGCGCCGATTGCGGGGAAGCTGGCTCGCCAGTTGCCGTGCCGTTGCGAGACACGGGCGCGGCTTTCGGTGAAGTGGCGCGCCGCCGCGTCGTCCAACAGGTTGTTCTCGAGCAGCTCGTCGACGCTTTTCATGCCGCCATCCTATCGTGCCCTTACGCCGCCCGTTCATGCGGCCTCGGGGTTCATTCCCTATACTCCGCCCCATGAGAGCGATCGTTTTCAAACGACTGGCTCTGTTTGTCGTCGGTGCGGTCGTCCTCGCCTACCTCGTCAATCAGGCCGGTGCGGGCAGCGTC
>JASFRZ010000032.1:0-19771 GCA_050114655.1 Acidobacteriota bacterium
CTTGAAGTCGAGTCCCAATTCGTGCCAGGCTCCACGCGCCGATCAAGGTGGACCCTCGGAGTCCTGTCAATCGTCCGCGTCACCCGCCAACAACGCCCGAATCGTCCGCGATGAGCCGTGCCGCGACCGCATCCCATCTTCCTGGAACCGGCGCCCACCTGCCTGCATTGGACGGCGTGCGCGGCATCGCCATCACCCTGGTGCTCTTCTATCATTTCGCGATCTACAGCGGCTTTCAAACGGGCAACGCCGTGGCGGTGGATCGGGCCGTCCTCAAGGTCCTCTCCGTGGGATGGTCCGGTGTGGATCTCTTCTTCGTGCTCTCCGGGTTCCTGATCACCGGCATCCTGTACGAGACCAAGAGCGACGACGGCTACTTCCGCAACTTCTACATGCGCAGGTTCCTGCGTGTCTTTCCGCTCTACTACGGTTCCCTGTTCGTCTACTTCTTCATCGCCCCGCACCTGATGTGGATGGGCGACCAGTTCGCCGCGGTATGGGCGGAGCAGCCCTGGTTCTGGACCTATCTGATCAATATCAAGATGGCAATCTCCGGCTGGCCGGCGCAGCCGGACCTGGGCCACTTCTGGTCGCTCGCCATCGAAGAGCAGTTCTACATCGTGTGGCCGTTGGTCGTTTTCCTGACGAGCCGGAAGACCCTGATTCGGACCTGTCTCTTGTGCATCGTGTTGGCGCTCGGCCTGCGGTTCGCTTTCTATTTGTGGGCACCGGCGAACGTCGTGGCACCATACGTGCTCATGCCGACGCGGATCGACGCCCTGGCCATCGGTGCCTTGATTGCCGTGTGGGCAAGGGGACCCGAGGGCTTGTCGGTGCTCAACCGGTGGATCCTCCCGGCGATCGTCGTACCCGGCATCCTGCTCGGCGCGATTTTCGTGCGACATGGACGGCTGGCGTACGTGGACGCTCCGATGCGGACCGCCGGCTACACGATCATCGCGGCCTTCTTCGGCGGCATCCTTGCGCTTTCGGTGGTACGACCATTGGAAAGTGGCTGGGGACGACTATTTGCCCACCCGTCTCTACGCTTCATGGGTAAGTACAGCTATGGGCTGTACGTCATCCATCACCTCGTGGTCGTTGACCTCGCGCGCCGCGGGTTTCAGACGACGGTCTTCCCGACGCTCGGGGGGTCGCAGCTACCGGGCCTGATAGCTTTCTCGCTCGTCGCCGGCTCCATCTCGATAGCGCTGGCACTGCTCAGCTGGTACTTGTGGGAATCTCAATTCCTGAAGCTGAAGCGGTATTTCGCCTACCGCTCGCGTGGCAACCAAGGAAGCTCAAGACAAACCGAACTCTCTCCCGGGGGAGAGGCCGGAGAAGACGACAGGACCTAGGAGAGCTTGAATGCCTCTCGATCCCGGACGTTCGGTCACCGCGATCCTGCTGTCCTACAACTCGGAGGCGTTCATCGCCGAGGCGCTGGCCAGCCTTCTGGCCCAGGATTGTGAGCCGATGGAGGTGATCGTCTCCGACGACGCCTCGACCGACGCGACCTACGAAATCCTGCGGCAAGAGGTCTCCCGCTACCGCGGCCCACACCGTATCGACCTGCGCCGACGCAGCCGCAATACGGGCAGCAAGAGCGCGCACCTGAATCATGTCTTCCCGACGGTGAAGGGCGATATCCTGGTGTCGTTCGACGCGGACGACATCTCGCAGACCTTTCGCGTGCGGCGGATCGTGGAGGCTTTCGAGAAAGGGCCCCGTATCAAAGCGGTCTACTCCTCCTATTTGCTGATCGACGAGGCCGGCCGTGCAATCGGCCCGGGCAACGTCCCACACCCCGCTGTCGGGGTGCCGGCCAACCGGTGGTTCGCCCGCGTCGACGCCAACGCAGCGGGCACGACCCTTGCCATCCGGCGCGAGGTCGCGGAGGCCTTCGGTCCGATCGATCCCGAGATTGCCGAGGACATCGTGCTCCCGTTCCGCGCCAGCTTACTCGGCGATGTCGTGTTTCTCGACCATTCGCTGGTCAGAGCACGACGCCACGCGAACAGCCTCACGACCAATCTCGCCAGCTTCGAGTCGCTGGATCGTTACCGCGAGCGGATTCAGCGTGGAGTCACCGATGCCCGCCGAAACCTCGGCAGCCGGCTCGCCGATATCCAGGTGGCGGAACAACGGCACGGGCTCGGCAACGAGGAGGTTCGCGAGCTGCACGAGATCGCGAACCGCTCGCTCCACGAGGCCGAGCGATCTGCGGATCTGACGGCGACGAGCTTGCCGCGGCGCCTCGCGACCCTGTTCTGGTTGATCTCGAGAGGAGCCTACCCGCAGTACCTACGCCAGCACGTTGCCCTCGCCGTGATGCCGCGCACCTATCTGCGCTACAAGCGCCGCAAGCTGCATGCTCGCGCGGCGGCGCGGCGAACGGTCGCTGAGCCGTAGCGCCGCGGCGCCGCGAGCCTACGCACCGACGTTTACCCCCCCTCGGCGCGGCTGGTACGATTACTGGTGTCAACCGTAGTGCGTCCTCGCGCTCCAGTGACGCCACGAACCGGCGTCGACGGCCGAAGCCGCACTCCCCTCCCCCGGGCCATGTTCTTACCGGAGCGCCGCAAAGGCGCGTCATAGCGAAGCCATGCTGAATAGTGTTCTGACCAAGGTTTTCGGCACCCACAACGACCGTGAGCTCAAGCGCATCGGGGAAACCTACGTTGCCCCGATCAACGAGCTCGAAGGGGCGTTCGAGAAGCTCTCCGACGCCGACCTGCGCGCCAAGACCGAGGAGTTTCGCAAGCGCCTGGCCGACGGCGAGACGCTCGACGACCTGATGGTGGAGGCCTTCGCCGCCGCCCGCGAGGCCGGCAAACGGGCGCTCAATATGCGCCACTACGACGTGCAGTTGATCGGCGGCGTGGTGCTGCACCAGGGCAAGATCGCCGAGATGGCCACCGGTGAAGGCAAGACGCTGGTCGCCACCCTGCCCGCCTACCTCAACGCACTCGAGGGCAAGGGCGTGCACCTGGTCACCGTCAACGACTACCTGGCGCGCCGCGACATGGAGTGGATGGGCCCGCTGTACGAGGCCCTCGGCCTGACCGTGGGCGCGATCCAGCACGACATGCCCGACGAGGACCGCCGCGCCGCCTACGCCTCGGACATCACCTTCGGCACCAACAACGAGTACGGCTTCGACTACCTGCGCGACAACATGAAGTTCCGCGCCCAGGACATGGTGCAGCCGCTACACCACTACGCCATCGTCGACGAGGTCGACTCGATCCTGATCGACGAAGCGCGCACCCCGCTGATCATCTCCGGGCCGGCGGAGAAATCGACCGAGCTGTACTACAAGGTCGACCGCATCATCCCGGCGCTCAAGAAAGAGCGCGACTTCGAGATCGACGAGGAGAAGCGCTCGGCAGCGTTCACCGAGGAAGGCGTCGAGCGCCTCGAGCAACTGCTCGGCGTCGACAACCTCTACGACGCCGCCAACATGGACCTGATCCACCACGCGCAACAGGCGCTCAAGGCGCACTCACTGTTCAAGCGCGACAAGGACTACCTGGTCAAGGACGGCGAGGTGATCATCGTCGATGAGTTCACCGGCCGCATGATGCCGGGTCGGCGCTGGTCGGACGGTCTGCACCAGGCGGTCGAAGCCAAGGAAGGGGTCAAGATCGAGCGTGAGAACCAGACGCTCGCCACCATCACCTTCCAGAACTTCTTCCGCATGTACGACAAGCTGTCCGGCATGACCGGCACGGCGATGACCGAGGCGGCCGAGTTCGACAACATCTACGAGCTCGAGGTGATGGCCATTCCGACCAACAAGCCGCTGATCCGCGACGAGATGCCCGACGTCATCTTCCGCACCGAGCCGGAGAAATGGAAGGCGGTGGTCGAGGAGATCGTCGATCAGCACGAGACCGGCCGCCCGGTGCTCGTCGGCACGACGTCGATCGAGAAGTCGGAGAAGATCTCCAAGATGCTCGAGCGCAAGGGCGTGCGCCACGTGGTGCTGAACGCCAAGCACCACGAGCGCGAGGCCGAGATCGTCGCGCTTGCCGGCCAGCGCGACGCCGTCACCATCGCCACCAACATGGCCGGCCGTGGTACCGACATCGTCCTCGGCGAGGGGGTCACCGACCTCGGGGGCCTGCACGTGCTGGGCACCGAGCGCCACGAGGCGCGCCGCATCGACAACCAGCTACGCGGCCGTACCGGACGCCAGGGCGACCCCGGTAGCTCGCAGTTCTTCCTGTCGCTCGAGGACGATCTGATGCGCATCTTCGGCATGGACCGGCTGCAGGGGGTGATGCATCGGCTCGGCATGGAGGAGGGCGTGCCGATCGAAGACCGCATGGTGACGCGCGCCATCGAGCGCGCCCAGAAGCAGGTCGAGGCGCGCAACTTCGAGACCCGCAAGCATCTGCTCGAGTACGACGACGTGATGGAGAAGCAGCGCCAGGCCATTTACACGCTGCGCACCGAGCAGATGAGCGATATCGAGGCGCCGCGCCGCTTCATCCTCGAGACCGCCGAAGAGATCCTCGACTGGCTGCTCGACACCCACTGCGATCCCGAGAAGGACCCGGGTGACTGGGAAACCGACGAGCTCGAGACCCAGATGGCCCACTTCTTCGGTCTGCAGGCCAAGGACCTCCCCGTCGACCTCGAGGAGGACGGCATCGGGGACATCCACGACGGCCTGCTCAACGCCATCAAGGCGCGCTACGAGGACAAGATCGAGCGCATCGGCGAGGTGATGACCCAGTTCGAGACCTGGATCTGCCTGCAGGTCATCGATGCGCGCTGGAAAGAGCACCTGTATGCCCTCGACCGGCTCAAGGAGGGCATCGGCCTGCGCGGCTACGGTCAGCGCGACCCGCTGGTGGAGTACAAGCGCGAATCGTTCGACATGTACCAGGAGATGCACGAGCGCATCCGCGGCGAGGTGGTGCGCTACGCCTTCCAGCTCGAGCCGATGAGCGAGGAAGAGCGCCAGGCCCAACTCGCCCGCCAGCGCGCCGAGGCCGAGCGCACCCAGCGCATCGCCGCCGCCGCCGGCCGTGACACCGCCTCACCGGTTCCCACGACCGTGGTCCGCGAGGACAAGAAGGTCGGCCGCAACGACCCCTGCCCCTGCGGCAGCGGGAAAAAGTACAAGAAGTGCTGCGGGCGCTGACGACGATTTGTCGGCAATGTTGATCTCCGACCGTCCCTGTACGAGCCCTCAACGCCAGATGTACAGGTAACCGATGGCCACGTTGCGGAAATCGCCGCCCGACTTGGTGACCACCCCGAAGCTGAAGCTACCGCGGATGGCGTGACGCCGTCGAAAGGGAAAGGTCAGCGTCGCACCCATTCGCGAGTTGCGGTACAGGTCCCCGCGCGGCTCGCCGCCAACCGTGCTCCGCCCGCCGGCATAGAAGTTCGCGTCGAATGCCACCCAGAAGCCCGGGCGGATTCTCTTTACCAGGTGGACCTCGGTCGACAGGATCGGCGACTGCTCACGGGTCGTGCCGAGAAACTCATCGTTGTCGCTGAAAAACCAGCCACCGATGTCGAGCTCGAGCAACCATGTGGGTCGAACCGGAATCATGACGCCGATCGCGGGTTTGATCGCCCATCGATTGGCGCCCACATTGATGAGATAGTCCGGGTCGTAGCCGCCCGTCGGGATCTGTACGAGGACGCTTGCCCCGATGATCGGGCGCGGGCTGGCGCGCAGCGCTTGAAACCCGGCGGCGTCCATGGACGGCGCGCCCCAGAGGTTGACGGACAACTGCGCCCGCGCGTCCCCCATGGCGGCAAGCGATCGGCTGCGGGGCGCGCCCTCCAGGAACCCCGTGGTCGTGCTCCACGTGTAGGGAACACCGAACTGCAGGTTGCTCGACCTGCCGGCAATGCTGATCGTCTGGGTGTAATTGACCTGCACGGCGTTGATGCTCGAGGCCACCCCTGCGACCGGCAACGACGGGTCGACCAGCACGTCGCCGCCGGAGTACTCGTATACGAAGCCGATCACCCGCGTCCCCTTCGGCGCTGGCCAGTAAGCACGAGGCGCAAGCTGCTGGGCTACGACGGCCGTGACGGGCAAAGCCGTGGCCAGCACGATGGAAACAATCAGGATCGATCGGCGGCAATACAAGCGTCTTGCTCTCGGTGTCGCTGCCTGTCCGCGTCGCGGCGCGGGCCACTCCGACGGGCGCCGCGCTCAAACGCGCGACGCCGCTACGGGAGCTTTTGGGATACCAGCATCGTCTATTGCCCCACGAACGGGCGCGCTCGTCCAGCGGAATGCGCGTCCCGCCCGCCGCGACTTGCGAAATAGCGGTGGTGTTGTACCGTGCCGCAAAGCGCAACACACAGGAGCCGTAATGCTCGCCGAGAACCCGCCGGTCGCCCTTACCTTCGATGATGTCCAGCTCATCCCCGCGCGTTCGAACGTGCTGCCCACCCAGGCCGACACGCGCACCCGCCTGACCGCCGACATCGCGCTGCACATCCCTTTGCTGTCGGCGGCCATGGACACCGTCACCGAGTCACGCATGGCGATCGCGCTGGCGCAGCAGGGCGGCATGGGCATCCTGCACCGCAACATGACAGTGCAGGAGCAGGCCGACGAGGTCGACAAGGTCAAGCGCTCGGAATCCGGCATGATCGTCGACCCGATCACCATCGGGCCGGGCAAGCCGATCCACGAAGCGCTCGGGATGATGGCCAAGTTCAAGATCTCCGGCGTGCCGGTCACCGACCCCGAAGGCCGGGTCGTCGGCATCCTGACCAACCGCGACGTGCGCTTCGAGAAGAACCTCGACCGCCGCGTCGAGGAGCTGATGACGCGCGACAAGCTGGTCACCGTGCCGCCCGGCACGACCATGGACGAGGCGCGCGACATGTTGCAGCAGCACAAGATCGAGAAGCTGCTGGTGGTCGATGATCGCGGTCATCTGCGCGGCCTGATCACCGTCAAGGACATCCAGAAGGCGATCGACTACCCGCACGCCTGCAAGGACGCCCTCGGCCGCCTGCGCGTCGGCGCCGCCATCGGCGTCGGGCCGGAGTCGGTCGAGCGCGCCGAGGCGCTCGCCAGGGCGGGCGTCGACGTGATCGTGGTGGATACCGCGCACGGCCACTCCGAGGGCGTCATCGAGACCGCCGGTCAGATCAAGAAGAAGTTCTCCGACATCAGCGTAATCGCCGGCAACGTCGCCACCGCTGACGCCACCCGCGATCTCATCGAGGTCGGTGTCGACGCCGTCAAGGTGGGCATCGGGCCGTCGGCAATCTGCACCACGCGCGTGGTCGCCGGCGCCGGCATCCCGCAGGTCACCGCCATCGCCGAATGCTCGCGCATCGGCAAGGAGCGCGGCATCCCGATCATCGCCGACGGCGGCGTCAAGCACTCCGGCGACATCGCCAAGGCGATCGCCGCCGGCGCCGACGTCATCATGGTTGGCTCGCTGCTCGCCGGCACCGACGAGAGCCCGGGCGAGATCGAGCTCTACCAGGGGCGCGCCTTCAAGGCCTACCGCGGCATGGGCTCGGTGGGCGCGATGCGCGCCGGCAGCAAGGACCGCTACTTCCAGCGCGACGTCGAGGAGGACGCCAAGCTGGTACCCGAGGGCATCGAGGGGCGCGTGCCGTACAAGGGGCCGGTGGCCGAGACCGTGCACCAGCTCATCGGCGGCTTGCGCGCCGGGATGGGGTATTGTGGATGTCCCGATATCCCCACCATGCAGGCGGAAGCGAAGTTCGTCCGCGTCACCGTGGCCGGCCTGCGCGAGGCGCACGTGCACGATGTCCAGATCACCAAGGAAGCGCCCAACTACCGCGTCGAGTAGGCGACTCTCCCGGCGTCGCTTCGTCGGCGGTGCGCTGGTGTTGCCACTCGCCGGCACCCTCACGGACTGGCTCGCCCCCGGAACGATTCCCGTGTCCGGCCAGGCCGATTCGCTGCCAGCCCCCGGCCCTACCGCCACTGCCGCCGCGCGTTCCGCGCAGACGCCACCCTACGCAATCGTTCTCGGTACCGCGCAGGACGCCGGTGTACCGCAGGTGAACTGCTTCAACGACAACTGCAACGCGGTGCGTTCCGGCGCGCGGCCGGCGCCGCGAGTCGCCAGCCTGGGGTTGGTTGATCCGCATCCCGACGGGGCACAACGGTTCATGATCGATGCCACCCCCGACTTCGTCGCCGAAGCCGGTGACCTGCTCGCCCAACCCGACGGCACGGCGGTCTACGAGGGCTCGATCGCCCTCGCCGACGCGCTGCAGGGCATCCTGCTGACCCATGCCCACATGGGCCACTACACCGGCCTGATCCACCTCGGCCGCGAGGGCGCGGCGACGCGCGAGCTACCGCTGTACGTCTCCGCGTCGATGGCTGCCTACCTGCGCGCCAACGAGCCCTGGGCCTTCCTGGTGCGCAACGGGCACGTGGTGCTGCGCGAGCTGACTCCGGGCACGACCGTGCAGCTCTCGCCGCGACTGTCGGCGACACCCTTCAGCGTGGTGCACCGCCAGGAGCTCTCCGACACCCTCGGCTTCCTGGTGCACGGCCCCGACCGCACGCTCATGTACGTCCCCGACGCCGACCGCTGGGAGGGCTGGCCGTCGGCAGCGGGCGCGCCCGACGAAGAGGCCTTCGAGCACTGGCTCGGCCGATCCGACGTCGCCCTTCTCGACGGCAGCTTCTACAGCTACGACGAGCTCCCCAACCGCCCCCAAGCCGAGGTCCCCCACCCCCCGGTCTCCGTCACCATGGACCTTCTCGCCAACCGCCCCCACCCCGAGGTCTTCTTCATCCACCTCAACAACACCAACCCCCTCTGGGACCCCGCCGGCCCCGAGAACACCGCCGTCCGCACCCGCGGCTTCGCCGTAGCCGAACAGGGCCAAAGAATCTCCCTTTAAAGCCGGGAACAGCGTGCGCACGCTGGTGTCAGCTGCCGTTTCCGCCGGTCGTGAATACGTCGACGGCATCGAGGACGATCATCCTCGTATCGTCCTCACTCGGGTGGTAGTCGATCTCGACGATCACCGCGTCACCGAGATCCCAGCCCGCTTCTTCGAGACGCTCGGCCCATTCCACCGCCACCACACGGGCGTCGCCGTACAGCTCTTCGAGGCCGAGGTCGGCGAGCGAGTCGAGGCTCAATCGGTAGAGATCGGCGTGGTACAGGCTGATCTTGCCGGGGTGCTCGTTGATCAACGTGTACGACGGGCTCTTGACGGCTTCGGGGTCGAGGCCGAGCCCCTCGGCGAGGCCGCGGACGAACACCGTCTTGCCGGCGCCGAGCGGACCGAACAATAACACCACCTCGCCGCCGTGCAGGCGCTCACCGATCTTGCGGCCCACCTCGCGGGTCTCAGCGGCGTTACGGGTGACGAAATCTCGTGACGATCTCACGCGTTGCTCCTCGCGCCTACAGGTCCGCCCGGCAGCCGGCGAACGCCGCCGGTAGCGCGGCGATGATATCGGAGGCGATGAGCGAGATCTCCCCCACTTGCCGCGCCGCGATGTCGCCCGCTTCGCCGTGCAGGAACACCCCCAGCCGCGTCGCCGTCCACGGATCGAGCCCCTGGCCGATGAGCGCGGCGATCAACCCGGTGAGCACATCGCCGGAGCCACCCGACGCCATGCCGGGGTTGCCGGTGGGATTGACAGCGGTGCGGCCGAGCGGATTGCACACCAGGGAGCGATACCCCTTGAGCACCACGACGGCCCCGGCGCCCTCGGCGACCCGGCGCACTGCGCCGAGGCGGTCACCCTGCACCTCGGCGGTGGAGATGCCGAGCAGGCGGCCCGCTTCACCGGGATGCGGCGTCAGCACCAGCGGCGGTGCGACGGCGCGCAGCGCCTCGAGGTCACCCGCGAAGGCGTTGAGCCCGTCGGCGTCGAGGACCACCGGCACGGCGGCCGACAGAACCATCTCGCGCACCACTGAGCGAGCCTCCTCGGAGTTACCGATACCGGGACCGACAGCGAGTACGTCGGCGGCCTCGGCGAGCGCTTGCAGGCCGGCCCGCGCACCCTCCGAAAGACCACCCTCGGCATTGCTGGCGTGCGGCCGCACCAGCGCCTCGGCGACCAGCGAAGCGACGATCGAGGAGACCGAATCGGGCGCCGCCACGGTGACCAGGCCTGCACCGCCGCGCAATGCCGCGCGCGCCGCCAGTGCCGCCGCGCCGGACATCCCGGGTGCGCCACCGATGACCAGCACGCGCCCGTAGGTACCCTTGTGGGTCTCGGGGTCGCGCGGCGACAGCGCCGCGCCGCACTCCTCCGGAGTGATTAGCTCCAGCGCGCCCTCGACGGCCGCGATCTCCTGCTCGGGGATGCCGATGTCGACCACGTTCAGCTCACCGACCAGCTCGCAGGCCGGCGGCAACACGTGGCACAGCTTGGGGGCGGCAAAGGTAACCGTGAGGTCGGCGACCACCGCCGGTCCGGCGATGTCGCCGCTGTCGGCCGACAGCCCGCTGGGCAGGTCGACCGCCACCACCGCGGCGCCGGCGTCGTTGATCGCTTCCACCACGTCACCGTAGTGGCCGCGCAGGGCGCCGGTGATGCCGGTGCCGAACAGCGCGTCGACGATGCAATCGAAGCCGACGATCTCCTCGGCGACCTCGTTCCATGTGGCCTCGTCGGGGACCTCGATGACCTCGATTCCGGCGGACACGGCGATGCGCTGGTTCGCGGACACCGAGCCCTCCAGCGTGTCGGCGGCGGCAAACAGATAGACGCGCACGACGCGCCCGGCGGCGTGCAGGTGGCGCGCGATGACGAAGCCGTCGCCGCCGTTGTTGCCCTTGCCGCACATCACCGCCACCAGCTCCGGTGGAGCGTCGGCGAAGAACTCCTCCATCGACTCCACTACCTGCACCCCGGCGTTCTCCATCAACACCAGCCCGGGGATGCCGTGCTCGTCGATGGCAGCGCGGTCGCAGCCCTGCATTTGCTCGCTCGTAAGTACCTTCATGACGAGGCAATTATAGACTGGCGTGTCATTGCACTGGCGCCGGCCTCGGTCACCGGGCGACAAAGGTAAGCGGCTCGGGGTCGCGCCTCGCGAGGCCCCCGGCCCCCACGGAGGACCCCCGGCACCCTGCTATACTGCGCATCTCGTTTCCGCATCGTTCTTCCCTACCCACCTTCGCAAGCATCATGTCGCTCCGCATCCTGCGCCTGATGACCGCCGGCGAGTCCCACGGCCCGATGCTGGTCAGCATCCTCGAAGGCCTGCCGGCCGGGCTGGCCATCGACATCGACGCGATCAACGGCGACCTGAAGCGCCGCATGGGCGGCTACGGGCGCGGCAAGCGCATGAAGATCGAGTCCGACCGGGTGCGCATCGTCGGCGGCGCACGCCACGGCGTGACGCTGGGCAGCCCGATCGCCTGGCTGATCGAGAACAAGGACTGGCCCAACTGGCAGAAGGTGATGAGCCCCGACGCGCCGCGCGACGACGCCGCGCCGGCCGGTGCCGTCGGCGAGAGCGCCAATGCGCCAACGCCCGACGCCGACAGCCGCCGGGTGACGCGGCCGCGCCCCGGGCATGCCGATCTCGCCGGCGGCCTCAAGTACGACCGCTCCGACCTGCGCGACATTCTCGAACGGGCGAGCGCGCGCGAAACCGCCAGCCGGGTCGCCGCGGGCGGCTTCTGCAAGCAGTTCCTGGCCGCCCTCGACGTCGACATCGTCGGCCACGTGCTGCAGATCGGCGACGCCGCGGTCGACAGCGGCGACGAGATCCCGTTCGACGACATCCGCGCACGGGCCGAGGACTCCCCGGTGCGCTGCGCCGACGACGAGGCTTCCGCCCGCATGGTCGAGGCGATCACCGCGGCGCAAAACGACCTCGACACACTCGGCGGCGTAATCGAGATCGTGGCCCGCAACGTGCCGCCCGGGCTCGGCAGCCACGTGCAATGGGACCGCAAGCTCGACGCGCGACTGGCGCACGCCATGGTCTCGATCCCGGCGATGAAGGCGGCCGAGATCGGCCGCGGCGTGTGGGCCGCCGGGCAGCCGGGCTCAGCGGTACACGACGCCATCACCTTCGACGCCTCCGACCGCGCCTACCGCCGCCCCACCAACCGGGCCGGCGGCACCGAGGGAGGCGTAACCTACGGTGGCGAAGTGCGCGTGCGCGCCTACATGAAGCCGCTGGCGACGCTGCGCAAGCCGCTGCCGTCCGTAGACATCGAAACCGGCGAGGCGATCGAGGCGGTGGTGCAACGCTCCGACGTGTGCGCCGTGCCGGCCGCGGCAGTGGTCGGCGAGGCGATGATGGCGTTGGTGCTCGCTGACGCCTGCCTGGAAAAGTTCGGCGGCGACAGCCTGGCGGAGACGCGGCGCAACTGGCACGGCTTCCTGGAGCAGACGCGCGCCTTCCCCCCGTCGCGCTAGTCAACGGCGCTCACACCCTCACGCAGTGCTCGCCCGGCACCCCACCGTGTCGCTGCGCGTCGCTATGCTCCCAGCAGGTCACGCGCTGCGTCGACGGCGCGATCGACGTCAGCCTCGCCGACGCCCCGGTGGGTCACCAGGCGAACGGTACCCGGACCGGTCTGCAGACAGGCGACGCCGCGCTCACCGAGGCCGCCGACGAAGCCCGCCGCTCCCACCTTCGTGCCGCTCAGATCGAGCACGACGATGTTGGTGTCGCAATGGCCGTAGGCCAGCTCGACGCCGTCGAGGGCGGTGAGGCCGTCGGCGAGGCGCCGGGCATTGGCGTGATCCTCGGCGAGGCGGTCGACCATGGACGCCAGCGCCACGCGGCCTGCAGCCGCCACCACGCCGACCTGGCGCATACCGCCGCCGAGCAGCTTGCGCACGCGGCGCGCCTCGGTGATGCGCTCCCCGGAGCCGGCGAGGATCGAGCCGAGTGGCGCGCACAGGCCCTTGGAAAGCGACACCATGACGGTGTCAAAACCGGCGGCGAGCTCGGCAACGTCGACGCCACTCGCCACCGCGGCGTTGAACAGGCGCGCCCCGTCGAGATGCTGGGCAACGCCGCGCTCGCGGCAGATGCCCTGGATCGCGGCGGTCGCGGCGCGTGGCCACACCTTGCCGCCCGCCATGTTGTGGGTGTTCTCGGCGATCAGCAGCGACACGCGCGAGCGGATCGGGGGCCGCGGCGCGAGCACGTGCGCAACCTCGTCGGCATCGAAAACGCCGCAGTCACCGACCAGCACGCGCGGCTGCACCGACGAGATCACCGCCATGCCGCCGAGCTCCCAGTCGTAGGAGTGGCCGCTTCCCTCGATCAGCACCTCGTCGCCGGGCCGGGTGTGCAGATGGATGGCGATCTGGTTGCCCATCGTGCCGGTGGGCACGAACAGCGCCGCCTCGTGGCCTAATCGCTCGGCGCATTCCTGCTCGAGCGCGCTGACCGTGGGGTCCTCACCGTAGACGTCGTCGCCGACCGGTGCTTCGGCCATGGCCTGGCGCATCTCGTCGGTGGGCTGGGTGACGGTGTCCGACCTCAGGTCGACGACGGTGCTCATCGCGCATTCTCCTTCCGTGGCATCACCGGCGAGCGCAGCTTGTACCGGATCGGTTCATTCCGTCTCCAGCACCCTGGCGAGATAGGCGCCGGTGTGCGACAGCGGCACGCCGGCGATCTCCTCGGGCGTTCCCTCCGCCACCACCCAGCCGCCGTCCTCGCCGCCCTCGGGGCCGAGATCGATGATCCAGTCGGCGGTCTTGAGAAAGTCGAGGTTGTGCTCGATCACCACCACCGAGGCGCCGCCGTCGACCAGGCGGTTGAGGGCGAACAGCAGCTTGGAGATGTCGTCGAAGTGCAGGCCGGTTGTGGGCTCATCGAACAGGTACAGGGTCTTGTCACCGGCGCCCTCGATGAGATGCGCGGCCAGCTTGACGCGCTGCGCCTCGCCGCCCGACAGCGTCGTCGACGGCTGTCCCAGCCGCAGATAACCGAGGCCGACGTCCTCTAGCACCTGCAGGCGCTTGGCGGTGGCGGAGATGTCGGCGAGGAAACGTCGCGCTTCACTCACCGTCAGCTCGAGCACCTCGGCGATGTTCTTGCCGTGGTATTCGATCTCCAGTGTGTCGGCACGGAAGCGCTTGCCCTCGCATTCCTCGCACGGCAACGAGACGTCGGGCAGAAACTGCATCTCGACGACCACCTCGCCGCTGCCCTCGCATGCCTCGCAACGCCCGCCGGCGACGTTGAACGAGAAGTGGCCGGGGGTATAGCCGCGCGCCCTGGCCGCGCGCGTGGCGGCAAAGGCGCTGCGGATACCGTCGAACGCCTTGACGTACGTCACCGGATTGGAGCGCGACGAGCGACCGATGGCCGACTGGTCGACCAGCACGACACGCTCGACCTGGTCGGCGCCCTCGATGCGATCGTGCTCGCCGACCTTGTCCTTCCACGGCCCCATGCGCTGCTTGAGGCCGCCGTGCAGAACCTCGTGGATGAGCGTGCTCTTGCCCGATCCGGAAACGCCGGTGATGCAGCACAGCACGCCGAGCGGGATCTGCACGTCGATGTCCTTGAGGTTGTGCTCGCGCGCGCCCATGATGCGCAGGTAACCCGCCGCCGGGCGCACCTGCGGCGGTTGCGGCACCTGCTTGTCGCCACGCAGGTATTCCGCGGTCAGCCCCTCCCCCGCGGCCAGCTCCGCGGGCGGCCCGGCGAACACCAACTCGCCACCGTGCGCTCCCGCGCCCGGTCCGAGGTCGATGACGTGGTCCGCCACTTCGATCATCTCGCGGTCGTGCTCGACCACGATGACGCTGTTGCCGAGGTCGCGCAGCCGGCGCAGGATGCCGATCAGGCGCTCGTTGTCGCGCGGGTGCAGGCCGATGCTGGGCTCGTCGAGAACGTACATCGCACCGACCAGCGAGGAGCCCAGGCAGGTGGCGAGGTTGATGCGCTGCGATTCCCCCCCGGACAGGGTGCCCGTCAGCCGGTCGAGGGTCAGGTAGCCGACGCCGACCTCCACCAGGTATGCCAGCCGCGAGCCGATTTCCGCGATGAGGCGCTCGGCCACCGCGCGATCGCCGGCGGACAGCTCGAGCTCGCGGAAGAAAACCTCGGCACGCTCGATACTCATCGCCGCCACCTCGCCGAGCGTCAGCCCACCGACGCGGATGTTGCGTGCCGCGCCGCGCAGCCGCGAGCCGCCGCACCGCGGGCATGGAACGTAGCCACGGTAGCGCGCCAGCAGCACGCGTACGTGCAGCTTGTAGTTCTTCTTCCTGAGGCGCTCGAAGAAGCCCAGCACGCCGGGGAAGCCGTCGCCCCCCTCGAGCACGGCGCGCCGTTGGCCGGCTTCGAGATCCTGCCAGGGAACATCCATGGGGATCTGTTGCGCCTCGCAGAAGTCGGCCAGGCGCTTGCGCCAGCGCCCGCGGCTGGCCTTGTCCCACGGCTCGATGGCGCCGTCCTCGAGGCTCACCGTCTTGTCGGGCACGACCTTGCCGAGGTCGACCTCGATGATGTTGCCGAAGCCCTTGCACTCCGGACACGCTCCATAGGGGTTATTGAACGAGAAAAGGCGCGGCTCCGGCTCGAGAAAGTCGCGATCGCAGTCGGCGCAGCGGAAGCGGCGGTCGAAGGCATGCTCCACCACGGTACCGGCATCCGCGGGCCCTCCATCTTCGCTCGCCGGCAGTACGAAGGCGCCGGCGCGGCCTCCGCCCTCGTTGAAGGCGACCTCCATCGAGTCCACCAGCCGCTCGCGTCCCTCGGGGTCGAGCCGCGCGCGGTCGACGACGACGTCGACGCGACCGTACCCCACCTGCCTGGCCGAGTCGGCGAGCTTGCGCGCCGAGACCTCGATCACCTCGCCGTCGCGCCAGTAGCGCCGAAAGCCCTGCTGCAACAGACCGAGCATGGTCTCCCTGCGATCCTTCAAGGTGCGCGCCAGCTCCACCGGGAAGGTCACCACGACGGTCTGCATCGGCGCCTCGGCGACCAGTTCGTCGATTGCCGCGCCGGGGGCATCGGCACGTACCTCCTTGCCGCACGACGGACAGATGGTGACGCCGACGCGGGCGAACAGCAGGCGCAGGTAGTCGTGGATCTCGGTGGTCGTGGCCACCGTCGAACGCGAGCTGCGCGGCGGCACCTTCTGCTGAATGGCAACCGCCGGGCAAACGCCCTCGATGGCGTCGACCGCCGGCTTCTCCATGCGCTCGAGAAACTGCCGCGCGTACGCCGACAGCGACTCGACGTAGCGTCGTTGCCCCTCGGCGTAGAGCGTGTCGAAGGCCAGCGACGACTTGCCCGAGCCCGAAACGCCGGTGATCACCACCAACTTCTCGCTCGGAATCTGGACGTCGATTCCCTTGAGGTTGTGCACACGGGCACCACGGATGGTGATCGGATGGCGCGCCGCAACGGCGGCCTCGGAGGTTGATCGAGACGGCATGAGAGCCCCGGGCGAGGGTTCCGAACGGTGTTTGCTGGCGCCGCTACCCCCTGTTGGAACCGGCGAGTGCGGCGCAAACGACCATGTTAGAGTCTTGACCTTTGGCGGACAATGACGCGCGTTCCCGCGCCGGATGACGATGCGTTCTCCCGACCCTTCTTCGCACCGAACCGTCCTCGTGGTGTGTTTCGGCAACCTCTGTCGCAGCCCGGTGGCGGAGGCCCTCTTTCGCGCTGCCCTGCCACGCGAGGGATGGCGCGTCGTGTCGGCGGGAACCCACGCCATCGGCGACGACCCGCCGACCGCCGGGGCGCGCGAGGCGTTGCTGCGCCACGCCGGCATCGACATCGCGCAGCAGCGCTCGAAACCGCTGACCGTCGACCTGCTGCGCGACGCCGATTTCGTCTTCACGATGTCACGGCGCCAGGCGCTCGAAGCGGCGGCGCTGTATCCCGGAGCCGCCCGTATGACCCGCTTGCTCGGCGCCTTCGCCCCTGCCGAGGAGCACGGCGACGGTCCCGCCGATCCCGGCGGCCGTTCCGCCGATGCTCATGAGATCGCCGACCCCATGGGCGGCAACGCCGCGGTGTACACCACCTGCTGCAAACGAGTGGACGAGTGCGTCGCCAAGGTCACCGCGTGGCTGCTGAGCGGCGCCGAGCCGGAGGACGCCCCCCCCTCTGTGGCCGCCTGGACAGAGCGTCCGTGAGCCGCACCGGGCGTCGGAACGACGCCGGCCGCGGCCGTCTCACAGGCGAAGAGAACCATGTCTGACCGCGACGACGAGCAGTACTACCTGCGCGTCGAGCGACACTTCGGCCGGCGCCGCGGCGGTCCGCTGGTGCTGTCACCGAAAGACTGGCGCCTGCTCGAGGACTGGCGCGCGCAGGGCATTCCGCTGCGCATCGTGCTGCGGGGCATCAACGAGGCGTTCGATCGCTTCGCCGCGGCCGGGCCGCGGCCCGACCGGATCAACTCGTTGCGCTACTGCGAGCAAGAGGTGCAGGCGGCATGGCAGGAATATCGCACGACGCGTCGCCGATCGGACGAGGACACCGTGCCGGCCGGCCTTCCAGACGCCGCCGAACACCTGCGCGCCGTCGCCACCGCATGTCGCTCGGCTGCCGATGGGCTGGCCGGCGACGCTGCCGCCTGCTTGCGTTCCGCCGCCGACGAGCTCGAGGCGCTCGCCGTGCAGGCGAACGAAGGAGCGCTCGGTGCACGACGGCTCGACGAGCGCTGCAACGAGCTCGAGGAAGGTCTGCGCGCCGAGCTCGCCAAGCAGCTCGAAGCGACCCCGTCGATCGCCGCGCTACGGCTGCCGCAGTTCAGCCCCTTCGCCGCCCGCTAGCTTCACCCGTCGCCGAACCGCTCGTCGTCGTCACCATCGCCTGGACGACCGGATGCCGCCTCGCGGTCGCAGGACTGGCGGCAACCGGAACGATCGCCGTGTGTCTGCTGAGCGCCGGCTGTCTTTTCGTCGCCGCCCGTCGCCGCTCGGGCGGCCGTCGCGCGCTCGTTGCCGGCCTGCTGCTGCTGGTGTTCGCTGCCGGCCTCGTCCGCGGAACCCGTGCCCACGCCCCACCCGCCGCCGCCGCCCTCACCGATCACTCGCGCGGCCTGCGGGGCCCCTGGGCGGTGCACGGCCGGCTGCGCGGCGATCCGCGACCTGTCGGCAACGCATGGCTCGTCGACCTCGCGGTCGACGCGATCCGGGTAAATGGCGTGTGGCGCGACTGGCCGCTGAGTGTGCGGGTAACCGTATACGACCCTCAGGGGCCCGGCGGCTGGCATGCCGGCCGCGGCGTCGAGGCCTTCCTCGCGCTGCGCCGGGAGCGCCCGGCGCGCAATCCGCTCGTTGCGCCACCGGCGCCGGCGCGGGCCGGCGGAATCGACGTGCGTGCCACCCTCAAGAGCTTCCGGCAGTTCCGTGCGCGCGAGCCCGCCTCCCTCCTCCAACGTTCCGCGGCGACCGCACGGGCCGCGCTGCGCGCCGCCATCCGGCGCCGCTTCGGCCCGGATGCGGGACTCGCCCGCGCACTGTTGCTGGGCGAGCGCGGCGAGGTGCCGGCGTCGCTCTCCGACGCACTGGCGCGCACCGGCCTGGTGCACCTGCTGGCGATCTCGGGATTGCACGTAGGCGTGGCCGTCGGCGCGTTGTTCGGGCTGCTTCGGCTCGCCGGGATCAGCCGCCCCGGCGCCGCGGCGGCGGTGGCTGCCTCGTTGCCGCTGCTGTACGCGCTGGTGGTGCCACGCCCGCCGGTGGCGCGCGCTTCCATCATGGCGGCAGTGCTGCTTTCGGGCGTTGCCGGCGGCCGCCGCGGTGCGGCAATCAACGGCCTCGCCCTCGCTACCTTGATCTCGAGCGCCGTGGACCCGTGGGTAACGCGGAACTTCGGCTTCCTGCTCAGCAGCGGTGCGACCGCCGCCATTCTGCTGCTCGCGCCGGCTGTGCGCGGTGCCGGCGGCCGCTCGCGTCGTCTGCTCGCCGCGCTGTCGGTCACCGTCGCCGCGCAACTCGCCGTTGCACCGCTGGTCGCCAGTGCCACTTTCCGGATACCGCCGGCCGCCGTGGCCCTCAACATCGTCGCGGTACCGCTGATGACGGTGGCGATGCTGAGCGCGTCGCTCGCGCTGTTGGCCGGCGGCGTCGGCGCGCAGATCCTCGCCGGTATGGCGTCGGCGCTGCACCGCGTCGCGTTGCACGCGCTGCGCCACCTCGCGCTCGCTGCCGACCGCAACATCCCTGCCATCACCGTGCCGGCAACGGCAATCCCTGCGCTCTGGCTGGCAACGACAGCCGCGCTGATCATGGTGGCGGCGCTGGACCGGCCGGCGCGCGGGCGAGTGGCTCGTCACGCCGTCGCCGCCGCGCTCGCCGGCGTCGCCGGGCTGGTCATGATGCTCACCATTGCGCCCCCCGCGCTGCCCCCTCCGCCCGTCGGAGGCTTCCGCCTGGTGGCCTTCGACGTCGGCCAGGGAGACGCTTTGCTGCTGGAAAGCGGACGGGCAACGCTGATGATTGACACCGGGGGCAATCCGGTCAGCGACTTCGACCCCGGCACACGGCTCCTCGCCCCCGCACTACGTGCGCGCGGCATCGACCGCCTCGACGCGGTCGCGATCACCCACCTGCACGCCGATCACGCCGGCGGCCTCGCCGGCCTGCTGGCGGAGGTCAGGGCGCGCGCCGTGTGGACGGCACCGCTCAATGTCGACGCACAGCCGGTACGACGCCTGCGTAGCGACGCCGGCGACGTTTCCTTGCTGTACCGGGCGAGCGGCGCGTCCGGCCGGTTGGGTGACTGCCGGTGGCGCACGCTCCACCCACCGGTGCAGCGGCAGCCCGGCGACGCCGGTCCGCTGGCCAACGATGGCTCGCTGGTGC
>JASFRZ010000033.1:0-19738 GCA_050114655.1 Acidobacteriota bacterium
AGCAGCGCCTCCTCGCCGGCAGTCTTGTCGGCGAACGCCTGCATGATGCCGTAGCCGTGCATTGCGTCGGAGCCGAGCGCGAGCAGCACGTGGTACACCGGCGGGCTGAGGGGAAGCAGTTCCTTGACGTCGTGGGGTTCGCTCATCGTGGCCTCTTCGTTCTTCCGACCCGGCTCCCCGCGTCTTCGATGTGACGCCGGTGCGCCACCGGATGCGAGAGGCGTCGGGCCGTTTACTTACATGAAAGTATAATTTCACACATTATAGTTGGCCGCAAGCTTTTCACGCGGGCCCGCGTTCCGGTCTGCACCGAAGGCGGAATTCAGCACGGCGGTGCAAAGGCCGGGGAGCGTCATCCCGGGTCCCGGGCGCGGTGTACTCTCCCCCGCATGAATCCTCACGTAATCGCCGTCAGCCTGCTGTCCGCGCTCGTCATCGCACCCGCGGCGCTGCCGGCGCAGCAGCAGGACTACGATGTCATCATCCGCGGCGGCCGGGTGCTCGACGGCTCCGGCAACCCGTGGTTTCTCGCCGACATCGGCATCTGGGGCGACCGCATCCTGGCGGTCGACGACCTGTCGGATGCGCGCGCGGCGACGGTGATCGACGCTACCGGGCTGTACGTCGCCCCCGGTTTCATCGACGTTCACTCGCACGCCGCCGGCGGGTTGGCGTCGGCAGATCGCAGCGATGCGCGCCTGCTGCTGACCCAGGGGCTCACCACCGTGGTGGTCAACCCCGACGGGCGCAGTCCCGACATCGAGCGCCAGCGTTACCAGCTCCTCGACCACGGCCTGGGCGTCAACGTGGCCCAGATGGTCGGCCACGGTACGACGCGCGGCGCGGTGCTCGGCATGGAGGACCGCCAGGCGACGCCCGCGGAGCTCGACCGGATGAAGCGCATCGTACGCGCCGGCATGGAGCAGGGCGCCTTCGGCCTGTCGAGCGGCCTGTTCTACACGCCGGGCAGCTACGCCGATCTGTCCGAAGTGATCGCGCTGGCGCAGATCGTTGCCGAGTTCGGCGGCGTCTACGCGTCCCACATCCGCGACGAGGCCGACTACTCGATCGGCGTGGTGGCGGCGGTCGACGAGGTCATCGAGGTGGCGCGCGGCGCCGGCATCCCGGGGGTGGTGACCCACATCAAGGCGCTCGGACCCAACGTGTGGGGCGAATCGACCACCATCGTCGAGCACGTCGAGGCGGCGCGCGCCGAGGGGGTGGAGATGTACGCCGACCAGTACCCCTACGACGCCTCGAGCACCGGCCTGAGCGCCGCGCTACTGCCGCGCTGGTCGCAGGCCGGCGGGGCGCAGGCGCTGTCGGCACGCTTCGCCGACCCGGAGACTCGCGCCCGCATCCGCGCCGCGATGGTCGAGAACCTGGCGCGCCGCGGCGGCGCCGACCGCCTGCAGTTCACCGGCGGCGGTCCCGGCATGGAGGGCCGCACGCTCCAGGACCTCGCCGACGAGCAGGGCGTCGACCCGATCGACATGGCGATGGAGCTGCTGAGCAACGGCGCCGGCGGCGGCGTGATCTCCTACAACATGCAGGAAGCCGACATCCAGCGGCTGATGGTGCAACCGTGGACGATGACCTCGTCGGACGGCTCCTACCCGGTGTTCGGCGAAGGCATGCCGCATCCGCGTGCCTACGGCACCTTCCCACGCAAGATCCATGAGTACGTCGTGCAGGACGGTGTGGTGTCGCTGGAGAACGCGGTGCGCAGCATGACCAGCCTGCCGGCAACGGTTTTCCGCATCCGCGATCGCGGCGCGCTGCGCTTCGGTGCTTACGCCGACGTGGTGGTGTTCGACCTCGACCGGCTCACCGACCGCGCCACCTACACCGACCCGCACCAGTATTCCGAGGGCGTGGTGCACGTGCTGGTCAACGGCCGCGTCGCGCTGCACGACGGCCAGCTCACCGGGACAATGGCGGGCGAGGTGCTGCGGCGCTGAGCACGCGAGCATCGGCCGCGCCGGCTCGTGGCTGACCCCATCGTTGCCGCGTTTCGACGGATTGAGTATGTTCGGCTGTGCCGAAAGGAGGCGCCATGAAGCGATTCACTGCCGCGTTCCTGGCCGGTGCTGTGCTGCTCGCGCCGGCGGTAGCCGCGATGGCAATACAGCAGGTAGCGGGTACCTGGGTGCTCACCGTCTTTCTCTAGGTCGGCGAGGGCGAGGCGACGTTCGTGTTGACACTCGAAGACGATGAAACCAAGGGAACCTACACCGGTGTCCTCGGCGAAGAGGTCCCGGTGCGCGGAGCCGTGACCGAAGAGGGGATTCGGTTCTCATTCGACAGCGAGGCGGGCACGGTCACCTTCGAGGGTGAAATCGAGGGTGACACCATGAAGGGGACGTGCGACTACGGGGCCCTCGGTACCGGTACCTTCGAGGGCAAACGCCAGGAATAACGGGCCGCGTGCCCTGCCCACACGCCGGAGTTTGCCCCGATCCGGAAGCGCATGGAGTTGTCCGCGCCGCGCGGCATGGCTATCGTCCCGCCATGGACGCAAAGCCGTTCGTCATCGACGAGTACGTCCGCTGGTCGGACGTCGACAAGGCCGGGATCATCTTCTACGGCGCCTACGTGCGCTTCTTCGAGATCGCCGAGACCGAGCTGTTCCGCACCGCCGGGGTGCCCTACAGCGAGGTGTTCGACCGTTTCGACATCTGGCTGCCGCGCGTCCACCTGGAGTGCGACTTCCGCTACCCGCCGCGCCTCGACGACCACCTGCGGGTGGCCGCCTATTTCACCAAGTTCGGCACCAGCTCGATCACCATCAACTTCGACGTGCTCGACCTGGAGTCCGGCAAGCTCGCCGCAGTCGGCCACGAGGTGCTGGTGTGCGTGTCGCGGACGACGCTGCAGTCCATGTCTCTGCCCGACGAGCTGCGAACCATGCTCGAGCCCTGGGAGCTCACCAAGGCGGTTGCGCGTGAGGCCATGGGCCTGGCCAACGACTAGGCGAACGCTCGTCCGTGAAGCCTTCGTCCGAGTCTTTCCAGATTTCCATGAGCTCGGCGCGCGCCTCGTCGGCCCTCTGCATGTCGCCGGCGCCAGCGGCGGCGTTGGCGAGGCCGAGCAGCGACTGTGTGCGCCGCGGAGAGCGTGCCAGCGCGTCCTCGAACGCCGCCACCGCGGCGTCGTAGTCCTCGAGCTCGAGCAGCACCTCGCCGAGCAGCTCGTGTGACGGCTTGACCACTGCCGGGGGGCCGAACTCGAAGGGCATGTTCTCCTCGGTGACGGTGGCCTCGGTGAGCATGGCCAGCGCGTCGTCGCGGTTGCCGTCGGCGAGCGCCAGCAGGGCGTCGAGCTCGAGCTGCAGGATGCGTGCGAATACCAGCGTGCCGTCACCCGCTGTGGTGCGCTGGAGGCGACCGGCGGCGCGCCGGGCGCGCTCCATGTCGCCCTGCTTCAGCGCCGCCAACCCGGTGGTGAACACGTAATTGGCCATCGGGCCCGCGCCGCGCACTTCCGCCGTCCAGTGGTCGACGCCGCCCCAGCGCTGCGAATCGATGACGAAGCGGGCGCGCATGTTGGCGTAGTAGCCGGAGGCGGCGCCATCGCTGGCCGCCATGAACTCCTGGCACAGGTTCATCTCCGTCTCGGCGGCGTCGATGCGGCCCTGCTGCAGGTAGCCGTACTGCAGCCACGAGTTGTAATGGCCGCAGCCGTTCGGCCCCAGGCCCCGCTCGGCGCGCTGCGTGTCCTGCACGTCGCGCGCCACCTCGTTGGCGGCCACCACGTCGTCCCACATGCCCATCGCCACGAAAATGTGCGAGGTCATGTGCTGGGCGTGCGAGGCGCCGGGGGCGATGCCCGAGTAGGCGCGTGCCGCCGGCAGTCCGAGCGGCGCGTGGATCGGGTCGTCGAAGGAGTGGATGAGGTAGTGGGCGGCGCCGGGGTGGTCGGGGTTGCGCTCGAACACCTGTTCGGCGATCGCAGCGGCGCGCATGTAGATGGAAAAATCGCGTCCGTCGTGCGAGGTGCCGAGCAACGACAACGCGTAGAACGTCGCCACCTCGTTATCGTCGGGCCAGGCGTCGTACATGCGCCGCATGGCGTCGTTGTAGGCGAAGTCGCGCGCGTACTTGTCACCCGGCCCGGTGTACAACGCCTCGACGGCGGCGACAAAGGCCTTCTCCTTTTCGGTGCCGGCCTTGGCGGCGCGCGCTTCGGGCGTCGGGCCGAGGCGCTCGAGCGCGGCCACGGCGGCATCGCGGTCCTGCTGCGCCCACAGCGGGTGGTTGTAGGTCATCGCCTCGCCCCAGTAGGCCATGGCGAAGTCCGTGTCCTCGGCTTGCGCCGCGCGGAAGGCCGCCGCGGCGGGCTCGTACTCGAAGCTGTGCAGCAGCAGCACGCCGCGGATGAAGTCCTCCTGGGCGGCGGGCGCGCCGGAGGTGGGGAAGTCGATGGTGCCGAGCTCCATCTGCTGCGGCACGGCCGCGGCGGAGGCGGCCACGAGGGTGCAGGCGGCAAGCAGCGCCGCGGTGCGCGGGGGGGACATGGGGAATCTCACCGTTCGCGTCTCCTGAATGAGGTGGTTCGGCGGTACGGGCGTCCGCCGGCGGGCACGCGCACAGGTCCGCGGCCCCGCAGGCAACGTATAAACGATGGCACGGCAGGAGTAAACAGCAGCCGTCCGGCGGCGCCGCCGGACGGAACGGGCGACGGTGCGCTGCAAGGCGGCTTTCTGTCGCCACGATGAAACCCGCTGGCGGGATCACGCGTAGTGACATAACATCACATTATGTTAATGAGTTGAACCGGATCATCGACCAGGGAGACGGACGGTGAAGCTGCCCCGCATCACCCATCTGCAGTTCTCGGTTCTCGCCCATCTGCACGCCGGCGAGCAGGCCGGCAAGGATGTGCGCCGCCACCTCGCCGAGCTCGGCATGCGCCGCAGCGGGCCGGCCTTCTACCAGCTCATGAGCCGGCTCGAGGATGCCGGCCTGGTGGACGGCCGCTACGACCAGAAGGTCGTCGACGGTCAGATCATCAAGGAGCGCTTCTACACCATCACCGACGAGGGCATCGACGCCTGGAAGGCGACGCGCGACTTCTACGTCGAGACCATCCGGGCGGCGGAGCATGCGCCCAGCGGAGGCGCCTGAGCGATGGTGCGCTTCCGCATCGCCGATGCGCTGGCACGCACGTTGCCGACGGTGTCGCGCCGGCGGGTGTTCGAGCCGTCGGTCGACGACCTCCTCGCCGTGTATCTGAGGCGCCGGCAGAGCACCGCGGGCGCGGCGCGCTGGCGCCTGCGCGCCGCCTTCGAGCTGCGTGCGCTCGGGACCGCGCTGGAATGTTGGCGTCTGCTGGTCAGCGACCGCTTCCGCAGCCAAGCGCAGCCCGGCGTATCCGCGCCACCCCCGACCCGCGCTCCCCGCGAAGGAAAGCCCATGGAAGCCCTTGCCCGCGATCTCAGGTACGCCGTGCGCCAGTTGCTGCGCGCGCCGGTGTTCACCGCCACCGCCGTGCTCATCGTGGCGCTCGGCATCGGCGCCAATACCGCCGCGTTCAGCATCGTCAACGCAATGCTGCTGCGGCCGCAGCCGTTCGCGCGGCCCTCGGAGTTGCTCGACATCTACCAGGACTCCGACGACGGTCAGCCCAATTCGAGCTCGTTTCCCGCATACATGGATATCGCCTCGTACGAAGACCTGTTCTCGGGGGTGGCGGCCACCGCGGTGATGTCGTCAAACCTGCAGCGCGACGGCGGGCTGGTGCCGATTTCGATCGAGTACGCCACCTCCAACTACCTCGACGTGCTCGGCCTGCGACCGAGCATCGGCCGCTGGTTCACCGAGGGCGAGGATCACGCCGGCGCCGGGGCGGTCGCGGTGCTGTCGTATCGCACCTGGCAGGAGGACTACGGCGGTGACCCGGGCGTGCTCGGCACGGTGCTGCGGATGAACGGCGCGCCGGTCACTGTGGTCGGCGTCGGGCCGGAGAACTACTACGGCTACATGCCGCTCAACGCGGTCGACGCCTGGATGTCGCTGTCGTCGCTCGGCCCGCTGATGGGCGACTACGCCATGGCGACGCTGCAGCAGCGCGGCGACCACTGGTTCTTCGTCAAGGCGCGCATGCGCCAGGGGGTCACGCCGGCGCAGGTCCAGGAGGCGATGAACGCGCTCGCCGCGCGGCTTGCCGAGGAGTTCCCGGAAAACAACACTGGCCGCGACATCACCGTGTTCTCCGCCGGCGAGGTGCGCGTGCACCCTGAAGTCGATGCGATGTTGCTGCCCTCGGCCACGACGCTGATGGTGATCGTCGGGCTGGTGCTGCTGGTGGGCTGCAGCAACCTTGCCAACCTGATGCTCGTACGCGCTGCCGGGCGCGGCAAGGAGATCTCGATTCGCGCCGCGCTGGGCGCCAATCGCGGCCGGGTGACGCGCGAGCTGCTCACCGAGAGCCTGCTGCTGGCGTTGACCGGCGGCGCGTTCGGCGTGCTGCTGGCGCACTGGACGGTGCGCGGCCTGATGGCAGTGGAGTTGCCGCTGCCGGTGTACTTCTCCACGGAGCTGGGCCTCGACGGCCGCGTCCTCCTGTTCGCGTTCCTGCTGTCGGTGGCTACCGGGTTGATCTTCGGCCTGTTGCCGGCATTACGCGCCTCACGCCCCGACCTCGCCGGCGCAATGCGCGACGAGGTCTCACCGCTCGCCTTCCGCAATCGCCGCTTCGGCCTGCGCAACGGGCTGGTAGTGCTCCAGGTAGCCGTGTCGTTCATGTTGCTGGTCGGCGCCGGGCTTTTCCTGCGCAGCCTGGGGGCGGCGCAGAGCATCGACACCGGCTTCGCGGTGGACGATATCGCGTACCTGCAGACCAGCCCGGGCTTCGCCGGCTACGACGGCCCTGCCGCGCGCACCGTCCTGCAGGATCTGGTCGAGCGCGCCCGCGCCCTGCCCGGCGTCGAGGACGCCACCCTCACCAGCATCCTGCCGGCGAGCCGGCGCGGTACCACCTCACTGGTGATGGAGGGATACGAGCCGCCGTCGGGGCAGACCAGCGTCGAGGTGCCGTTCTCGATCGTCGACGCGCGCTACTTCGAAACGCTGCGTATTCCGCTGCTCTACGGTCGCACCTTCACCGCCGCCGACAACCCCGACGGTGAGCGCGTCGCGGTGGTCAGCGAGGCGCTGGCGCTGCGCTATTTCGGCGAGGCTGACGCGGTGGGCCGCCGCTTCCGCTCCGAGGGCGCGCCCGATAGCTGGCGTCGCATTATCGGCGTGGTCGACGACGCCATCGTGCGCGAGCTTACCGAGGACACCGGACCACAGGCCTACTACCCCTGGACACAGTCGGCCGCTTCGTCGGGCTTCGTGCTGGTGCGCACTGCGGGCGATCCGGCGGGCGCCATCGGCATGCTGCGCGACGAGCTGCGCGCCATCGACCCCGACATCCCGGTGCTGAGTGCGGCCACCATGTCGGCGCACCTCGCCGACACGCTGGCGACGCCGCGGCTGGCGGCGCGCTTCCTCGGCGGTTTCAGCCTGGTGGCACTGGTGCTTGCCAGCCTCGGGCTGTACGGGGTGGTGAGCTTCGCCGTCGGCCGCCGCATGCTCGAGGTCGGCGTGCGGATGGCACTCGGCGCGCGCGCGGGGCAGGTAGTGTGGCTGGTGCTGCGCGAGGTAGCGGTATTGGTGTGCGTCGGCGTCCTGCTCGGGCTCGGGATCTCCCTCTTCGCCACCTCGGCGTTGTCCGGGGTGTTGTTCGGTGTGTCCTCGACCGACCCGCTCACCTTGGCGTCAGTGGCGTTCCTGTTGCTTGCCGTGGCGCTCGGCGCCGCGCTGGTGCCGGCGTTGCGCGCGGCGCAGGCCGACCCGCTGCTGGCGCTGCGTCAGAGCTGAACAGACCGGCGAAAATGCCGCCGTCGAGCCGGGACGGCGCGCTGCCGGCGCGGCGTCCGACGGCGGCGAATGGGCCTCAGCTCGTGGTCAGGCCGAGGCGCTCGTGCCACTGCGCGATGCTCTCGCGTGGGTACTCGTCGAAAAGCTGGTCCTGCTCGTCGGCGCGCACCTCGACCCAGTTGGCCTTGTGCGCCAGCATCATGTGAGTGCGCTCCGGTGGCACCGGCAGGTTGTTGTCGATCGCCGAGGCGTGCGGGTGCACCAGATCGGGCCAGCGCGGGTCCTGGATCCACAGCGCGCTGCCACAGACCTCGCAGAAACGCCTCTCCTGCGGGCTGATGTCGCCGGTCTTCTCGTCCATGTGCCCGGGACGATAGACGCGAATGTACTCGGCGCCCTCGACCGTCAGCGTCGACGCGCGCCCACTCAGGTTGATCGAGTAACCACCCGCGCCCGCGGTCTTACGGCAGGTCTCACAGTAGCAGAGGTTATAGGGGTAGGGATGGGACGATTCCACCTCGAACCTCACCGCGCCGCAGTGGCACGAACCCTCGAGAAGCATCGTGTCCTCCACATTTGCCGCCATCAGGCGGCCGGAAACCGGTGCGGGACCGAGTCCCGCGACTTCAGAGCATCAGTGGATCAGGTGCAGCTCGGTCTGCCGGCGCAGCACCCAGCGGCGCTCGCCATCAGCAGTGACCTCGGCCTCCTCCTCCATCATCATGCGCACCGGCTGATTGTCCCACTCCGGCACCGGAGTGGTGACCTGTAGCTCGGTGGAAAACCACATCGACGGGATCACCGGCACGTCGCCGCGGCCGGGGACGCCCTCCTGATAGTCCCACAGGCCGATGAGGGGGCCGGCGCCGTGGCCGTGGTCGCCGATGGGGTGGGAGTACATCGTGCCGTCGAGGCCCGCGGCGCGCATGCGCTCGAGCACGCTGGTGAGGATCTCGTTGCCGGTGCGGCCGACCTGCATCTCCTCCAGCAGGATGTCCTGCAGCCGCTTGGCGTTATCGAGCGCCTTCTGCAGGCCGGCGGGAGCTTCGGTCTCCCCCTCGCGCAGCACGTAGGCCATGTGCTGGGTATCGGTATTGAGCCGCATCGCCGTGATGCCGAAGTCGCAGTGCAGCACGTCGCCGCGCTCGATCACCGGGTCCGGGCCGAGCTCTTCCGACGAAACGCCGCGACGTTGCACCTCGATCGACGGTTGGAACCAGGTTCCCAAGCCCATGTCGTTGACCCGTTGGCGCATCCACCACACCACGTCCTCGGTGGTGGTTACGCCGGGCTCGATGACCAGGTTCGAGAACGCTGTTCCGATGACCTCGTGCACGATCGCCTGCAGCCGCCGGTACTCCGGGGTCATCGACGGCACGCGCATCGCCAGGTAGTCGATGGCCAGCCGCGGGTTACGCACCACACGGGCGATGTAGTCCGGCCCCAGTGCCTCCTCCATCTGCTCCCACTCGCCTGCGGTCAGACCGTCGGCGAAGTTGTGCTCGCGATCGATGTTGACCGCGATCACCTGCGGGTCACGCTCGCGCACCAACTGGGCGAAAAGACGCCACTGGCCGGCGCCCCACAACTCGGCCTGCTGGTCGGTCGAGGTCGGCAGGTTGGTGCGGTACGACTCATACAGGCCGCCCTGCGAGCCGCCGCCGAGCGCCAGCCGCTCGACCCCCTCGGCCTCGCCACGGTCGAAGAACACGTAGATGGTGCGTCGCCGTGCAGCGAAGCTGGTCGGCGAGACCAGCGCGCGGAACACCGGGTCCTCGTTGTACTCGCGCATCGACACCACCCACATGTCGACGCCCTGCTGGCGCATGATCTTGGGCAGGTTGACCTCGAGGCGCTCGCGTACCCACTCCTGCTGGATGGCGGCCTGCCGGCGCAGCGTGCCGAAAGGACGCGCGGCATCATAGGGACCGGTTTGTTGCGCGACGGCAACGGCTGCGCTTCCCGCGGAGGGGGAGGCGGGGACACCGACCTCGGCGGCGGTCGTCAGGGTCGCGACGGCCAGCAGTAGCAGGGCGGCGGGGAGTCGGCGGTGCATCGGTGTACCTCCTGAAGCGGTCATTGCGAAAAGTCTCCCTCAAGCTCGGGAAACCAGTTGATAATGACATTGATACGCGCGCGCTGCGGATCGGGGCCGGCGGACTGCAGCATGACGAAGCGCTCGCCGTCGGGGTCGATGTCGTAGTAGCGATTGCCCGACTGGCCGGGTGCGAAGGCGCCCTCGAACAGCACCTGCGGGCGCTGTGGGCGGAAGTCGTCGGCGACGTCGAAGCGCACCGACATCATGCGGTCCCCCTCGCGGAAGAACAGCTCGTCGCCGTCCGACGCCCATACCGGCTCGCCGCCGCCGTTGAATGACACCTGGCGCCGGCCGGCGCGGGTCTCCGGCGGATCCTCGGTGCACGGTATGCAGGGCTGCACGTAGACCTCGTTGCGGCCGGAGGCGTTCGAGACATAGGCGAGCCATTTGCCGTCGGGCGACAGCGCCGCCCCTTGCTCGTGATCCCCGGTGGAGACCAACGGGATCGGTGCGGCGCCCGGCTGCAGGGGCAGGGCCCAGATGTCGCGCGTGCCGCCGGCATCGACCTGGAAGTACGCCGCCACAGGGGCGCGATCCGCCACCGCCACGGCGTACTGTACGCCGTTGGTGCGGGCGAGCTGCTCGGCATCGCCGGTGCCATCGGCGCGCTTCCACCAGATGCTCGACGGCCCGCGGCGGCCGGAGGAAAACAGCACGCGCTCGCCGTCGGGCGTCCAATCGGGCCAGTTGCTGCTGCCGTTCTCGGTGACACGCTGCTGCACGTCGCGGGCGACGTCGTGCACCCAGACCTGTTGTTCGCCTGCCCTGCGGATGGCCAGCGCGATGCGGTTGCCGTCGGGCGCGACGCGCGGCGCGGCGTAATCGCCGCTGGTCTCGCTGATCACCTCGACCTTGCCCTGTCGATCGACCCACACCAGGCGATAGTCCGGATCAGCGGTGGGCACGTAGGCGACCACACCGTTGCGGGCGAACGCCACGTGCGCGGCACCGGTGCTCTCGGCGCGCACGCCGTCGAGCACCGGACGGGGGTCGCCGGTCGCGGTCAGTGACGCGATGTCGAACGGCACGGCGAACAGGGAGCCCGCGCGCGAGTACACCACGTGCCCGGTGGCCAGGTAGTGCGCGTCGGCGCCGACCTCACTCAGGGTGCTCACCGCGTGGTCGTCGAGGCGCAGAATCGACAGGCGGCTCCAGCCGTTACCGACCATTTCGAACAGCAATGCGCCGCCGCCCGGCAGCGGCGCGGGCCACTCGTAACGAATCTCGCCTGCGGCGGCGTCCGGCGTGGCCAGCTGCTCGCAGCGGCCGCCGCGCTCGTCGGTGCGCCACAGCGAGGTGCCGTCACTGTAAACGATGGTGTCGGACTCGTCCCAGTAGGCGCCGCGCGGGGTGCTGGCGTCGCAAAGCTCGAAGGGCGCGCCGCCGCGTACCGAGACCTTCCACAGCCGTCCGCGGGCAAAGTAGCCGACCCAGGCGCCGTCGGGGGAGAAGAACGGCGACTCGGCGCCCACGGTGTCGGCGATCGGGGTCGCGCCGAACCGGTCGAGCGGGCGCAGCGACAGGCCGGCGGCCGAGGTGTGCACCACCATCGCGCCGTCGGGCGCGATCGCCAGCGTGCGTCCACCCAGGGGTGAGCGCAGGTCATCGCTGCGCACCGCGATCTCGAGCCGGCGGGTCGGGTCGGAGGGCGAGCCGTCGGGCGCCAGTGCGAGCCACAAGGCTGCGGCACCCAGCACGACGGCCAGCGCCCAGGGAAGGGCACGCGTCCAGGGGGCTGCGGCTGGCTCGACGGCGGGGCGCTCGCGTTCCGCCGTCGGCAACTGCAGCACCTCGTCGATCTCCAGCCAGGCGTCGCCGATGCTGCGTAGCCGGCGCTTGGGATTCTTGCGCAGACAGCGGCGCAGCAGCGCGACCACCTGTGACGGCACGGAGGGTGGCAGCGCCTCCCAGTCGGGCTCGTGCTCGAGGATCGACACGATGGCGTCCGTCGCGGTCTCGCCGCCGAAGGCCTTCTTGCCGGCGAGCATCTCATACAGCACGCAGCCGAAGGCCCACACGTCGGTGCGCGCATCGACCGGCTTGCCGCGCGCCTGCTCCGGGCTCATGTACGACACCGTGCCCATGATGCGGCCCGGCTGCGTTGCCGCCATCAACTCGGTGGGCGACCACTCCGGGTCGCCGTCGACGTCGATGTCGGGCTGCAGCGCCTTGGCGATGCCGAAATCGAGAACCTTGACCTGGTGGTCGGGGGTGAGGGCGATGTTGGCCGGCTTGAGGTCGCGGTGCACGATGCCCTTGTCGTGCGCTGCCTCCAGGGCGTCGGCCACCTGGCGTGCGATATCGAGGGCCTCGCTCACGCGTAGTCCTCCGCGGCGATCATCCTTCATCACCTGCGACAGCGAGCGCCCCTCGACCAGCTCGAGCACCAGCGCCTGGTGTTCGCCGAGCTTCTCGACTCCGTAAATGGCGGCGATGTTGGGGTGGTTGAGTGCGGCAAGTGCCTGTGCCTCGCGCTTGAGGCGCGCCGACTGCGTCGTGTTGCCTGCGAGCTCGTCGGCGATCACCTTGAGCGCGACGTCGCGGTTGAGCTGAACGTCCCGCGCTCGGTAGACGCGCCCCATGCCGCCCTGGCCGAGAAAGCCGACGATCTCGAAGTGCGACACGCGGTGGCCGATCAGCGAATCGTCGGGTGCCGGCTCGCTGTCACGCGGGGGCGGTGCGTCGTCGTCAAAGCTCTTGTCACGCGGGATGCCTGCGCGGCCGCCGAGTTCTTCGAAGTAGTCGTCGGCCTCGGCCGACGCTTCGAGCAGCGATAGCACCTCGGCGCGCAGCTCCTCGTCGGTGCCGCAACGGCCTGCCACGAAGGCGTCGCGCTTGACCGGGTCCTGATCGAGTGCCTCGGCGAGCAGGTCCTCGACTTGTTGCCAGCGTTTGGGGTCCATGGGATCGGAAGCTTACCGCCCGGCCGCCTCCGATATCACGAGGGGAGCGGTCGGAGCCCGCTGAAAGAAAAGGTGAGCCCGTCGCGGCGCTTTCTCTGTATTCCTTCACGAGGATGGCCGCAACGTGCGGCCGCGGCGCTTTTCTTCCCTGTCCTTGGCGGAATACGACGATGAACAAGCAGCGCTGGAATACGGTCCACCGGGTGTTGGGCGACTGCCTCGCCCGGCCCTCGGCGCAGCGCACGGCCTACGCTGCGGAACGCTGCGGCGAGGATACCGAACTGCTGCGCGAGGTGATGTCATTGCTGCGCGCCTCCACGGAGGCGGATGGGTACTTCGAGCGCCTTGCCGCGCGTGCCGACGACATGGCGCGCGGCGACGACGCAGCCATGATCGGCCGCGAAGTCGGTCACTTCCACATCACCGCGCCGCTCGGCGGCGGCGGTATGGGGCAGGTGTACCGCGCGCGCGACACGCGCTTGCACCGTGATGTCGCTCTCAAGGTGCTCAGCCACGAGAGCGGTGAGGACCCGAAGGTCTCGGCGCGCTTCGACCGCGAGGCCACCGTGCTGGCGGCGCTCAACCACCCCAACATCGCCGCCATCTACGGCCGCGAGGAGCTCGACGGTCGGCCGGTACTGGTGCTCGAGCTGGTCGACGGGGTTACCTTGAAGGATCGCCTCGAGGACGGCCCTCTGCACATCGAGGAGGCGCTGCACGTCGCCCTGGGCATCACCCGCGGTTTGCAGGCGGCGCACGAGAAGGGCATCGTGCACCGGGATCTCAAGCCGTCCAACGTCATGCTTACCCGGCGCGGCGAGGTGAAGGTGCTGGACTTCGGCATTGCCAAGCCGCTGGTCTTGAGTGAGGCGATGGCGGGCGGCGGCGATCTGACCGCCACCGGAGTGCTGCTCGGCACGGTGCCGTACATGAGCCCGGAGCAGGTGCGCGGCAACAAGCTCGACCCTCGCGCGGACGTGTGGGCGTTCGGCTGCATCCTCTACGAGATGCTCAGCGGCCAAAAAGCCTTCGAGCGTGAGACCGTGGCCGATACGCTCGCCGCGATCATCGAGTACGAGCCGCGCTGCGAGATTCTCCCGGACAATACTCCGGCGCGCCTCAAGGACCTGATCTGCAACGCCATCGACAAGCGCGTCGAGGAACGCATCGACTCGATCGCCGGGGCTCGCCGCGTGCTGGAGAAGCTGCTCGTCGATCGCACCGACGGCACGGTGGTGCTTACGCTGGCGAGCGCCGACTCGCTCGAGTTGGCACGCCGCTATGCCGCCGAGCACGCCTGGCAGCGGGCCTTCGACATCCTCGATCCGGCGTTCTGCACCCTCGATGCCGACGACCTGGCATGCCTCGGCGAGGCCGCCTGGTGGGTCGGCCGGCTCGATCGCTGCGTCGAGGCCGACCAGAAGGCATACGCGATGTACATCGCCGCCGACGATCGCATCAACGCCGCGCGCATGGCGATACGGCTGGCCGACCACTGCGGTCGGCGGCTGCTGCCGGCGATGGTCAACGGCTGGCTCGGCCGCGCGGGGCGCCTCCTGGAGGGCCAGCCGCTGTCACCGGTGCACGCCTGGCTGCTGCGCGCAACGATCCAACAGGCCCTCGGCGAGGGCCGTTACGACGAGGCCGCGCAGCAGGCCGACGAGATGCTGCAGCACGCCGACGAGCTCGCCGATCCCGATCTGCAGGCGGTGGCGATTCACTACCAGGGGATCGCGCTACTGAAGTCGGGCAAGACGAAGGAGGGTATGCGGCTGATCGACGAAGCTGCGGTGGCGGCAATCAGCGGAGAGCTCAGCCCGATGGCGACGTCGATCATCTACTGCAACGCGGTCTCGGCGTGCCGCGCCATGGCCGATTACCGGCGCGCGGGCGAGTGGACCGAGGCGGCGCGGCGCTGGTGCGAGCGCCAGGCGATCAGTGGATTCCCCGGTATCTGCCGGGTGACCCGAGCGGAAGTGATGCGGCTGCACGGCAACTGGATCGATGCCGAGCGCGAGGCGCTGCGTGCCTGCGACGAGCTCGAATCGTTCGCGCCTTCCGTGGCGCGCGTGGCTTTCCACGAGCTCGGCGAGATCCGCCTGCGCATGGGTGAGTACGCGCAGGCGCGCACTGCCTTTGAATCCGCCCGCCAGCTCGGCCGCGACCCGCAGCCCGGGGCGGCACTGCTGGAGCTCGCCGTAGGCGACGCAGACGCCGCGGCCGCGTCGATCCGGCGCGCGCTGGAGGGCGAGACCTCCGACATGCTGGCGCGCAGCCGCATGCTGCCGGCACAGGTGGAGATCGCGCTGCGACGCGACGACTTCGACACCGCCAGGGTGGCCTGCGCCGAGCTCGAAGAGATCGCCGCGCGCTTTGACGCCGCGGTGGTGCGTGCCACCGCGGCGCATGCCTGCGGCGCGCTGGCGCTGGCGCAGGACGAGCTCGATGTCGCCGCCGCACGGTTGCGCGACGCCGCCCGTTTGTGGGAAGAGGCGAGGGTGCCGTACGAGGAAGCGCGCGCCCGCGAGCTGCTGGCACGGGTCTACGAGCTCGACGGTGACGGGGTGTCGGCACAGATGGAGATGCGCACGGCATGTGAGGCTTTCGTGCACCTCGGCGCGGCGCACGACTCGCGGCGCGTGGCGGAGCACCTTGCCGATACCTGGGTGTGAGCGTTTGCGGTCGCATTCGTCTAACCTGTCGGGATGGACCGGCGATCTCGTTCGACGCGCCGTCGCAGCACGGCGCTGCTGTTGCTCGCGATGGTGGCTGTCGCGGCCGCTTGCACCGCCCCCCCTGCGCGGGAAGCGACGCCGGCGGAGGGGGCCGGCGCCCACGCAGTCATCTTGATCTCGCTCGACGGCTTTCGCTGGGACTACCCGCAGCTCACCGAGACACCCAACCTCGACGCGCTCGCCGCAGCCGGGGTGCAGGCCGAGAAGCTCATCCCGGTCTTTCCCAGCAAGACCTTTCCGAGTCATTACTCGACGGTGACCGGCCTGTATCCGGGCGATCACGGCATCGTCTCCAACAACATGCGCGACCCACGCTGGAAGGGCGAGTTCCACCTCGGCACCGAGGAGCTCTTCAAGAGCCGCTGGTGGGGGGGCGAGCCGATCTGGACCACCGCGCACCATAACGGCCTGGTCACGGCCTCGTATTTCTGGCCCGGTTCCGATGTGGTCATCAACGGCGACCGGCCCGACTACTACTACGCCTACGACGGCGGGGTGCCGTACGAGGAGCGCGTCGACCAGGTGCTCGCCTGGCTCGACCTTCCCGCAGATGAGCGGCCGTCGTTCATCACGCTGTACTTTGCCGACCCCAACGACACCGCGCACGAGCTCGGCCCGGAAGCTCCCGGGGCGCTCGCTGCGGCGCGCCGGGTCGATGCCATGATCGGGCGCCTGGTCGACGGGTTGCGGCAGCGGGGACTGCTGGAGAGCACCGACGTCGTGGTGACCTCGGATCACGGCATGGCCCTCATGTCACCCGATCGGGTCATCCTCCTGGACGATTACGTCGAGCTGTCCGACGACGAGGTTTTCGAGGCCGGAGCCTTCGTGCAGATCTACCCCGCAGAGGGGCGTGAAGCCGAGGTCCTCACCGCGCTGCAGGGCGCCAACCCGCACCTCGAGGTGTGGGCCCGCGACGAGATTCCCGAGCGTTACCACCTGCGCGGTAACCCGCGGCTGGCGCCGATCATCGGCATCCCCGACGTCGGCTGGACGGCAACCACCCGGGCCGCTGCAAAGAAGCCCTACGGGCGCTTTCTGCTCGGCAATCACGGTGGAGACCCGCTCGATCCCGACATGGCGGGGATCTTCATCGCCGCCGGGCCGACGTTTGCCTCGGGCAAGCGCGTGCCGCCGTTCGAGAACGTGGAGATCTACAACATTCTGGCGCGCGCGCTCGGTATCGAGCCGGCGCCGAACGACGGCGACCTCTCCCGCGTCGAGGGCGTGCTGCGCTAACCGGCCGTGTGCTCACCGACCGTGTCGCGCGCTAAGCTCGGGCGCGTCCGTCTCCTTCAACCCGCGCACGAGCCATGGATCTGCTGACCAGCCCCGAAGCCTGGATCGCCCTGATCACGCTGACCGTCCTGGAGATCGTTCTCGGCATCGACAACATCGTCTTCATCTCGGTGCTGTCCGCTCGACTGGACGAGGAACAACGCCCACGCGCCCGCACCATCGGGTTGGCGCTGGCGATGCTCATGCGCATCGCGCTGCTGCTGACCATCGCCTGGATGTCGCGCCTGACCGCGCCGCTGTTCGACGTCCTGGGACACGGGGTTTCCGGGCGAGACATCATCCTGCTGGTCGGTGGTCTGTTCTTGCTCGCCAAGGCGACGCACGAGATTCACGAGAAGTTCGAGGGCGAGCACCACGAGAGCACCCGGCGAGCGGCGGCGACGATGGGCTCGGTGGTCTTCCAGATCATGGTGCTTGACATCGTCTTTTCGCTCGACTCGGTGATCACCGCGGTGGGCATGGCCAACGATCTGCGCATCATGGTGGCGGCAGTGGTGATCGCGGTGGCGATCATGATGTTGGCCGCGGGACCGGTGAGCAACTTCGTCGAGGCGCACCCGACGGTCAAGATGCTGGCGCTGTCGTTCCTGCTGCTGATCGGCATGTCGCTGGTCGCCGACGGGGTCGGCTTCCACATACCCAAGGGCTACATCTACTTCGCCATGGGCTTCTCGGTGTTCGTCGAGTTCCTCAATTTGCAGGCGGCCAGGCGCCGGCATCCTGCCGGCTCGTGACGACGTGATCGACGTTGCCGGCCTGAGCTTCACCTGCTCGGGTGCGGCGACCCCCGCTGTAAACCCTGCCGGTGATCGCCTATTTCGTGCCCATGCCCTGGCAGCTCCTTTTCGGCGCATTCCCGTCGTATTGGCCGATGAAGATGGTGTGGCTGGCCGCTGCCGGCGAGCCGTGGGGCGCGTACCTCGCCGTAGGGTTGGCCGTCAACGTTGCCGCCGTGGGACTATTGGTTCGTCGGTTCGACCGCTTCGTTCATCGCTGAGGAGACACGCAAATCTCGCGACACCACATCGACGGCAACACGCAGGGCATCCAGCCGTCGCAGCGCAAGGCTCTCGAGCGTACCTACCGGCGTCGCGTGCCTCCCGATCAGGTGGTTTCGGGAGAGCTTGCCCGCCACCTCACCGAAGTTTCCCGTGATCTCGGCCGCCAGGTCGGCGTGCTGGTCAGTCGTGACGGCTCCATCCGCAACGTCATCGTCGGTGACGCCGCCCAGCTCATGCTGCCCGACGTCGGTCGCCTGCGCGGCCGTGCAGGCCGTTTCCGTGGCTTGCGACTGGTGCACACCCACCTCAAGGGCGAGCCGCTGAGCGCCGACGACCTCAACGACCTCGCGTTGCTGCGTCTCGACATGGTGGCGATGGTCGAGGTCGGCGGGGACGGTCGCCCGGGACGCGCCGAGGCGGCATACCTCGACCCCGCTGCGCTCGCCTTCGACGGCGACGGTGACGGCGGCGAGGACGAGGCCGGCCGCCCCGACACCGAGCGCGATCCGTTCGTGCACGTGCACGCGCGCAACGTCCAGGAGCTCGACCTCGACTTCCAGGCGACGATGAACGCGCTGGAGGACGAGTTCGCCCGCGTCTTGCGAGCGTCGGCCGGCGCCGCCGGCGCCGAGCGCGCGCTGGTCATCGGCATCAGCCCGGACGACGAGCACTTCGACGAGACCCTCGAGCTGGTGCGCTCGGCCGACGTGGTGATTGCCGGGGCCATCCGCCAGCGGCGCCACCGCATCCACCCCAAGACGGTGGTCGGCAAGGGCAAGTTGCAGGAGATCGTGCTCGAGGCGATGCGCCGCAACGCTGAGGTGGCGATCTTCGACATCGACCTCAAGCCGGCGCAGGCGCGCGCTTTCGAGGACGCCACCGGACTCAAGGCGATCGACCGCACGCAGCTCATCCTCGACGTCTTCGCCCAGCGTGCGCGCAGCGCCGACGGCAAGCTGCAAGTCGAACTGGCGCAGCTTCGCTACTCGCTGCCGCGGCTGACCGAGAAGGACGCCGGTCTGTCGCGCCTGACCGGCGGCATCGGTGGACGCGGTCCCGGTGAGACGGTCATGGAGATCGGTCGGCGGCGTATCCGCGATCGTATCCGCGCGCTCGAGAAGCGCGTCGAGAAGCTCTCCAGGCAGCGCGACCTGCGCCGCCGCCGGCGCCGCCGCGAGCAGGTCCCGGTGCTGTCGATCATCGGCTACACCAATGCCGGCAAGAGCACGTTGTTGAACGCGCTCACCGACTCCGACATCGAGGCGGCCGACAAGCTCTTCATGACGCTCGATCCGACCAGCCGCCGGTTGCGCTTCCCGCGCGAGGGTGAGGTGGTGATCACCGACACGGTGGGCTTTATCGCCGACCTGCCCGAGGACCTCGTCGCTGCCTTCCGTGCCACCCTCGAGGAGCTCGAGGATGCCGACCTGCTGCTGCACGTCATCGACGTCGCCGACCCCCACATCGACGACAAGATCACCGCCGTCGAGGCCCTGTTGCGCGAGCTCGACCTGTCGACCATCCCGATCCTGCGCGTGCTCAACAAGGCCGATCTCCTCGATGCCGAGCACGTTGCCGACCTGGCGCGCCGCCTCGATGGCGTTACGGTGAGCGCGACGCGCCGCGAAGGCCTCAGCGAGCTGATCGCCGCCGCGGAGGCGCGCCTCGGCTTGAGCCTGCGCGGCGGCATCCATCCGGCGCACGTGACCCCGCAATGAACCGTCGCCGCTTTCTGCTGGCGGCAGCGTCAGCGGCGGCGGCCGGGAGGCGAGGGCCGGGAGCATGGGCGATGTCGAACGGCGGTGTCACGCCGCAGCCCGCCGGGGCCGCCGCAGGG
>JASFRZ010000034.1:0-19461 GCA_050114655.1 Acidobacteriota bacterium
TCCGTCGGGCGGATAGACACCGTGCTCCTTCGGATACAAGCCGGTGAAGATCGACATGTGCGACGGCAGCGTGCCCGGCACCTGAACGATCGCGCGCTCGAAGACGGTGCTCCGCTCGGCAAGACGGTCGAGAAACGGGCTGGTGTGCTTGTCGTAGCCATGGAAGCCGAGGCGATCGGCGCGCAGAGTATCGATCGACACGACGATGTAACCACGCGTGGGGGCCTGGGCCAGGACCGGCGGCGGAGCCGGCTCTCCCGAGGAGCAGCCCGAGAGCCCGACGGCGGCCAGCCCCGCAGCGGCCACGAGGCTCAGGAAACTACGGGATTCGCGGCGCATATCTCATGGTTTCGGTGTTTGGACGAAAGCCGACCGATCGTGGGTCCGGGGCGGCGCGCATGCTGCCGGAAGCCGTCCGTGGCTGCTCGCTTCCCGCAGATGATCGTCCCTATACTCTATCGGACCCGGGTATGCCGCAATCGCGCGAGGAATCGACCATGGAATCACCGACCAAGGGCGGACGATGACGTCGCAGGAGTCTCCGCCCCCCCGGTTGCGGCCGTGGCTCGCGATCCTTGTGGCGTTCTGGGGCATCGGGTTGTTTCAGTCCTACCAGCTCACGCGCGCGCAAACCGACCATCCGGACATCTACGCAGACATCGAACGATATCGACCTGTCCGCGAGGTCTTCGGGGACGCTCCGCTGGCGGGCTTCCGTACCGATCACGAGGCCGTTCGAGGGCTCCAGAGACAGCGCTGGCTCGTTCAATACGCCGCGATGCCGACGATGCTGTTGCCCGCCTTTGGCGACGATGCGGCAATGAGGATGGTGCGCAACCGCACCACGGGCGGGCGGACCTTTCACCTCGTGTACACCTATCGGCAACGTCGCAACCTTCGCCGGTTCGACAGCCTACTGCGCGAGCACGTGGAGCCGCTCCGCTGCACCATCGAAACCGTCGAACCCGTGGAGAGCGTGGTGGTTTACCGATTGAGCGGCTGTACGCATGATTGATCTTGCCCTACTCGTAGGCGCGCTGACGATCAGCGCGGTCGCTCTGTACCGGAGCGGGGCGGTTCGTGATTGGGCTGCGCTGGCGGCTGCGGCGCCGGCGATTGCCCTGGGCGCGCTGTCGCTTGCCGCCTTCGGTCTTCTGTTCATAGGCGTCGCCTTGCATCCGCTGAGCGTGTCCGTCGCGTTCGGCGTGGTCCTGGGCTATGTGGTCATTGTCTGCCGACGTTTCCCGGCCGCGGCGAAAGCCGAAACGGCGCGGGTCGACAGCGGCTACATGTCTCCATCGCTGTTCGCAGCGGCGCTGATGCTCCTCGTCAGCACCGTCTCGCTCACCTGGGCCGGTCGGCAGTGGATCGCTGCCTGGCCGCACGGGTCGGCCGACGCCGTCAACATCTGGACTTCGCGGGCGCTGCTGCTTTCCCGCACTCCCGGCGATCTGCCGGAACGATTCGCGTGGATGCCGCAGGGACACCCGGACTACCCGCTGATGGTGCCAACGGTTGTCGCGGCCCAGTTCGGTGGCACCGGGAGTGAGTCGCTGATCATCCCGCAGGCAACCACGTGCGTGTGGCTTGCCGCCGTCATCATTGCCGCGTTCGCCTTGACCACGGAGCTCAGCAACGCCAAGGTCGGCTGCCTCGCCGCGGCGGTAGTGGCGGCCAATCCCCTGCTGGCGCGCTGGGGCTTCACCCAGTGCGCCGACGTACCCCTCGCCTACATGCTGCTGCTGTTCAGCGGCGCAATTGCCTTGCTGCTGTCCCGCGACCAGGAGGCGCCGTTTCCCGTGCCCCTCATCGGCTTCTTCGGTGGCTTGCTGATGTGGATCAAGACGGAAGGGACGGTGGTCGGCGCCGTGCTGATCGCGTTCGCTGCGCTGCTCGCCTGGCAGCGCCGCGAGGAGGGATCGACGTTCCGGCGCCGCGTCGTCCCGTTCGCCATCGGCATCGCGCCGCCGCTCACCGTCCTCGTCCTGTTTCGTGCATTCTGGATCCGTGGCGTGGAGACCCCCAGCTTTCTCCGCGCCGACTGGCTCGAGCGTCTGACCGACGTCGACAGATGGCGGCTACTGTTGTCGACGGCAGCCTACGAAACGGCGTTCTACGGCCGCATGCGGGTGTCTGCCGCAATCGTGCTGGCGTCGCTGGCCGTCGCCGCAATCGTGGTGATCGCACGGCGCGGCAACGTGATGCCGGCGGCCCGATTCCTGCTCCTGCCGGTGGCGGTGGCCTGGCCGATCTACACGATCGCCTACATGTTGAGCCCGTACGAGCTGCAATGGCACGTTTCAACCTCGGTCGACCGTCTCGTACTCCACGTGATGCCCACCGTGCTGGTCGCAACCACCTTGCTGCTTGCTACCCGGGCGCACCCCGACTCCGCGCCCGTAGTTGGGGGGGACGGAGGTCCAGGCGGTTCCCTCGACGAATAGCCCGCGGCACGGTGTGAACCGCTCGACATGACGCCGAGGGGAACCATCGAGGCGGGTCATCGATCCCGGCTCCGACCGTCTTTTGTGGGTCCTGTGCTTTCGACTAAGATCCCGCGTGTGTCTCCAGGTCTCCAGCCACAGCCATCAACCGCCGATCGCGGCCCCGCCGGCAACGCGCCCGTGAGCACGGCCGTGCTCGTCCTCGGCATGCACCGCAGCGGCACTTCCGCGATGGCCGGCGCGCTCGCCCGGCTCGATGTAACGCTCGGTGATCGCCTGATGGACGGCGGCGAGGACAACCCCAACGGCTACTACGAGCACACCGACGTCGTCGCGGCGCACGACGAGCTGGGCCTGCGGGCGGGCCGCACGTGGGACGACCCTCGTCCTGCCGCCCCCGATCTTCACGACGAGGCAGGGCGCAGCGCGCTCGTCGCCACCATGCGCGAGCTCATCGTGCGTGATTTTGCCGAAGCACCCCTGTGGGCGCTGAAGGATCCACGCCTGTGCCGCTTCCTGCCCGGCTGGCTGAATCTTCTCGACGCGGAAGGCATCGCCGCGTGTTGCCTGCTGGTCCTGCGGCCTCCGGACGATGTGGCGGCGTCCCTTGCCCGGCGCAACGGGTTCTCCAGCGAGAAATCCGCCGCTCTCTGGCTCGACCACGTTCTCGAGGCGTATCGCGGATCGCACGGTCGACGGCGAGCGCTTGTGCTCTTCGACGCGCTGCTCGACGATCCCGCCACAGTGCTCGCTCGCTGCGGCGAGCAACTCGGCATCCAGTGGCCGCGCGAGCCACGTGCCGCCGCCGAGGAGCTGGAAGACTTTCTACGCCCGGAGCTACGCCACCGCCCTGCCACGCCCTGGGCACCGTCGCCCGGCACCCTCGCCGCACTGGCCGACGATGTCTGGAGCGCGTTGCGGGCGGCCGGTGACTGGCCCGATCCCGCCACCATCGACGGCTGGCGTCACGCGTACGCCGAGAGCTTCACTCCGGTGTCCGCGCTGCTTCTGGAGCACGCGACGCAGGTGGCTGGGCGCCTTTCAAAGGACAGCACGTGGGCAAGCGAGCAGGCGCTTCGCCACGAGGTCGGAACGAGGATGAACCAACTCGAGAGTCGCATCGGTGAGGTGAAGGCGCTTTGCCACGAGTTCGGGCCGAGGATGGACGAGCTCGAGGGTCGCATCGGTGGGGTGATCTCGAACCTCGCCGAGGAAGTCGCAGCGCACTCCCGCGAGCTCGTCAAGCAGGGCGAGGTCATCAACGCGGTCGAGCAGCGGCTCGAGGCCTCGCGCTGGGCGGTGCGCGCCTGGTTGCGCCGGCTCCTGGGGCCGCGCGACTGATCCTCCCCGCACCTGCCGCATCCGCCAGGTCGTCGCGACGAACGACAGCATCCCATCGCGCGCCGCTGCCGTGAATGGAAGGAGCCGGCGCGGCTCGCTACCATGAAGCTCCCTATCTCCGACGAGACCGGCTGCACGGCAACCATGCGGACCCTTCGAATCCACCTCGCGTCGGCGCTGCCGCTGCCTCCGCGCGATGGTGAACAACATCGCCCGCGGGGGTGTTCACGATAGTGCGTGCCCACGAGCCAGGCGCTCATCTCGCCATCCTCGGTACGCGCGGCATCCCGGCACGCTATGGCGGGTTCGAGACCTTTGCCGAGGAGCTCGCCCCGAGGCTGGCCGCGCGCGGCCACGATGTGTGGGTGTACGCCCGCAGGCACGGCATCGGCGACACGCCGAGACCGATCCGAGGCGGGCTGACCGAGTATCGCGGCGTCACCGTGAGAGTGCAGCGAGCGCCGCGCGGCAAGCACCTCGAAACCGTCGCCCATTCGTTGCTCGCCGCCTCCGATGCGATGCGCCGGCGCTTCGACGCCGTGCTCGTATGCAACGCGGCGAACTTCCACGTCCTGCCGGCGTTGCGACTCAGCGGCACCCGCACGGTGGTCAACGTGGACGGGCTGGAATGGCGACGCCGCAAGTGGGGCGGGCCCGGCAGGCTGTGGCACCGTGCCGGAGCGGCGCTGGTAACCCGCTGGGCAGGCGAGCTGGTCGCCGATTCACGTCACGTGCAGCAATGGTGGGAGGACAACCGGGGGCGCCGACCAACGTACATACCCTACGGATGCCCGCACGGGCCGCTGGATAGCGACGCGATACTCGGCCGACTGGGCCTGCAACGGCGCGGCTACGTCCTGTACGTCGCCCGCCTGGAGCCGGAGAACAACGCCCACCTGGTGATCGAGGCCTTCCGGCAGGTGGTTTCCGACTCCCTGCTGGTGATTGTCGGGCACGCACCCTATTCTACGGACTATCAGCAGCGCCTATGCGAATTGGCCGCGCGGGACACGCGCGTCGTGCTCGCTGGCCCCGTTTACGGAACAGCCTACGCAGAGCTTCAGTCGCACGCCTACTGTTACGTGCAGGCCAGCGACGTCGGGGGGACGCATCCAGCCTTGCTCGAGGCGCTTGCATACGGTGGTGCCGTCGTGGTCAACGACATCGCCGAACATCTCGAAGTCACCGGCAACGCGGCGCGGGTCTATCGCTTCAATGACGCCGCATCGCTCACCCGCCGGCTGCAGGAGCTGCTGGACGATCCGGCCGCCGCGGAAGGGCTGCGGAAGAGCGCACGTCGGCACGTCGGGACGCACTACCGGTGGGACAAGGTGACCGACGCGTACGAGGACATCCTGCTGCCACAGCCATGAGTTCACAGCGACGTCACAGCACACTCGACCGCTTGACCCGCGAGCACGCCACTGTCGTGCGCCGGACCTGGATCGCGCTGGAGCTCGCCCTGGTGGTCGGCGCCGTGCTGACGGTGACCGCGGCGGCACGACGTTGGGGCTGGATCGACGGAGATTGGGAGCAACCCGCGCGGGCGCTGCCAACCGCCGCGCTGCTGGCGGTTGTGCTATCGATCGTGATGTACGCCCTCGGCTTGTACCACAGCCAACGCTTCATGACCTTCGGCGGCATCCTCGTGCAACTGGGGGCGGCGCACGTCGCGGGTGCGGTTGTCCTCGCCATCTTCATCGCGCTCACCGGCTGGCCGGTCGCGCTGCTGGCCTTCGTCCTCCTTTCGCTGGTACTGCTGCTGGCGGAGCGCGCTGCGGTGATGTCGGCTCTTTGGGCGATCCGGCGGCGCGGAGGCCAGAGCCGCCGCGCATTGCTGATCGGCGAAGGTGACGCGGCACGATCCGTCGAGAAGATCGTCCGCGAGCGCGCTTCTCTCGGCCTCCACCTCGTGGGGAGCCTGTCTCCGCAGAAGCTGACACGCTACAAGGAGGTACTCGACCGGACGCGCCCCGATGAGCTCATCTTCTCGACCCTCGAGATCTCACTGGCCACGCTCGCCAACGCGACGTTGGAGGCGCAGCTGCGCGGAATCTGCGTACGACAGGTGATACACGGGGAGCAGACGGGCATGTTGCGGACCGGCGTGGGGAAGTTCAACGGCGGTCTGATCGTGACTCTCTTCAGCACGCGCGGTCGCCCGGGCGAAGTGGTCGCCAAGCGCCTCGTCGACATCTTGTGCGGATCGGTCCTGCTGCTCCTCACCGCGCCGGTGGTGGTGATCACGACGCTGGCGATCGTGGCAACGGGCGGGCGTCCGATCTACCGCCAGACACGGATCGGACGCTACGGTGCGCCGTTCACCATGTACAAGTTCCGCACCATGGACCACGACGCCGACGGCAGACTGGAAGACGTGAAGGAGCTGAACGTGATGTCGCCGCCGGTGTTCAAGGCACGCAACGATCCGCGCGTGACGAAGCTCGGCCGTATCCTGCGCCGCTGGAGCATCGACGAGCTGCCGCAGCTCGTCAACGTGCTCAAGGGTGACATGAGCCTGGTGGGCCCGCGCCCGGCGCAGCCGCACGAAGTGGAACAGTACGAGGTCTGGCAAAAGCGCCGGCTTTGCGTCAAGCCGGGGCTCACCGGCCCTTGGCAGGTCGCGGGACGAAGCCAGGTCGACTTCGCCGACTGGATGCGGCTGGACACCGAATACGTCAACCGCTGGACCATCTGGCGCGACATTGAGATCCTCATGCAGACCGTTCCGACGATCATCTCCGGACGTGGAGCGCACTGAGCCGCACCGGCCGCCCGTACTTCGGCTGGCGCGCACACCGGCGAGGCGAGGCGCATGGATGTCGACCGGGCAATAGGCAGGGCATTGTTCGTCGTCGTCCTGTGCATGCCGTTGTTGCCGGCCGGCCCTGCCTACCTCGGATTCGCGCCGCAACCGTGGTTGCCGGTCGCGGTCCTGGCGCTGCCGGTGCTCGCGGTCGTGGCGCTCCGGCATTACCGTCGCAGGACCGTGCCGCCCGCCGGCGCGCACGCTCCGGTCTGGTTCGACTCCATCACCGCGGCGTGGGCGGTGTTCGTTGCCGCAGCCGTGGGAGCCGGCGTCATCGGGCTGGCGGCGAGCAACGACCTCGCCTCGCCGGTCTTCCGCTACAACCTCCGGGACACGCTGCGACTGCTGGGGCCGATCGACCGTCAATGGGACCCGTTGTACCCGTTGCTACCGGTCCTGGTGATCGCGCAGGGGTTACTGGTGTACGTGGCGGTGCGCGCACTGTGCCTGTACGCCGACGACCCACGGCGACGATCGCTCTCGGTGCTGCGAGCCTGGGCGTACGGCTTCGGCCTGGTGGGTGCCTTCGCCGTGTTCCAGTACCTGACCCGCTTCCGGCTGCTGCCGTTCTGGGTCGAGATCAACCCCGCGCTGACGCGCAGCCACGCGACGCTCGACGATCCCAACGCGCTCGGCTCATACCTGGCTCTGGGAATCCTGTTGTGCCTCGGGCTGGCGGTGGCAAGCAAAGGATGGCGGGCCAAAACCGCCGCTGCGCTGGCCGCGCTCGGCGGCGCTGCCCTGCTGACGACCGCGTCCCGGGCGGCCATCGGCGGATTCGCACTGGCCGGCCTGGCGGCGATCGCCATGCCGGGTGGCGGCAACGCGGAGTCGCCCGCCCGGATGCGCTGGCGGCGCAGCGCGCGCTGGCTTCTCGCCGTCGGGGCAGCCGTTCTTGTCGCCTCGTTGTTTGCCCGGGTGCTAATCGATTTCGAGCCGGTCCCCTATCACCCCGGGAACGTGGTGTCGGCGCTGACCGGCGTTCTCGACCCCCGCATTCCTCTCGCCGATTCGCTCGGGCATCGCGGCGTGTGGTGGAGCGCCGCGTTGCACATGGCGCGCGACGCCCCCGTGCTGGGCGTGGGACTGGGACGATTCCCGCTGCTGCTGCCGAGGTACATCGGGCCTGCGGCCGGAAATCTCGACGCACACAACTATTTCCTGCAGGTGCTCGCGGAGATGGGCATCGTCGGGCTGCTGGCGTTCGGCGCGCTACTCGCCGCCGTGCTCGGCACGCTGGCGTGGTTGCGACGCGCCTCTGCCGCCCCGCGGCTTTCGGGCGCCGCGCTGCTGGGCAGCATCGCTTTCGTGGCGACATTCGTCACCGGGCACCCGCTGCTGCTGGCGTCGGGCCAGACGCTCTGGGCCACGATGCTTGCCGCGGTGGTGGTCGCCGCTCGCCCGGGAGAGCCGTCCGGAGAACCCCTGCAGCCGCGAACGCAGAGCGCCGGGGGCACCCTGCCGAGCGCGCACCCCGTGCTGTCCGGCACGCGCACGGCACTGGCGTGTGCCGTCGTCCTCGCCATGTACCTCGGCGGCGCGCTCTGGTCACCAGCATTCGCGGCACCACAGGGTTGGGGATACAACTACGGGCTATACGCTCAGGAGACCGATGCCCGGGGTCGCAGCTTCCGCTGGACCGGCGGTCTGGCGTTGCTGGAGCTGCCGGCTCCGCCGGGCGCAACGGAACTGCGCGCCGAGGTGACCGTCGACCCCGCGCTGCGTTCCGGAGAGGCCACCCGCGTGCGCATCTCGCTCGATCGCAACGGCTCGGGCAGCGACGCCCCCGACCGCCGCGACTTCAACATCCGCCGCATCTCACGGCCGACGTCGTACACCGTGTTCCTGGATCTCGCCGCCGATCACCGATTCGGCGGCAACGTGCGGCTGAGAATCGAAGTGGAGCCGACCTTCGTACCCGCTCGTAGCGGCGCCTCGTCAGATCACCGGCACCTCGGCGTGCAGCTCTTCGCACCGACATTCGCCGGCGGCAGCCGCTGAGCGAAACACGGCGGTGATCGCGTCACCGTCAAAAGGAAGTCTTCGGTGGCGGCGAGGCGGGCGCACGCATCCGGTGACGCAGGGTGGCGGGCAGCTCGCGCAGGGCAGCGCCGTACGCGTGCCACAGGGCCCTTTCCTGACCGCGGTGATTACCTGCCAGCATCCAGCGCACCTCCGCGGGTAGGAATCCGCCGAGCAACCGGGTGAGCGGGAAGTTGCGCAAGGCGAAGCGCAGCCGGTTGCGATGGTAGGCGCGATAGAAGGTCTCCGGCAGAGCCTCCTCTGCTCCACGCGTCGACGCCGCCTCGTGGTGCCGCAATACGGCGCGCGGCTCGATGATGACGCGATAGCCGGCGGCGCGGGCACGCCAGCACAGATCGCACTCTTCGAAGTACGCGGGCCAGTAGCCGACGTCGAGCCCACCGAGCACCTCCCACACCCGGCGGCCGACGGCGAGGGCAGCCCCGGTCACGTAGGATACGTCGCGCACGTCGTCGTACTGCCCGCGATCGATCTCGCCGCGACCGATGTGATCGGTGAGCGCGTTGGGGCCGATCACGCCGCCGGCATGCTGGATGGTACGCCCATCGGTGTCGAGCACCTTGCAGCCGGCAATGGCGACGTCCGTGTCTTCGAGCGCCTCGGCGAGGCGCCGCAGGCAATCGGGCTCGACCTCGGTGTCGGGGTTGAGCAGCACGATCGGATCGCCGCGAGTGGCCGCGACGCCCTGCACGACGGCCGCGGCGAAGCCGCGGTTCTCGGCATTGCGGATCACGGTGACGGCATCGTGGCGCGCAGCGACGTCGGCGCTGTCATCCCCGGAGGCATTGTCGATGACGACGACCTCGACCTCGACGTCCGAAGCGAGGAGCCGCCGCAGGCAGGTGCCGATCACGCCGCCGCTGCGATAGGTGACGATCACCGCCGCGGGTACCCGGCTCACGAGCCGCGCAACCAGTGCTGCAGGGCTCGCAACCATCGCTTGCCGAACACGCGTCCGGCGGCGTCGTAGCCGCGATCGACGATGGCACGCGGTAGGGCACCCTGACGGCGATCGAGATCGTCGAGAAAGCCGGGGGCGGGCCGGTGCGCGCGATCCGGAGCCGGCTGCGGGTCGTCGGCCCAGGCGAGCAACGGTGCCGCGGTGCGGTCGAAGGTGAGATGCCGGACGCCGTATTCCCGTGCCCGCCGGCCCGCCCTGCGCACCTGGTCGCGGTCAGCAGCGAGGTCGAGAACGGCAGCGGTCAGCGCCGCGGCATCGCCGAGCGGAAAGACGAACCCGATGCCTTCGGCGGCAATCTCCGCAGCCAACTCGGGGAGGTCGCCGATGAGCGCCGGCAGCCCGGCCCGCATCCAGTCGAGCACGCGGTTCTTGCTTCCGAGGAGCCCCTCGTACATGTACTTGTCAATATTGATGCCGACGTCCGCCTCGAAGTAGTAGTCGCTCACCTCTTGCTTGGGAAGCCAGCCGAGCAGCAGGAAGCGATCTCGAAAGCGAGAAGCCTCGACATGGGCGCAGAAGCGTGGGTAGTTGACCTCGTCGTGCCCCTCCACTGCGCCACCGGTGGACACGAACCACACATCCGGGTTCGCCGCCATGGCCCCCTCGAGCGCCTCGAACAGGGTGTCGACATCGGTCCAGGTGTTGTAGCTGCCGCTCCACAGAACGACGAACGCATCGTCCGGCACGCGAGTGCCGCGCAGCACCGTCCGCTCGTGTCGCAACGGCCGCGGGTCCAATCCGCATGGAATGCGGCGCACGAAACGGTAGCCGAGCGTCTCCTTGCTGAGCCGCCCGACTGCTCCCAGCTCACCGATGGTGGCGAACTGCTGGTGGCGCGAGACCGCCGAGAACACGTCACCGCGCACGATGACCTCCCGCTCCATCTGCCAAAAAGTGTGCAGGTAGCGGTTACTGTCGGCGACGTAGGCCTTGGCTTGCGCCTCGGCCATCACGTGGCCGAACTGATCGGCCCATACCGGGGCGTCGACGTCGAGCCGGCAGGCATCGAAGGAGCCGTAGATCGTCGCCCCGACCAGCGCGTCGGGCTTGAAGTCGTCGCGCCCGCGACGCAGCGGCGCAAGATCCTCGGCTGCCTCCCAGGCAATGCTGACGATCTGCACGCCGTCGTGCTCGTAGTGCTGCTCAGCGGGCAGGCCTTCGTCGTACGTTCCCGGAATGCGTCGGGCGACCAGCAGCACGTCGTGACCGGCCCGCCGCAGCGCCGCCGCGAACTGCCAGCTGCGCACGCCGGGGCCGAAGCTGGTGCGGGTGTTCTCGAAGGGCAGAGGGCAGAGACCACAGACCAGTATCCTCACGCCTCAGCCTCAACCGTCACAGCACTTCCGGCTAGGCTCGTTCGGCGGCGTCGGGCACGGCGTGCCGCGTTCCGCCGAGGCGTGCCGACGCCCCGGCAAAATGTCGCTCGTAGACGCTGCAAACCTCCTCCGGAGAGCCTTCTTCGACGCGGCGACCGTCGTGCAACAGCAGCGCGCGGCTACAGAACTTCTTCGCTGTGGTGAAGTCGTGCGTCGCCAGCACGACGGCGCTGCCGCCTTCGCGCAGCTCGTTCATGCGCGTGAGACAGCGGCGCTGAAAGTCATGATCGCCCACCGACAGGCTCTCGTCGATGAGCAGGATGTCGGCATCGAGGTGCACCGAGATGGAGAACGCGAGGCGCAGGATCATGCCCGCGGAATACACCTTCAACGGCAAGTCGATGAACTCCTGCAGCTCGGAGAATTCCACGATCGAGTCGACCTGCTCGCCGGTCGCCTGACGACCGATGCCGTGCAATGAGGCGAGCAGAAAGATGTTCTCCAACCCGCTGAGCTGCGGCTGAAACCCCGCCGCCAGGTCGAGCAGCGCAGTCGGGCGTCCGGCCAACATGACGACTCCCGACGAGGGTTGCAAGATCCCGGCGAGGCAGCGCAGAAGAGTCGATTTGCCGGCGCCGTTGTTGCCGATGAGCGCCACCGCTTCTCCCGCTCCCACTGCCAGGCTGACATCGTCGAGCGCCTGGATGGTGCGCGCGGGGGCGTGCTCACGCCGCACCCATGCGACGACGCGCTCCTTGAGCTCCTTGGGCGAGTTCTCCCGCACCAGAAACGTCTTCGCCACCGAGCGCGCCTCGATCATCAGAGCATCTCCGGGATCTGCGCGGTGGCGGAGCGGAAGACCAACGTGCCGAGCAGAAACACTGCAACCGTCCACGCGAACAACTGGCCGAGCACCGACACAGCAGGGAGCGTCCCATCGAGCAACACGGCGCGGTACGCCTGCAGGAAGGCAGTCATCGGGTTGGCGGCAATGAACATCCGCAGCGGGTCCGGGACCATCTCCAGCGGATAGACGATCGGCGTCACCCAGAACCACACCACCAGGCCGATCTCGAGGAAATGGCGCGTGTCACGGTAGCGCGTGTGCGCCACGGACAGGGCGAGCACCAGCCCGATCGCGAACAGCACCTGCAAGGCAACGATCAGGGGCACGGCGATAAGCGCGGGCGTCACCGCCAGCCCGACGATCCATAGCACCGGCGCGAGGCAGGCGAGTGCCAGCAAGAACTGGATGGCGGAAGAGAGAACGACGGAGTACGGCAGCACCTGGCGCGGGAAGTAGATCTTGGCGATCAGCGCTGCGTTGTCAACCAGGCAGGTGGCCCCGAGCGTCAGCGACGTCGACAGGAACACGAACGGCAGGTAGCCGACGATGAAGAAGATGGGGAAGTTCTCCACCTGCACGCGGATGATGTAGCGGAATGCCAGCGTGTAGACCGCCAGCATGAGCAGCGGGTTGGCGAGGCTCCACAACAAGCCGAAGACGGAGCCCTTGTACTTGAGCTTGAGGTCGCGCGCCACCAGATTGCGCAGCAGGTGCGAGTAGGCCCCGATCTCACGCCAACTGTCCGGCAACCCGCGGGGCAGTCGGCGCTCTGCCAAAGGCTGCTGCATGGACTCGATCATCAGCGGATGTAACCGAGTGCGGGCAGTCTTCGCAACTGCTCTTCGTCGAGCGCCCGCGCCCCGGGCGCAGCTGCAGTCTCGAACGATCGGCCGGCCAACCCATCGAGCATTTGCGCGTACAGCTGCGGACGATCGCCGGCAACACCGGCGGTAGCGGCGGGATCCCGTTGCAGATCGTAGAGCCGGGTGCGCGCGAGGGCGGCGCCGCTGACGAAGAACGACAGGCAGCGCTCGTCCTCGTTGACCCCGAGGCGGGCCGGCGAGTCGCAATCGGGTGCGCTCAAGGTGTGTGACGGCAGCGTGCCAGGTAGCTGCACGATGGCGCGGTCGAAGACCGTGACGCGCTGCGCGAGCCGGTCCAGGAACGGGCTGGTATCGCGCTCGTAACCGTACAGGCCGAGGTGGTCGGCACGCAGCGTGTCCCGCGAGATGACGATGTAGCCGCGCGTCGGACCGGCGTGCAACGAGGGCCGCTCGGCCGCCGAGCAGGCACCGGAGGCGATCCCAGCGAGCGGGGCGACACACACCGCGGCCGCGAGGCTGCGGGTCTGGTTACACAATTGCCAACACCCTCCGTTCTTCCGCGGCAACGAGCCCGCGGCTGCGGCCCGCAGTGCTCGCCGGACCTCTTCTGCGGTCCTCGGGCCGTCCGCAGGCTCCGTTGCTCGCCTCGCCCGGCGTGCCGTCCGTATACTCTATACGACCATCAGCCGCCGGAAGCCAGCAAGGGAGGCATGGTGCTCATCACCCAGCGCCTGCGACGAGTGCAAGGAACGAGATGATTCCCGCATGGCGCCGAGTTCCCTGCTGGGTGTATCTGCTCGTGGCGCTCTGGGCGATCGGCCTCGTACAGTCGGCGCGCGTGAATCTGGCGACCACCGGGCAGCAGGACATCTTTGCCGGGGTCGCGCAATACCGGCAGCTGCCGCAAATCCCGGAGAGCGCCCGGCAGGCCGGTTTCCGCACCGACCTCGCCTCCAATCGGGCAACCGGCAGGCGCTGCAGTTGATGCCCACGCTGGTGGTCGGCGCGGCGCTGTTGTTCGCCTCCTCTCGCACCGGAGTGCCCATCGCACCCACGGTCACGGAGCAGGGTGTGCCCGCGGATCGGAGATCGAGGTGAGCGACGCCCTCGACGTGGTGATCGTGCATTACACCGGTGCCGATTGTCTGCGACGAAGTGTCGCCGCAGTGCGCAAGTCGGTCGACCGCAAACTGCGGATTGCGATCGTCGACAACGATGCCCCCGACCCGCTCCCCGAGGAGGTCACCGTTTCGCCCGAAGTCGTGGTCCTCGAACCCGGCGAGAACCTGGGGTTCGGGCGCGCCACCAACCTCGGGGCACGCAGCGGCAAGGCCGAGTACCTGCTGCTGATCAACCCCGATGCCACGCTGACGCGCGCGGCCTTCCGGGCGATGACCGGAATCCTCGACGAGCACCCGCGCGTCGCCGCCTGCGCCCCGAGGCTCACCAATCCCGACGGCACAGCCCAGGTCGGCTCGGCCGGCTATCTGCCGACCGTCGCCACGGTCACGCGCCAGGCACTGCCGCTGGCACGCCTGCTCGGGGGCAAAGGCGGGCGTTCGCTGTTCGTGGCCGCGGAGCCCCGCGCGGGCGAGGAGGGTTTCCGCGGCGTGGACTGGCTTTCAGCCGCCTGTATGTTGATCCGACGACGCGCTTTCGAAGAGATCGGCGGCTTCGACGGCCGTTTCTTTCTCTATGGCGAAGACATCGACCTCGGCAAGCGTCTGCGCGAGCGTGGCTGGGAGTTGGCCTACCTGCCGCGGGTGAGCGTGAAGCACGAGCATCTGCAGGCCGACCGCGGTCGTGCGCACCGCGCTTCCGATTGCGCCTGGCTCGACGGCCTCGATCTCTACTACCGCCTGCACTCGCCGCGCCTCCGGCGCCTGCTGCATACCATCGGCGGCAGCGGCTTCGCGCTGCGCGCGCTGGCGCATTCCGCGCGCCGGCGGGACCGTGTCCAGCGCGACCGGATGATCGCCTTCATGAAGCGCTCGGCGCACCACGCTCTCGCCGGATGAGCACGCGCCCGCCACGCATCGCGATCGACGGACACACGCTGGGCAGACGGGCCGGCGGTAACGAATCGTACGTCCTCGGCTTGCTGGAAGGGCTGGCGAGGATCGGTTATGACGGCGAGGTTGTCCTGTATCTGTCGCGTGACGCGCCCACCCCGGACCCCGGCAGGCTCGCTGTCCTGCATCACCGGTTGCGCTCCCGCGGCTCATTGCGCCGACTGCTGGTCGAGTTGCCTTCGGCGCTGCGGCGCGACCGGCCCGACTTCGCCCACTTTCAGTACGTCGGCCCGCCGCGCAGTCCTTGCCCGGTGACCATCGCCATCCATGACACTTCTTTCCTGGACGCCCCCGGGTTGCTGCCGCGCGCCATGGCGATACGACTTCGCGGGACCACCGGTTGGGCGGTGGGGCGCGCCGCAGCGGTGATGGTGCCGTCAGCGTGGACGGCGCGGAACCTCGCGGCCGCGTATCCCGACGCTATCGGCAAGATCCACGTGGTTCCGCTCGCGCCGCCATCGGCAATGAGCCCAGCCAACGCCCCCGGAGTCGCCGCGACGGATGGCCCAGGAAATGCTATACCGCGGAGTGCGCTGCCCGATCGCTTCTGTCTTTACGTCGGCAGGCGGCAGCGCAGAAAAAACGTCGCCTTCCTGCTGCGCGCGTACGCCGCCGCCCGCACCATTGACGGCGATGTGCCGCCGCTCCTGCTTCTCGGCCCCGCGGGTCCCGAGGATGCAGCGCTGCAACGGCTGGTGAGCGAGCTGGGCGTCGCCGACGCCGTCCTGCTGCGGGGCTTCGCCTCGGCGGAAATGCTCGCCGCCGCCTACCGACGAGCCGACATCTTCTGCTACCCGTGTCGCTACGAGGGTTTTGGGTTACCGCTCATCGAAGCCCTGGCGAGCGGTTGTCCCGCGCTGGCCGCCGACGAGGGCGGCCTGCCGGAGACCCTCGGCGAGGCCGGGCGGCTGCTGCGGCCGCAGTCCGTGTCGGCCTGGGCCGATGCCCTGGTCGAGCTGACGCGCGACGCAGCCGCCCGCCAGGAGCTCGCACGGCGCGGCCCGAAGCAGGCGCGCAAGTTCAGCTGGGCACACACCGCCGAGGGCTGGCTCGCGGCCGCCCGCGCCGCCGGAATTCCCCAAGTCTGATCCACCCGTCGTCGCCTTGCCCTCGCCCGATCCCTGGCGCGGAATTCGCGGGGACGGCGAAGCGAGCGGGCGCAGCCGCCTTCCCCGCGAATCCCGCGCTAGCAGCCGATGCAGTTGTGGTTGTTGATGGCGCCCAGGCCCTCGAGCAGTGCGATGGTCTCGGGGAACGGGTTGACGCGCTGCTGCGGGCCGTTAGCCATGTCCACCGTGGTCTGGCCGCGGCGGGACACGAAGGTCACGTCGGCACCGTGGTCGACGAGGTACTGGATCACCTCGTTGTCACCCCGCGACGCGGCGTTGTGGATCGCCGAGTAGCCATCGGCGTCGCGCACGTTGACGTCGACGCCCAGTTCGCCGACCAGGTACTGCACGGCGGGCAGCCAGCCGTCGGGCACGTGGCGGTGCTGCTGGCCGACGCGCGAGGTGCCGAAGCCGACGCCGGTGGCGGCGAGTAGCGGATGCACATGCGGGCCGCCGGGCGGCACGGGGGGCATGCCCGAGGGGTCATCCTCGTCATCATCATCACCGCCGCGGCCGCCGCGGCTCGAGGCCAGCTTCATGGTCGAGATGTTGGGGTCGGCGCCGTACTCCACCAGCAGCTTCATGGCGGTCACGTCGCAGGCGTATGCGGCACGCCAGAAAGGCGTCGCGCCGGCGAACTCCACCCCCATCCTCCCGGCGTTATAGGCCGCGTACCAGATGTGCTGGGCGAGACGCTGGTTGGGGTCGGCACCGGCGTCGAGCAGCGCGCGCATGAGCTCGAGATAGGAGATCTGCTGCTGCTGCCCGGCAGTGGGTTGCGGGTACCAGGTGCGAAGCTGCCACTCGTTGTTGATCACGGCGAACAGCGGCCCGGCACCATCCTCGCTGACCAGGTTGGGATCGGCGCCCAGGTCGAGCATCTCCTTGGCCAGATCGAAGTTACCGTTGATCACCGCGGTGAGCATCGGCGTCGACCCGTCACCGCCGCTGCGTACGTCGATATCGGTGCCGGCGTCGAGCAGCATCAGCGCGGCCTCGTAGTGACCGTCGCGGGCGGCGTAGTGGATCGCGGCAAAGCCGCCCTGCTTGCCGATCTGCTCGGTTGAATTGAGCGCCCGCGGCACGTTGCGATCGGGCGGCGACACGCTGTCGTCGGGCTCGTCCGGAATGTCGGGGTCGGGCGGTCCCTGCCGCCTCGGCGTCCCGGGCGGATCATCCGGGTCGGGGGGCGTGGTGGCGCCGGGACGACGATCCGGCGTGAGGTCCGGATCGGGCGGCTGCTGTGCCCGGGCACCGCGCTGGCCGCCACGCGCCGGGGGATCGTCAGGGTCGTTCGCTTGCTGCGCCTGCCCGGCACGCGCTGCCGGCTGGCGCCCGCCGCCGCGCGCGGCGCGCGGCTCGGGGTCCTTGCCCGCCTCCACGATGCGCTCGCGGCGCTGTCGGTCCCGGGTATCCTCACGCGAGCGCTCGACGTAGTCGATGACGCGTGTTTGCAGAGACACGTCGGCTCCGGCATCGAGTAGGACACGCATCGCATCGAGCCGGTTGTACGCGGCGGCGAACATCAGGGGCGTGCGCTCGGCACCCTGGTCGCGCACGTCGACGTCGACACCGGCCTCGATCAACGCGCTGACTGCGGCGACGCTTCCCGCTTCCGCAGCGAGGTGCAGCGCCGTGACACCGGTATCCGTATACCTGCCGGCGTCGGCGCCTGCTTCGAGCAGCCCGGCAACCGTGGCACCCATTCCCGCGCGTGCGGCCAGGTGCAGGGGTGTGTAACCACCGAGGCGTGTGGTGGCGCCGACGTTGGCACCGGCGTACAGCAACACCTCGAGCATGTCGCCGTCGCCGTTCTGTGCTGCCCAATGGAGGGCGGACATGCCATCGCCCTGCGCAGCGTTGACGTCGGCACCGTCGCGTAGCAGCGCGCGCACGGTGTCCGTGTCGCCGCGCATCGCGGCGTCGGCAACCGGCGCGTCCGAAGCGATTCCGGGCGTCGCCACGGCAAGTACCAGCAGCAGGGCCAGCGCCCCGAGCGCTCCGCCGTGCGGGTTGATGCGCATCGTCTTCCTCCGGGCTAGACGGTCTCCGTCGGCGCGGCGAGCGAGAACTCGCCGTTGCTGTCACCGAACTGCTCGAGTTCCTCCATGCCGAGGTTGTGCAGCAGGCTGAGGAACACGTTCGCCATCGGGGTCGCATCCTCCGCCTTCAGGTGGAGGTCGCCCTGATGCAACTGCTCACCGCCACCGAGCAGGATCAAAGGACAGCGCCGGTGGTTGTGCAGGTTGGAATCGGCCATCGGTGAGCCGTACACGATGAGCGTGTTGTCCAGCAGTGTGCTGTCTCCCTCCACGGTGCCTTGCAGCTTCTCCATGAAGTACGGCAGCAGCGACACGTGGTACTCGTTGATCTTCGAGTAGTCGGTGACCCGATCCGGGCGACCACCGTGGTGCGAGGCATTGTGGAATCCGGCGTCGACGCCGCTCTCCGGGTAAACCCGGCCCGACCCGTCACGGCCGAACTTGAACGAGAACACGCGCGTCAGGTCGGCCTCAAAGGCGAGAAGCTGCAGGTCGAACATCAGCTTGACGTGCTCGTCGAACGAGTCGGGAACCCCGGCGGGCGCGGTGGGCAGCTCGCGCGGCTCGCCGCTCATGTTGCGCTCCTCGATGCGCTGGATGCGCTGCTCGATCTCGCGGATGTTGTCGACGTACTGGTCCAGCCGCTGCTGGTCCGTGGGGCCGAGGTCGCGGCGCAGACCGGTCATCTCTTCCATCACCCAGTCGAGGATGCTGCGATCGGTGGCACGGCGCTGGGCGCGCTGCTCCGGCGTGCCGCCTGCGCCGAAGAGTTGCTCGAACACCGCACGCGGGTCGCGCACCATCGGCAGCGGAACGTCGGGCGCCGACCAGCTGATGGTGTCGGTGTAGACGCACGCGTAGCCGTAGGCACAGCCGCCGGCCTGGTCGACCGGCTCGATGGAAAGCTGCATCGAAGGGATGGGCGTGGCGTCGCCGAGATGTTTGACGTACATCTGATCGAACGATGTCCCGGCGTGCACGTCGGAGCCCTGCGTCATCTTGGGGCGCGCCTGGGTCAGGAACACCGCGCTGGAGCGGAAGTGATCGCCGCCGATCTCCTCGGGAGTGAAGGCCTCGGCCATGCGCGAATCGGTATTGCTGATGACGGTCAGATAGTCACGAAACGGCTCCAGCGGTCGCAGACTGCTCGGCGTCAGGTCGAAACCGCGACCGATCTTCTCGGGCGCCCACAGGAAGTTCTCCGCGCCCCACTCGTTGCAGCCGGCGGCGCCGTGCACCTGCTCGATGCACACCATGCGGGTGTTGTTGGCGGCGGACTGTCCGGAGGATGTCGAGCCGAAAGCGCGAGACGCGGGGACCATGGCGTCGAGGAGCGGAACTCCGATCGCCACACCCATGCCGCGCAACATGGTGCGTCGAGAGATGTGCTTCCTGGTGATGATCATCCGTCAGCCCTCCGATGCTTCCTGGGTTGTGTCTCGCTTGCCGTGTCTCTTGTAGCTAGTGCCCCTCGGCATCCACGGGATCGGTGGGCTCGGCTTGCGCCGTGCGAAACGCCGGGCTTGCGGCGACCCCGAGGATGAAGGAAGAGATGCGATAGTCGTTCTGCTCCGCCTGCCGCACGATGCGGCGCACCGTCGGCATGTCGTAGTACTCGGTGCGGCGCCCCAGCGCGTAGGCCATCAGGCTCTC
>JASFRZ010000035.1:0-19429 GCA_050114655.1 Acidobacteriota bacterium
CGGAAGCTGTGGTCGCGGCGCGGATCGACCACCATGTAGGTGGTGGTCGGCATGTGGCAGTCCACGCAACCTGCTCCCGGGGTGCCGACCTCGTGGTGGTAGTGCTCCGGAGTGTCGAACTTGGAGCCCAGGTGGCACCGGTTACACAGCGCGTTGCCTGCGTTATAGGTCTCCAGACCATGCGGGTCGTGGCAATCGGAGCAACCGACCCCGCTCTGGTACATGCGACTCTGCAGGAATGAGCCGTACACGAACACCTCGTCGCGGATCTGGCCATCGGCGTGGTACAGGCCCTCGTCGAGCAACGACACGCGATAGAAATCGCTCACCGGCGCTCCGAAGCGGTAGTCCTCGGCAATGTCGGCGCGGCGGGCGTGGCAGCGACCGCAGAGCTCGACATCGTAGGCCGGCGCGCCGGGTGGCTCGCGCCGCGCCAGCCCGGTGTCCGGGTTGATCTCCCAGGAATGGTCGACAATGCGCGGGAAGTCGACCTGAAGGCCCATCTCGGCGGCGCTCATCGCGGCGTCGCGCGCCGGCGGATCCGGCTGACCGGCGGTCGCCGTATCCTGCGGGCGGGCACGCGCCCATTCACTGTGCGCCGAGCCCGGCCCGTGGCAGGCTTCGCAGGAGACGTCAATCTCTGCGTACGTCGTTGCGTAGCTGTCGCTGTCCGCGTCGTAGTTCTTGCGCAGGTCGGTCGAATGACAATCGGCGCACATGGTGTTCCAGGTGTACGCCACACCGGTCCAGTGCAGCGGATCGCCGGGAGGCGGGCTTTCGCCAGGGCGCAGGTAGAACCAGCGCTGCCCGCCATCCGCCTGCGGGCGGACGTCCCAGGCCACGTCGAGCGCCTGATAGCGCCCGTCGGGAAGGCCGATCAGGTACTGCTGCAACGGCCGGACGCCGAACGTGAAGGCCACCGGGAGCTCGCGCGTGGTGCCATCCGACTCGCTGAGTTCGACCCAGAACTCATCGCCGCGGCGGAAGAACCGCTCGCGGCGACCGTCGTGCTCGAAGATTGCGTCGTCGAAATCACCGAGAACGCTGCCCGGCGCGGCCACCTCCATCGCCCGATCATGATCGGAGCCGCGCCAGCCCGCCTCCTGCTCCGCGTGGCACGCGGCGCAGCGCTGCCGGCCAACGTAGGTGGCGGTGCTCAGCGCCCTGCCGTCGACCGCGCCACGGCTCCCGGTGGCATCGCCGGCGCCGGCGCAGCCGATGGCCAAGGAGGTAGCCACCAGCACCGCCGCCAGGCATACGGCGGCACTGCGGACGCCGCCCGCTGCCTTGCGAGCGCCGGAGCATTTTTGTTGCTTCTGTCTTCTAACGCGCATGGGTGCCATCTTGTTGGAATGCGTGAGTTGCAGCAAGCGCCCACGGGCGCGGTTTGATCTTCGATGACGCGTCGTCGTTGCCTATCATCTCCCTGTATGCTCGAACGCCCCGACCGACGCGACGTTGTCGATGTGAGGGACACGACCGCCACCGACGAGTGGGATATGCAGGAGCGACGTAGCTTTCCGCGCACCGGGCTCGAGCTACCGGTGCACCTGACGATCGTCGCCGATGGCCGCGAAGAGCGAGCTTACGGCGGCAACCTCAACGGCACAACGCACGATATGAGTCGAGGCGGGTGCGCCGTCATCACCGATCACGAGCTCGCCGCCCGCACCCGCTGCATCGCGCGCTTTCCACTTGCCATCGGACACGGCGCCCGCAACACGGTGGGGGCCGAGGTGCGGCGCAGCCAGCGCTGCACCGACGGGACGCTCCTGGGGCTCGAGTTCGACACACCGCTCGAGGCCCTGCCCATCGCGGCGGGCAGCGCGAAGATCGAAGAGCGACCTGCTCGCCCACACACGATCCTGGTGGTCGAGGATCAGCCGGGAATCCGGGGGCTGCTGAGCCGATATCTCGCCAAGCGCGGTTTCGAGGTGCGCACCGCAGCGGACGGCGAGGAGGCGTTTGGCCTGCTGACGCAGGAGGTCCCCGACGTCATGCTGCTCGACCTCTACCTGCCGCGCCTCAACGGCCACGACCTCCTTCGCCGCATGCTGGACATGGAGATCGCCGTGGAGCTGATACTCACCATGTCGGGCTGCGCCGACACCATCGACGCGCGTGAATCCCTGCGCCTCGGCGCCAGCGATCACCTGTCCAAGCCGATCGACGTCGAGCACCTGCATCACGCCATTCTGTTACGCCTGGGAACGCAGACGACGGTTTAGCGGCAACGGATGGCCGAGCTGCGGCGCGCTCAGACTGCGCGCAGCCTGCGCCGGCTTGCAGGTTTTCCGGATTCGACGTCGGCCGCTCGCGCAGCGGCCACCAGGTTGGCGGCGATCTCCTCGGTAAGTACCGGAAAATCGAACGGCTTGGCGAGGAAGGTCACCGCACCGAGCTGCTCGGTGTTGCGCACCATCTCGTCGTCGGGGATCCCCGAGACGGCGATGGTGCGGGTGTGCAGATCCTCGCGCTGGATTGCGTGGAGCACCTCGAGCCCGCTGAGCTTGGGCAGGTACACGTCGAGCACCATGAGATCGGGGTCGTGGGCGCGCACCGCGGCGAGCGCCTCCTCCCCGTCAGCGGCGTTCTCCACCACATAGCCGCGCCGGCGCAAAACCCGCGTCAGCACGTCGCGCACGTCCGGATCATCGTCGACCACCAGAATGTGAAAAGCCATCACCGCACCCCTTGCACAGTCCTACGTCCCCCGTGGGTAACGGGACCGGCGGACGTTTTACGAAGTGCGGGAGCGCCGAGGGCCGCGCGCTTTACTCGTCGACGTGAAACGCGAGCATCATGCCGGCGTGCAGGTGCTCGGCGATGTGGCAATGCATCATCCAGTCGCCCGGGTTGGTGATCTCGACGAGAAAATCAACCGTCGAGCCTACCGGTACGATGGCGGTGTCCTTCCACACCATATTGGGGTTGGCGACGCCGTCGATCTGCGTCACCAGGAAGCGCTGGCCGTGGATGTGCACCGGATGGTTCATCGGGTGGATCGATTCCGGGTCGTTGAAGATGCGGATCTTGACCACGTCGCCGACCTTGAAACGCCAGTGGTTGTCCATGTTTTCGGCGCCGGTCGCACGATCGCGCAGGATCCAGGTGACCTGCTTGCCGGTCGACAGCCAGTTCATCATCGGCATGGTGTCGTTCCACTCGATCGGCGGCGTGTACAGATTGCGCTCGAACTCCATCGACAGCACGATGGGCAGCGGCAGGTCATTGATGCGCACCGTAGCCTCGAGCTCGATGTCGGGGGCGCGGTCGAACTGCTCGCGGTAGGCCTCGATGTCCGCCTCCACGTCTTCGTTCTCGCGCAGCGCGCCGAACGCCTCGACGAGATCCTCGCGGACCGGATCCTCACTGACGAACACCCGCCCGAGCAGATCGACGTGCGGGTAGAACTCGCCGCGGAAGTGGTCGATCGCCTGGATGGTGTTCTCGATCAGCACCTCGCCCGGATCGGCGAACCGGACGTCGACGACGTAACGCTCGGCAGGCGCGATGACTACGCTGTCGACCCACTGCTCGTGCTCGAACTTGCTGACATCGGAAGCGACCACCTTCACCTGCGCGTTGCCGAAGGTGACATTGAAGGTGCGGGAGTTGGCGACGTTGGTGAGGAAGAAGCGCACCACCTCGCCACGCTTTACGTCGAGGGTGTAGTCGGTCGCGCCGTTCACCAGCATGACGTTACCGAAACGCCCCATCAGCGCGTGCGTCGGGGTGCTGGCGCCGTAGTGCATCAGGCCGTGCTGATCCATGAGGATGTCGTCGAGAATGACCACTTCCTCGCGGTTGACCGGACCGTAGTAGTCGTCGTTCGGCGGCGCCACCATCATGTTGCCGTACAGGCCCATGTCCTGCTGGATGTCCTCGCGCATGTGCGGGTGGTACCAGTAGATGCCGGAGTCGCGGAAATGCACCTCGTAGCGGAAGCTCTCGCCCGGCTCGACCGGAGCCTGGGTGATGTCCGGTACGCCGTCGAAGCGGTTGTCGAGGCGCAGCCCGTGCCAGTGAACCGTCGTCGGCAGCTCGATCTCGTTGGTGAAATTCACCACGATGGTGGCGCCCTGCGGCGCGCGGATCAGCGGCCCGGGATACTGCCCGTTGTAGCCGTACATGACGTACTCTCGGCCGGCGATCCGACGCCGCACCAGCGTCGCGGCGAGCTCGATCTCGTCACCGTCCTGCAGGTCGAGCACTTCGTTGGGTACCGCCTGCGGGAACATAGAGGGATCCATGCCCATGGCCGGCAGGTAGGGATCGTCCGGCGGCACGGCGGCATCGAGACCGGGCAACATCGGCATGTTGCCCATCGGCGGCATGCGCCAAGCGTCGGGCGACACCGGGCCCATCATGTGACCCTCGTGCTGCATCCCCTGCATGCCGCCCTGCTGCTGTTGCTGCTGCGGCGCCGTCGCGCCCGCCTGCTGCGGTGCGCGCGGAGCCGTGAGCAACACGGCCAGGGCGATCATGAAAACGCGAAGCACCTTGTTCTGCTCCTCGACCCGCTAATGGGCCCGGCTCCGGCTCAGCGGAAGCCGTATTTGAGGCAGGGCTCCGCCTGAAACGGACCGTGCCCCGCCAGAGTGTGCATGCGCCCTGAGCGCGACATGCCGCGCATGATGATCGGTCCCTGCCAGGTGTCGGTCGGCTGGTTGCTCGGCTCGCGCGTGATGACGACGAGGAACTTGTTCCAGCGCACCTGTCCCCGCACCTGCAGGTTCGCGTCGAGCACGCCGAGACGGACGATCTGCGCCACGTCGGTGTCGGTCACCCAGGCAACGTAGGCGCCGTTCGGCGGCGGGCGCAATCCCTCGATCTGGATGTCGAGGTCCTGCAGGTACTCCCCGGTGGGCGCGAGGGCGACGCCGAAGAACGGCGATGCCGCCGCCGTCTGATAGGCAACGCCCTTGGAAAGGCGCGTGCCCGGCACGCGCCCGGTGGGCACCAACTCGATGGCGTAATAATCGGCCGCGCCCTCCGCGGGCGCGCTCACCCCGGAGCAGGACAGGCTCACCGGAACGGCGCCCGGCAGCGGCAGCGCGCCGGACACCGGCGCGACCACGGCCGCGGCGAGCGCCAGCGCGAAGATCATTGCTGACCCCCTCCGACCGGTCCCACGTCCCACTTCTGCGCGCTGGAGATGTCGGGCATGCCCCACGACGGGCCGTCCCAGCCGAGGAAACCGTCCATGCGAAAGGCCCAGAAGCCGGTGTTCATATCCGACACGACGATGAGGCCGTCGGCGTTGCGCACATCGACGCCGAAGGCGCCGTTGAACATCGCCGGGCGGTCGGGATACGCCGGCCCTCCGATGTAGGTGTCGTAGTAGGCCACCGTCACCGGGTTATCGGCATCCATCATGTTGAATACCTGCAGACCGTCGTTGTAGCCGGAGACGAACACGTAGGGCCAACGCACCTCGTGGTTGTGCACCAGGTTCTGCCAGTCGGCGGTCCACGCCGAGATCGGCCGGTTGATGTTCGTGCGCTCGCCGTCGAGCGCCGGCTGCAGGTCGAAAATGCGCAGCGGAGCGTACTGGTACTCGGTCTCGGCGATGACGTAGCGGCCGTCCGGCGTCGGCGTGAAGGTGTGGCCGTAGCTCACCCCCGTGATCCCGGTCAGCGACGCGATCATCTTGGGATTCTCGAGGTCGGTGATGTCATAGACGTAGTAACCGCCGGTGCCGCCGCCGTAGAAGCGGTCGGTCTGAGTGTCGGGGTGGAAGCCGGCGTACATGTCGTGGTAGCCGCAACGACCGTCGCAGTCCGGACCGACCGGAATGGTCGCCACCAGTGCCTCGTCCTGGCGGCCCTCGACCACGTAGCCGAGGTCGTGCACCTTGGCGTAGGGGCCGCCGGTGGAGATCAGCAGGACGCGGCCATTGCTGTGCTTGTAGATGAAGATGTTGTGGAAACCGCCCGGATCCTGCGGCGTGCGGATGCGCGCCACCTCGCGCACGGTGCTGGGATCCGGCAGGCCGGTGACATCGAGCACTACCGCGCCCATGTCGGCGTCCGGACCGCCCTGACGGAACTGGAGCGACTGCACCACGTAGTAGCGGTCGTTCCACTTGAAGTACTTCACGTCCATGCCGCCGGTACCGAGGTGCAGGTCCTGGTTCTCGATGCGCCAGCGGTAGATCACCTTGGGGCGACGCTCGTCCGACAGGTCGATGATATCGACGCCCTTGTCGCCCTCGTAGCCGTAGACCATGCGGCCGACGAAGGCGTAGGGACGATCCATCTCCTGCATGATCTCGATGTCCGACACGCTCAGCTTGGGCCCCAGCGGGATGTGCGAGACGACCTCGATGTTGTCGGAGCCGCGCTTCATCGGCGTCCACTGCTGCGCGGACACGTCGGCGGAGGCGATAACCACCAGCGCCAGGGCGACAATCGAGAGAAAGGCTACGAAACGACGTACGTGCATCGGTCTACCTCGCCAGGTTCGGCGGCCATGGAGCGCCGAGGAGTCGGGACAGGAGCTGAGCCCAGCCGCGAGGCGTCTGCGCTCGCGGGCCCCCCATGGTACCTGCTGCGCCTGCCGGTGTGAACCGCCACCGGTCGATGGTGCTGGCCCGACGCCGCGCGCGCCCGCACAATGGGACGATGGATGCCACCACCCGTCGCCTGCCGCTCGTCGTCAACCTGCTCGCCTACTACGCTGGCTGGCTGGCGTGCGTCATGGGCGCGGCGTGGGGTCACTGGCAGACCGGCGCCGCCGTCGGCATCGTGCTGACCGCGTGCCATGTAGCCGCGGCGGTACGGCCCGGGATCGAACTGCGCATCCTGCTCGCCGTCACCGCCATCGGCTACACCGTCGACAGCGTGCAGACTGCCGCCGGGCTGCTGGTGTTCGCCACCGGGCAGCCAGCTCCCTGGCTGGCGCCGATCTGGATCGGGGTGGTGTGGATGTTGTTCTCCACCACCTTGCGCTACGGCTTCCACTGGCTCGCCGGCCGGTATCTACAGTGCTCTGTGTTCGGGTTGATCGGCGGACCGGCGGCCTTCTGGGCGGGAGAACGGCTCGGCGCGGTAGCGTTCAACCCCGTCCCGGGGCTCAGCCTCGCGGTGCTGGCCGGGTTGTGGGCGGCGCTGTTTCCGCTGCTAATGGCGATCGCTGCGGCGCTCGGCGAAGGTACCTCGGGACGGTATCGCCTGCCCCGCTGACGGCCCACCGGCAACGCCGCCGTTCCAGGACCGACGCCCCGATGAAAGCAGATATTCTTATCGAGTTATTGTATAATTGTGCTGTCCACACCCAACAGCCCACCGGGAGCCGTAAGCAATGAAAGCGTTTCCCAGCGCCAGAATGATCGGCATCGTGCTTCTCGTTGTTGGGGTGGCAGGCTCCAGCCTGGCAGCACCGGCAAGCCAAACCGCCCCCGACAAGGTCGCCACGATGGTCGATCAGGTCTTCGCGCAGGTTCCGACCGGCGACCAGAGATCCGTCGTCTTCAAGGACGATCTGGAACGGACGTATCTTGCCTTCTACATCTCGACATATGCCGACATCAGGGAGGTGCGCGCCTACTCGATCACCTTCCGTAACGTCAGCGAGTTCGACGACGAGCAGCAGGTGATCGACAGCGCGATCGCGGCCGGTAACTACGCCGAAGCGTTCGATGCGCTGCTGAGCGTGATGCGCCTCGACCTCGGCTCGCAGTATGTCTCCGACGTCGGCGTCGACGGTATCCAGGACGCCGAGGTAGCGGTCGGCGAGGGCCACATGCGCGACCGCTTCCACAACCAGGTTTTCGCCGACTACGCCTCGGCGAACGAGGCATACCTGCACTGGCTCGAGCGAGCAATTGCCTTGTCGCAGGGCTGAGGGAGAACGAACCGAGTTTGCCAGCGCAGCGGCGCCCCGCAACACGCGTGACGCCGCTCCCTCTCCGGGGACGCCCGGCAACGGGGCGTCCCCGGTTATTTCATGTCCTGCCCGCGGGCGGCGTGGCGCCCCGCGTTACTCGGGCTTGCGGAAGGTCAGCAGCATCCGGTCGGTGATGTAGCGCATCCCGGTGGGCCCGCCGTACGCGCTGTAGTCGTCGTCGTCGCGCCGCAGCATGTCGGATTCGCCGACGAGCTCGAAACCGGCCGACTCGAACTGCTGGATCACCAGATCCTCACCGTTGCGGTGGGTGTCGGCATCGTACGTGTTGCGATCGTTGGAGCGCACCTCGACCAGGGTGACGCCGCCGCCGGGCTTGAGCATCCGGTCGATCTCGGAAAGAAACTCACTGGCATCGCCCGCGAGGTGGAACTCGCGCACCATCAGCACGTGATCCGCGACGCCATCGGGTACTGCCGCGGCGTTCTCGGGAATGATCACGTTGGTCGTTCCCGCCATGTCGCCGTGCTCGATGCGCGCTGCGAGCCCCTCGTTGCCGCTGACCGCGTAGACCGTACCGGAGTCGCCGACAACCTGGGACAGAAAATAGGTGTTGTAGCCCGGCCCGGCGCCGATGTCGACAACTGTGTCGCCTTCGCCGATGCCACCGAATGCGTACACCTCGAGCGGCTTGGAGTACTCGTCGCGGCCTTCTTCTTCCGCGCGACTGGGCGTCTCGTCACCCGCCGGGTGGGTATGGTCGATGCCCATCTCGTGGTCCATCGCCTCGCCACCTTCGCCGTGGTCCATCGCTTCGCCTTCGGCGTGATCCATGGCATTGCCCTCGGCATTGTCCATCGCCGCACCTGCAGCCTGCTCGGACGATGCCGAGTCTTCGGTGCCGCCGGCACAGGCGGCCACCGGCGCCACGATCAGCAGCAGGGCAAAGCCCAGGGCCAGACGCTGCAGCCAACTACTCTCACTGGTCAGGGAATGCATACAAGGTCTCCGGGTTCGGTGTTGTGAGGGAACGGTCATATTAGTCGCGAGCCGAGCGGGGATAAAGGGCACCCTTTCGCCAAGACGGCGTGAGGGGGGGCGTCAGCGGCCGAGGGCAGCCTGAATCTCGCGGATCTTGGACTGCACCAGCCGGGCGTTGGCCGGCCCCATGCGCAGCAGGTGCTTCTGCGGCGGGCTCAGCGCCTCGAGGGCCGGATCGCGGAACTCCCACAGGACGTTGCCCCGCCGCACCTCGACGTAACCTTCCGGCACCGGGGTGGCTGCCAGCAGGTTCATGGCCGCATCGAGCGCGTCGCGGAAGCGCCCATCGGGATAGCCCAGCTTGTGATACGCCTCGTCGAACAAAGGCTCGAGCTGGTCGTACATCTCGGCGGCGCCGGTGGCGTCGATCGACGAGAACACGCCGGTGATCCACGTGTAGCGCTCGAAGCTCGCCGGATCGATGACCACCCGACCATCGCGCTCGGCGATGGCGAAATCGGCCTCCGGCGCCAGGTACTCGAGCGGACCACGCGGGCTTTCGCCGTTGGCGATGGAAACGACCGCCAACACGAACGTCTGAGCGATGCCGTCGATGTCGACCACATCATCGAGGCGTGGGTGAGCCGACAACCCTTCGATCATGCTCAACAGCATCGGGTCGCTCTCCTCGAGCGGCGGCAACACGATCGGCGCCGGCTCTGGCTCCGGGGGCGGCGTCTCGATCGGTGCCGGCATGGTTGTCGGCGGGGGCGCCGGCTCGGGGGCAGGCTCGTCACCGCTGAAGCTCATGTAGACGACGACGGCGAGCACCAGCGCGACGATGATCGCAATGGCGATGACTACGGGCCTTTGCAAGCTCGGACTCCGGGGATCGGGAAGGCTGTACGCTCCATCCTAATCCGTCGCGCGGGTGGATTGCCAATACGCGGGCACTCGACAATCGTCCGCGTGACCGGCATCGAAGCGGATAGGGGCGCGAGCGCTAGAAGCTTTCGACCTGCGCAAAGCAGGTGCGACACGGACGCTTGCCTGCCTTCACGGCTTCTTCCTGCGAGTGGTAGAAGACCTTGTAGCTCGGCGGTGTCGCCTTGATCCAGTTGCAGCCCACCTTGTGATAGACGTCGCGCGTCACCGAAGCGACGAACGGGGGCTCCTCGTGCTTCGCGCCGGGCACAGCCATGCCCTCGACCGCAATGGTCTGATTGATATCGAAGGACGACGCCGAGCGCGGCTCTTCCACCGCCGGCTGAACGTTGAGGATGAACTTTCCGATCTTGATCTCGTCGCCCGGCGTCACCTCGGCGGCCGACGAAATGCGCCGGCCGTTGATGAAGACGCCGTTGGTCGAGTTCTTGTCCTCGATCACGAAGTGGTCCGCAACCTCCCGGAGTTGCGCATGGCGACGGGAAACACCGAGGTTGTCGAGCATGAGCTCGCAGCCGGGATCGCGGCCGATGTTGGTCTGCCCTTGGCCACGATACTTGGTTACCAGCCTGTCGCCCAGCTTGACCGTTACCTCGAACATCGACGCCCTCCGATTGCGCTCAGAAAAGACTCTGCCCCCGCGAGCGCAACAATTCTAGTCGCTCGGGCGCGCGCGAAGCATCCCCTGTTTGGCACAAGGACGAATCCGTGCGACGCTCGCGCCGTATTCGGCGGGCAGCAGTGAACGCTCGGGGCTCGTCGCGTATGCCTTGCGGATGAGAGCAAGGCGGGGCGCGGCACGCCACCACACCGCAGAGGGAATTCGATGGCGCGCAAACGCTTCGTCCTGGCGCTGGATCAAGGAACCACCAGCTCGCGCGCGCTGCTGTTCGACCACGCCGGCAACGTCGCGGCCATGGCACAACGTGAGTTCGAGCAGATCTTTACACGCCCCGGCTGGGTCGAGCATGATCCCGGCGAGATCTGGCGGACCCAGATCGGTGTAGCGGAAGAGGCGATGCGGCGAGCCGATGCCGGGCCTGCGGACGTTGCCGCCGTCGGCATCACCAACCAGCGCGAAACCACCCTTCTGTGGGAGCGCGCCGGCGGCCTGCCGTTGCACAACGCGATCGTCTGGCAGGACCGTCGCACCGCCGACGCCATCGAGCGTCTGCGGAGGGAAGGCCGCGGCGAGATGCTGCAGCAGCGCACCGGGTTGGTGCCGGATGCTTACTTCTCGGCCAGCAAGATCGCCTGGCTGCTCGACAACATCGAAGGAGCCCGCGACCGCGCCGCGGCTGGTGAGCTCGCCTTCGGCACCATCGACAGCTGGCTGCTCTACAAGCTCACCGGCGGCGCGCTGCACGCAACGGACGCCTCGAACGCCTCTCGCACGATGCTCTGGGACATCCACCGGGCGACCTGGGACGACGAGCTGCTCGAGCTGTTCGACGTCCCGCGGGCCTTGCTCCCCGAGGTCGTCGACTCGTCGGGCAAGATCGCCGACGTCGCGGTGGACTCCCTCATCGCCGGGCTACCGATCGCCGGCGTCGCCGGCGACCAGCAGGCGGCGCTCGCCGGGCAGCTGTGCTTCCACCCCGGGGCCGCCAAGTGCACCTATGGCACCGGTTGCTTCATGCTGGTGAACACCGACGAGGAGCCGGTGGCATCGCAGCGGCGCCTGCTGACCACGGTCGCGTGGCAACGTGACGGCACCCTCACCTACGCGCTGGAGGGCAGCGTCTTCATCGGCGGTGCAGCGGTGCAATGGCTGCGCGACGGCCTGCGAATCATCGACGACGCGGCGCAGGTCGAGGCGCTTGCCGCCGCGGTGCCCGACAGCGGCGACGTCTACTTCGTGCCCGCCTTTGCGGGCCTCGGCGCGCCTCATTGGGACCCCTACGCACGCGGCACGGTATGCGGCATCACCCGTGGCACCGGTGCGGCCCACATCGCACGCGCCGCGCTCGACGCGATTGCCTTTCAGGTCGCCGACCTGCTCGACGCGATGCGCGAAGACACTGGCCTCGACATCGCCGCGCTACGAGTCGACGGCGGCGCCTGTGCCAACAACCTGCTGATGCAGATCCAGGCCGACCTGCTGCAGATCGCGGTGTTGCGCCCCGCGGTCACCGAGACCACCGCGCTCGGCGCCGCCCTGCTCGCCGGCCTCGCCGTCGGCTTTTGGCAATCCCCCGCCGACCTCGAGTCCGAGCGCACCATCGACCATATCTTCGAGCCGCGCGCCGCCCCCTCTTCGGTCGAGGAGCGCCGCGCCCGCTGGGCCCAGGCCGTCGAACGCGCCAGATCCTGGGAGCGTCCAACCGAATAGCCCCCTGAGCGAAGAGTGCGCTAGCCGAACTTGATGCCTTGAGCCAGAGGCAGGTCCGTGGACCAGTTGACCGTATTGGTCTGGCGCCGCATGTAGGCCTTCCAGGCATCGGAGCCCGATTCGCGCCCACCGCCGGTCTCCTTCTCACCGCCGAACGCCCCGCCGATCTCCGCTCCGCTGGTGCCGATGTTGACGTTGGCGATGCCGCAGTCGCTGCCGCGATGGGAGAGGAAGTACTCGGCCTCGCGAACGTGCTCGGTGAAGATCGCCGATGACAGCCCCTGCGGCACGTCGTTGTGCAATCGCAGCGCCTCCTCGATCTCGGCCACCGCCTGCTGCGGCGTGGCGTCGGCGCTGCCGTAGCCGATGATGTACAGGATCGGTGCGAAGGTCTCCTCCTGGACGATGTCAAAGCTGTTCTGCGCCGCCGCGATGCACGGGGTGACGTAGTGGCCGCCAGGATACGCCGGACCTTCGAGTTGCTCGCCGCCGCACAGGATCTCGCCGCCTTCCTCCTGCACCCGCTCGATGGCATGCATCAGGTCGTTCACCGCGCCGGGGTTGACCAGCGGCCCCATCAGGGTGCCGGCATCGCGTGGGTCGCCGATCTTGATGTCCCGGTAGGCACGCGTCAGGCGTTCGACAAGCTGTGCGCGCACCGACTCGTGCACGATGATGCGCCGCGTCGAGGTGCAGCGCTGGCCGGCGGTGCCGACGGCGCCGAACAGGATCGCCGGCAGCACCAGGTCCATGTTGGCGTGCGGCGTCACGACGATCGCGTTGTTGCCGCCGAGCTCCAGAATGGTGCGCCCGAGCCGCTTCCCGACCACCTCGCCGACGTGGTAACCGACCTGGCAGCTCCCGGTACAGGAGACCAGCGGCACACGGCGATCGTGCAGCATGCGCTCGCCCACGGTCGAGCCCTTGCCGACGATGAGCGAGAAGACCGCCGGATCGACGTCGTTGGCTTCGCACACCTGCTGGGCGATCTTGGTGACCGCGATGGCGGTCAGCGGGGTGCCGGAGGCCGGCTTCCACAGCGTCGCGTCGCCGCACACCGCGGCAAGCGCCGCGTTCCAGCTCCACACCGCGACCGGGAAGTTGAACGCGCTGATCACGCCTACGACACCGAGCGGATGCCACTGCTCGAACATGCGATGGTCGGGACGCTCCGACTGCATCGTGTTGCCGTACAGCTGACGGGAGAGGCCGTTGGCGAAGTCGCAGATGTCGATCATCTCCTGCACTTCGCCCTCACCCTCGGCGAGGATCTTGCCCATCTCCAGGGTGACCAGCGCGCCGAGTTGCGACTTGCACTCGCGCAGCGCGTTGCCGAGCTGGCGCACGATCCCACCGCGCACCGGCGCCGGCACCTTGCGCCAGCCGAGGAATGCGTCGTGGGCGCGATCGACGATGGCGTCGTATTCCTCCTCGGTGACCTGCCTGACGGTCCCGATCTTGCTGCCGTCGATGGGCGTGAACACCTCGAGCTCGGGGCCCGAGCCGACCCACTCGCCGGCGAAGCCTCCCGAGTTGACTTCCTCGAGACCGAGGGCCTCGAGCACTGCATCAACCTGCGCTACCTGAGTCATTGCGACCGCTTCCTCTTGGAGTGGGGCCGCCCGCCGCACCGCCCGCGGTCCGCGATTGACCGGTCGAATGGGCGTGCAGGTGGCGACCCGAGATGTCGTGATCAGGTATAAGAGTAACGTAATTCCCCCCGGAGAGAGTTCACGTGAAGGCCTACGAGCGAGAGCCGTATCGCACCCATCTGGACGTGACGGTGGTGGCGACCGGCGAGAGCGACGGCGGACGGTACCTGGTGCTCGACGACACGGTTCTCTACCCGGGGGGCGGCGGCCAGCCGGCCGACCACGGCTGGATCGAGGAGACACCGATCGTCGACGTGCGCCGGGTCGACGACGAGATCCGTCACTACCTCGACGGCCCCGCTCCGCAAGGCACCGCAACGCTGCAACTCGACTGGCCCCGCCGCTTCGACCACATGCAGCAGCACACTGCGCAGCACCTGTTGACGGCAATCGCCGCCGACCGTTTCGGCTGGCAAACGACGTCGTTCCATCTCGGCGCCGAGCTGTGCGACATCGAGCTCGACGTCGCCCGGATTGGGGACGAGGAGCTGCGCGCTCTCGAGGATGCGGTCGCCGGGCAGATTCGCGCGGCGCTGCCGGTCAGCGCCCGCCGCGTCGACGCGCAGGAGTATGCCGCGCTCGAGGTCCGCACCCGCGGGCTCCCCGAGGGGCACAGCGGCGATATCCGACTGGTGGAGATCGCCGGCATCGATTGCAACACCTGCGGCGGCACGCACGTGCGTAACACCGCGGAAATCGAAACGCTGGCGCTGCTCGGCACCGAGTCGATGCGCGGCGGCACGCGCTTGCACTGGATCGCCGGGGGGCGCGTGCGCCGGCGCCTGCACCGGCGGGAGCGCCAGGCGGCAACCGTGCGGCTGTTATTCGAAACCTCCGATGAGGAGCTCGTCGACACCGCCACCGGCAAGCTGGAGCGCCTCAAGGAGGCCGAGCGCGCCGTCAAGGCCCTCGCCGGCAAGCTCGCCGCGGAAGCGGCGCAGCGGCTGCTGGCGACCGGCGCTGCGGTGATCGAGGGGCACTTCGACGACGCTGACGCGGCCTTTCTACAGACGCTGGCGCGCGAGTTGCTCGCCGCCGGCGACAACCGCCCTGCCCTGCTCACCGCGTCGGGACCTTCGGGGACCTACTTTGCCCTCAGTGCCACCCCCTCCAGCGGTCTCGACGTGCGCTCCGTGGGCGATGCCGTCGCCGAGTTACTGGCAGGCCGCGGCGGCGGCTCGGCGGAGATCTTCCAGGGTAAGGCCGGATCGCTCGAGCGGCGCGCGGATGCGGTGCGCCTGCTGCGCGAGGGGACTGCTGGGCCCGCCTGATCGGCGCAAGAGGGCCGCCCCGTTGACGGGCTTCGATGCGGCGTGCTAGAAGCGCCCTACGCAGGCGCCGACCATGCGGCTCTGGGCTGATGTTCTTGCCGCCGGTGCCCGCCCCGCGGGCGTTCCCCATTCGCCACCGAACCCAACAGGTGTGAATCCATGGCTCCATCCCCCACGAGGAGGACGTCGATGTCACGTACGCTCAGGTTGCTCACCAACGCCGGCTTCGCCGCCGTCCTGCTGATCGCGCTGGTCAGCAACGGCGTCACGGCGGCCGCATCTCCGGCCCCCGCCGCCCCTCTGCCTGCGCAGATGGAAGACGGCCTCATCAAGGACCTCAAGTGGCGCAACATCGGCAACGCCAACTTGAAGGGCCGCGTCTCCTCGATCGACGCCGTCGACGACAACTTCGCGGTCGCCGTGGTCGGCAGCGGCTCCGGCGGCGTGTGGAAGACGGTCAACGCGGGCAATAGCTGGACGCCGATCTTCGAGGGCTACGGCGCAGCGTCGATCGGTGAGGTGCGAATCGATCCCAGCAACCCTGACATCATCTGGGTCGGCACCGGCGAGGAAGACGGACGCAACTCGGCAACCTGGGGCGACTCGGTCTACAAGTCGACCGACGGCGGGCAGACCTTCGAGGCGATGCTGGAAGATGTCTGGACCACCGGCGACATCGTCATCCACCCGAACGACTCCGACACCGTGTGGGTGGCGGTGCTGGGCAACATCTGGGGCGACGTCGGCAAGCGCGGCCTCTACAAGACCACCGACGGCGGCGCGACCTGGGAGCAGCTCACCAACGGCCTGCCGGAGAGCGACGGCCTGACCGGTGCGCTGCGCCTGCGCATGCACCCCGACGATCCCGACACCCTTTGGGTCACCTTCTGGGAGCGCCGTCGCTGGGGCTGGCTGCTGGAGTCCGGCGGCGACAACGGCGGTATCTTCAAGACCACCGACGGTGGCCGCTCGTGGCGCAAGCTGACCAACGGTCTTCCCGAGGGACCGTCCGGCAAGATCGGCCTCGATGTTTCGCGCAGCAACCCCGACGTGCTGATGGCCTTCTACGAGCACGGCACGCAGATCGAGGAATTCGTCGGCGAGGGCGACGAGCGCGAGCCCAATCCCGAGTACTCCGACATGAGCATCCTCGGTTCCGGCATCTACCGCTCCGAGGACGGCGGCGAGTCGTGGACCTACGTCAACCGCTTCTTCGACCGGCCGTTCTACTACAACCACGTGTGGATCGACCCCAATAACGACGACATCATCTACACGCTGACGTCGAGCATGCGGAAGTCGACCGATGGCGGCCGCACCCTCGAGAACATGCCACGCGGCGGCGGCGGCCACTGCTACCACGCGCTGTGGATCGACCCGCACGACTCCAAGCGCTTCTGGGTGGGATCGGACGGCGGTACCAACCTGACCTTCGACGGCGGCGAGAACTACCTCGAGTTCAAGAACCTCAACGTGACGCAATACTACGCGGTCGGCGTCGACATGGCCGATCCGTACAACGTCTGCGGCGGCCTGCAAGACGCCGGGTCGTCGTGCGGCCCCTCGGAGACACGGGCCAACGGCATCTACACCAACGACTGGCGCTCGGTGGGTGGCGGCGACGGCTTCCACGTGCAGATCGACCCGACGGATCCGGACACGGTGTACTCCGAGTCGCAGGGCGGCTCGGTGAGCCGCGTCGACCTGCGCACGGGTGAGCGCACCAGCATCCGGCCACGCGAGGACAACGTGGTCAACTACTCCGACTGGATCACTCCGGAAATCGAGGAGTCCATGCGCGAGCGCGGCTGGGGCAACAACCCCTTCCGGTTCAACTGGAGCACGCCGATCGTGATGTCGCGCCACAACCCGCGCACCGTGTACTTCGGCGGCAACCACCTGTTCAAGACCGTCGATCGCGGTGACAGCTGGCTGATCATCAGCCCCGACCTGACCGACAACGACCCGGAAAAGACCACCCGCGTCACCGGCGGGCTGACCCAGGACGTCACCGGCGCGGAGAACTACGGCACGATCATCACCATCGCCGAGTCGTTCTTCACCCCGGACACGCTGTGGGTCGGCACCGACGACGGCAACGTACAGGTCAGCCGCAACGCCGGTGCCAGCTGGACCGAGGTCACGGCCAACATCACCGGCCTGCCGCGCGACACCTGGATCAGCCGGGTGGAGGCATCGCATTTCGAGCCCGGCACGGCCTACGTCTCGGGTGACGGTCACCGCGCGGCCGACTTCACGCCGTACATCTTCAAGACCACCGATTACGGCGCCACCTGGACCCGCATCAGCGACGGGATCCCCGACGGCCAGTCGGTCTACGTGGTCAAGGAAGACCCGCAGAACCCCAATCTGCTGTACGCAGGCACGGAGTTCGGCATCTTCTACTCGCGCAACGGCGGCAGCTCCTGGAACCCGCTGCAGCGCAACCTGCCGACCGTGGCGGTGCACGACATCGTCGTGCACCCGCGCGAGAACGACCTGGTCATCGCCACTCACGGCCGCGGTATCTGGATCATGGACGACATCTGGATGCTGCAGCAGGCCACCGACGACGTGCTCGGTTCGACCGCGCACATGTTCGACAACAACGTCGCCACTCGCTGGGTGAACCAGCAACCGATGGGCACCGGTGGCTCGCTCGCTTTCCAGGGTGAGAATCCGACCCGCAACGCGGTGATCGCCTACTACCTGGGTGCGGATACCTCGGGTGACGTCGAGGTCGAGATCAGCGACGTCACCGGTGAGCACACCCGCACCTTCACCTTCCCCGCCGAGCGGGGCATCGGGGTGCTGGAATGGAACATGCGCTTCGATCCCACTCAGGCGCAGTTGGAAGCGTTCCAGCGCCAGCAGGCCGCGCGCGGCGGTCGCGGCGGCCGCGGCTTCGGTGGCGGTCGCGGCGGTGGCGGCGGTGCTCAGGAAGAGCCCGCCTTCCGCCAGGGCGACGTGTCCGGCGGCGGCCGCGGCGGCTTCGGTGGCGGCTTCGGCGGTCGTGGCGGCCGCGGGCCGCAGGGCATGGCCGCTTCGGCCGGTGACTACCGCGTCACGCTGCGCGTCAACGGGCAAGATTTCGTCGGCAAGATCACCGTCCGTGAGGACCCGATGCTGGCCGGACAGTGATCCGCAGGAATGCCGCGAAATCGCCCCAGGACTTGCGAAAACGGCATTTCCTGGGTAAAAACGCTCTACAACGAGTGCGATGCCCCGCCGAGCGGGGCAAATCGCCGCGCGAAGGGCAGGCCGCCGGGTGGGTGGCACGGTTGCTCAAACGGGCGGCACTGAACTCCGGCGACCTTCGCCGGCAAGGAGGAAGTAATGGCTGACATGCTGCTCGTGGGGAGCAAGACGAAAGAAGCGCTCAAGTCGCACGGCTGCAACGTGGGCGGCGACGCCCTCGCATCGCTCAACGAGTTGGTCCACTGGTATTGCGAGCAGGCCGCCAAGCGCGCCGCCGCGAACGGCCGCAAGACCGTCCGCGGGCACGACTTCATCATCGGCCAGTAACCCCCGTGACGCGCCTGCGGGCGTGTCGCTGACCTCTCCGGAGGTCGACGAAATCCCGGGCGGGTCCCGACAGGATCGGGACCCGCCTTTCGTTCGCAGGATGCGGAAAGTCCCCAGGGGCCTTTCCGACGCTGACAAGGAATGCCATGGCAAGCGCCCGAGCCCGGGAGCAGCCGCGCCCGGAACACGAGATCAAGCTGGTGACGCCGGCCGCACGTGCGGCGACGGTGTCCGCCTGGCTTGCGGGGCGGTGCCCGCCCGACCCGAAGTACCCCACGGGCCTGGTAACCAGCATCTACTACGACAACCGCGACGCCGAGCTGCTGCGCGCCAAGATCAACAGCGACTTCATCAAGTACAAGGTGCGCGCGCGCTGGTACGGCGATCCGCGCAGCGGCGCGGTGCTGGAGCCGGCATTCATCGAGCTCAAGCGCAAGGTCGGTGGACGGCGCTTCAAGACCCGCCTGCCGCTCGACGTGCCCGCGGCGCAAATCGCCGCAGCGCGGCCCAGCACCCTGCTGCTGCGCCGCCTGCTCGCCGGGCTGCGCGAGCAAGGCCACTGGGCGGGGGCCGACCTGCAGCCCTTCCTGCGCATCGGCTTCCGGCGCCATCGCTTCATCGAACCGACGACGGGCTCGCGCATCTCGGTCGATTTCGACATCCGCGGCTGCAGCGTCAATCCCGCGCTGCTGCCGCAGAGCAATCCCGCCGCGCTGGCGCACGCGGTGATCGAGGTGAAGGGGCCCGCCGCCGAGCTGCCGCGCCGGCTGGCGTGGCTGCGCGACATGGGCTGCCAGCCGGATTCGTTCTCCAAGTACGCGCGCTGCTTTCTGAAGATCACCCGGCGCAGCTCGTTTTGAGCCGCGGACCGGTAA
>JASFRZ010000036.1:0-18961 GCA_050114655.1 Acidobacteriota bacterium
TCCGCGAGGCGCAGCAGCGCCTCAACCGTGCCGCCAACGCGGCCAACGTGAGCTTCTACACCATCGACCCGACGCTGCTGTCGAGCACGCGGGTGACCGGCGGCGACGTCGAGGTGGGCAGCGCCGCAGCCGCGCAGATGCTGGCAAATCGCCAGGTCATGACGTCCGTCGACGCCATGCGCGACTCCATGCGCAACGCCGCCGACGAGACCGGCGGGCGCTCCTACATCCAGGACACCGACATCGCCCTGGCGCTGGAGGACATCGAGGCCGACACCGGGCGCTTCTATCTGATCTCCTACGAGCCGCCGGCAGTGCGCGGCGACGGTACCTATCACGAGATCGCCGTCGACGTGCTGCGCGACGGCGTCAGCGTGCGCGCGCGCGGCGGCTACGTCGACTACCCCACCGAAGAGCGCGCGCGCCGCGGCGTGGAGGTCGCCTTGACGCTGCCGGGACTGGCCAACGAGCTGCCGGTCGAGGCGCAGGCCTTCCGCTCGCGCCCGCCGACCGGCGGGCCCAACCTGCTGACCGCGGTCGCCATCGACGGCGCCGACGTCGGCGTCGCCGTCGGCTCGCAAGGCGAGCGCGAGGTGTCGCTCGACGTGCACATGGTGATCCTCGGCGGCGAGGGCGTGGTGGACCAGGGCCACGAGCAGCTCGCCGGGCGCACTGCTCCCGACGGATCATTCCGGCCGGGCTCCGGCGGCGGACTGAAGCCGACGCTGGTCGGCTTCCTCGCCTACGAGCGTGAGTGGGAGCTGCCGCCGGGCGAGTACACCGTCAACGTTGCGGTGCTCGACAACATCAGCGGCAAGGTGGGCGCGACATCGCTCGACGTCGACGTCGCCGGCCCCGACGAGGGCTGGGGAATCAGCGACCCGATCATCGCCACCGTCGACGACGCCGGGCGCGTGCAGCCGGTGGTGCTCGGTCACCTGCTCGAAGGACAGAGCGCGAGCGTCTTTGTCGAGGTGTACGGCGGGGTACGGCCGGTGCTCGGCGGCCGGGTCTACCTGGCCCCCGCCGACGGCGGCGATCCCGCACAGGGCGCGCGCTTATTCTCCATGGCCCTGCGACCGTCCGGTCCCGGGCTGCACCGCGGCTCGCTGCTGCTGCCGCCGGGCATGCCGCCGGGCCGCTACGTCCTCGAGCTGCAGATCACCGACGAGGCAATGCGCCGGGACGAGACCGTGCCGATCGACCTCCGGGTCGTCTCGCCCTCCGGCCGCTGATCGGACTCCTCTCCGGCGAGACGTTCAGCACGCGAATGACCGAGCGGTCGCCGGCGCCGTTGCCGGCTGTGGCCACGTACACCGTGTTGCCGTCCGGCGAGGCGGCGATGCCGTTGGGGTGCGCGAAGCGCGCCTGCTCGCGCGGCCCGTCGCGATCCTCGGCGGTGCCGTCGCCGGCCCACGTCTCGACCTCGCCGGTGAGCGAGATCCGGTAGATGCGGTTGGCCCGGCCGCCGCTCGCCCACAACGCACCGCGGGTGTAGGCGAGGTGACCGATCGGGCTCGGGTTCCCGTTGGGCAGGGTTACCGTCGCCACCAGCTCCTGGGTTCCGTCGGGCGCGACGCGCACGATGCGGCCGTCGTAGAAGTTGGCGGCGTAGAGATAGCCGACCTCGTACCGCACCACCGAGCCATCGGGTGCGACGCGCGCGACCGCGGCGCCGTTGAACTCCGAGACGTAGAGGTTGCCCGCCGTGTCCATCCCGAGATGCGTCGGTCCCCGCAGGCCCGTAGCCACGGTCACGACCGAGCCGCCCTCGTCGATGCGGTAGACCTCGGACCCGGTGTAGGTGCCGGCACCGAACACGCGTCCGTCGGGAGCGACATAGAGCCCATCAATCCGGGGCGCTCCATCGAGCGGCAGCGATCCGACGCCCTGCGCTGGCAGTGCCGCCAGCGCCGCACAAACCAGTGTCGTGACCAGCAATGTCGCCATCATCGTTCTTCCTCTCCGCGGGGGCGGCCGTGAGGGTCAGGAAGGCTTGCGCGCTACGAAAACCTCGTTGGTCTCGGGATCCAGCTCGGAGTGCTCGAAGGGCACCGCGCGTGCCTTGAAGCCGGCGTCCCCGAGCAGGCGCAGCCAATCGGCACGGGCGAATAGTCCCTCGATGTGACGGTCGTGTTCGACGCGGACGCTGCCGTCGGTCTCACGCAGCAGGTAGGCGTAATCGACGATGTAGCTGGTGTCGCCGGGATCGGGATCCCAGTTCCACTCCATGTAGCGTAGCGCTCGTCCGTCGGGCCCATCGTGTCCGCCGTGGCTGGTCGCCGGCGTGAAGTTCTCGCGCACGTAGTCGGGCGCGAAGACCGCCGCGCCCCCCGGCGTACAGTGGATGAACGCCGTCTCGAGCGCGGCGCCCAGGTCGGCCTCGCTGATCATGTAGACGATGGAGTCGTGAATGAAGACACAGTCGAATTCAAGCCCCAACCGGACCTCGCGCATGTCGCCCTCCCGATGCTCGCATTCGGGATTGAGCGCGCGGCTGACTTCGAGCATGCCGGCGGAGCAGTCGACGAGCGTCATGTCGAAGCGATTCTTGAGGTGGGAGGCGTTGTTGCCGCCGCCGCTGCCGAGCTCCAGCAGCGTGCGCGGCGAGCGGAAGCAGGCCTCGATCAGGAGACGCTCGAAGAATGCGGCCTCTTCCGCATAATCCGCGGGCGCGGAAAGCAGCGGCCACCACCCCGCCAGCTCGCTGTACAGCTTGGGTGCGCTCACTGAGGCGGCCGGGGCAGCTCGTCGGCGTACAGCGAGCCGGCGATGTCGAGCAGCTCGGTGGCCGGCAGCTCGGTGCTGGCGACCAGGTAGAACATCTCGCCGTCGTACCAGGTCACCACCGCCGGGCTGCGGCCGTCGATGTCGTCCGAGGGCACCTCGGGACCGAGCTCGTACATGCGTCCCTCGCGCCCGGCGATGGTCGCCGGGCGGGCGTCACTGCCATAGCGCATGCTCAAAGCCCAGCGACGCGCCTCGCCCGCGCCCTTGCGGCACTGCGACAGGGTGAAGCTGCCGTAGTGCGCTTCGAGGCTGCGCGCGCCGACCGGGAGTTCGCGTTTCTTGTGGTCCATCACGAAGACACTGAGCGACTGGAGATCGCAACCCGCCGTGCGCCGCGGCGTGCGCGGACGGAAGGTGATCAGCGCCTCAGCCGACTGCCAGGAGTCGACCGACCGGAAATGGGGATTTTCGCTCATCGGTGCAGCGTAAACCTGTCAGCCGGTGGAAGTCACACCGGGCTCCACCTGTCCCAGCAAGATGAGGGCCAGCAGCACTGCCAGCAGGACCACCCAGGTGACCACCGCAAGGCGTGTCGCCCGCTTTGCGCGATCCTCCTCCCACCAGGTGCGGGGCCGGATCTTCTGCATCAGGAAGGTGGCGATGGCAGCCAGGTTGATGCAGGTCACATTGGTCAGCAACAGGACCACGGCGCCCGCAGCGACGCGGTAGTGGCCGGCGCCGGCGAGCATCCCGGCGACCACCAGCGGCGGCAGCAACGCCACCGCCACCATCACCCCTACGACCACTCCGGGCACGGCGCTGGTGAACGCCAGCGCGCCGGCCGAACCCGCCGCCAACGCCAGCGCGATATCGCCGACCTGAGCGTGGGTGCGCGCGGCGATCTCCGGGCTGTTCAGGTCGGCGCCGAACAGGAGACCGAAGAACACGGCCAGTGCACCGGCGGTAACGACACCGGCACCGATCGCTTTGAACGCGCGCCGGGCGAGGCCGGGATCTCCCAGCGTCGCCGCCAGCGACAGCGCCACATTGGGACCGAGCAGCGGGGCGATCACCATCGCTCCGATAACGATGGCAACGTCCCCACGGGTCAGCCCGACCGCCGCCACCACCGTAGACAGCGCCACCATGACGACGTACACCCAGGTCAGCCCGCTGGCCTCGGAGAGGTCCTCGTAGAGCTCCTCGCGGCTGACCCGTTGCGGCCCTTTCGACTCCGATCCCTCTCCTTCCGCCTGCGCCTGCTTCTTCTCTTCTTCGGGCTGCTCGATCTGCGGCACCGTCGCCTCGACCGCCAGCAGAACGATGCGGAAGTCATCGCGTGAGCCGTAGCGATCGACCAGCAGGTCGGAGACCGTCTCGGTGTACTGGGCATCGAGCAGGATGCGCGCCATGCCACCGTTGCCGTCGGTGTCCCAGAGCTTCAGATCGACGAGCGTCACCTCCTCGAGCAACCCGGGGAGCCCGTCGAGCTCGGCGCGCGGTAGCGTGACCTCGACGAGCCGCAGCGCCATCGTCAGAGCCTCTCGAGCGCCGCCGGAAGATCGTCCAGCGAGTCGATGCAGACGTCGGCCAGCGCGAGGACGTCCGCGCCGGGGTGAGTGTGCTGGTTGGGCACGGCGACCACCCTGGCGCCGGCCGCCTTGCCGGAGCGGATGCCGGCGCCGGAGTCCTCGACCACGGCGGTGGTCGGGGCGTCGAGCCCCATGCGGCGCATGATCTCCAGGTAGACGTCGGGTGCCGGCTTGCCGTGCTCGAGCTCGTCGCTCGACAGCAGGCACTCGAAATGCGGTGCCCAGCCGAGGCCGGCGAGACAGGCGTCGATCAGCCGCTGTGGCGAGCCCGACGCCAGCCCGACGCGGTAGCGCTCGGCGCAGGCGACGATCGCCTGCGAGGCACCGGGCAGCACCGGCACCTCGCCGGTCTGGTAGTAGCGCGTCATGCGGGTAACGATGTCGTCGAACACTTCCTGCGCGCTCAGCGTCCCGTCCAGCTTGGCGCGCAGCGCTTCGACCCAGATGTCCGTGTGCACTCCGGCCATGGCGAGCTGGTCGGCTTCCGTCCACGTGCCGCGGTGCTGCTCCATCAGCGCGGCGCGGGCGCGCAGCCACAGCGGCTCGCTGTCGACCAGCAGGCCGTCCATGTCGAAGATCACCGCGTCGATCATCAGAGCTCCTCGTTTGACTTCGTCGGTAGCGCCATTATCCTCTCGGCATCCGCTACCAGGAGGTTACCGTGAGCGCCGCTTCCACTCGACGCTTCGCTATCGGAGTCGACTACGGCACCAACAGTGTGCGCGCCCTGGTGGTCGACATCGACAGTGGCGCCGAGGTCGGCACCTGGGTGTACGACTACCCCAGCGGGGACGCCGGGGTCATCGTCGACCCCAAGGACCCACACCTGGCGCGGCAGAACCCGGCCGACTACATCGAGGGCTTCCGCGTAGCGGTGCGGGAGGCCGTGGCGCGCGCCGCCGAAGAGGACGGCTTCTCCCCCGACGCCGTCGTCGGCATCGGCGTCGACACAACCGGCTCGACGCCGATCCCGGTGGATGCCGACGGCACGCCGCTGGCGCTGCACGACGAGTTCAAGGACAACCCTGCGGCGCACGCCTGGCTGTGGAAGGACCACACCGGCTGGGCGGAGGCGGCGGAGATCACCGAGGCGGCAGCGCAGCACCCCGACCGCTACCTCACCAAGTGCGGCGGCACGTACTCGAGCGAGTGGTACTGGAGCAAGATCCTGCATTGCAGGCGCGAGGCTCCCGAGGTGTTCGCCGCTGCGGCGAGCTGGGTCGAGCTGGCCGACTTCGTGCCCGCCTACATCACCGGCAACACCGACCCGAAGACCCTGGCGCGCGGCATCTGCGCCGCCGGCCACAAGGCGATGTACAGCGACGGGTGGGGCGGCCTGCCGGCGGAGGACTTTCTCGCCGACCTCGATCCCGATCTGCCGCCGCTGCGCGCCCGCTACGCCGCCGAGACCATGACCGCAGACCGCAAGGCCGGCGAGCTGACCGACGAGATCGCCGTCCAGGTCGGCCTTCCCGCGGGCGTTGCGGTGGCAGTGGGCGCGTTCGACGCCCACATGGGCGCGGTCGGCGCCGGTATCAAGCCGGGCACGCTGGTGAAGATCATCGGCACCAGCACCTGCGACATGATGGTGGCGCCGATGGACCGCGAGTTGCCCGACATACCCGGACTGTGCGGCATCGTCCCGGGCTCGATCATCCCCGGCATGTACGGTCTGGAGGCCGGCCAATCGGCGGTGGGCGACATCTTCAACTGGTTCGCCTCCCACCTCGCGCCGGAGCGTTTCGCCGCCGAGGGCGACACCCACGCGGCGCTTACCGCCGCCGCCGAGAAGCTGCGCCCGGGCGAGAGCGGCCTGCTGGCGCTCGACTGGAACAACGGCAACCGCACCATCCTGGTCGACCACATGCTCACCGGCCTGCTGGTCGGGCAGACGCTGCACACCACAGCGCCGGAAGTGTACCGCGCGCTGGTCGAGGCTACCGCCTTCGGCGCGCTGACCATCATCAACCGCTTCGAGGAGTACGGCGTGATGGTCGACGAGGTGGTCAACTGCGGCGGCATCGCGGAGAAAAACCCCTTCGTCATGCAGGTGTACGCCGACGTCTGCAACCGGCCGATGAAGATCAGCCGCTCGCCGCAAACCTGTGCCCTGGGCGCCGCGATCTTCGGCGCACTGGCCGCCGGTGCACACGAAGACGTCGTCGCCGCGCAGGCCTGCATGACCGGTTTCAAGGACCAGGTGTTCGAGCCCCGCCCCGAAGCCGCCGCGGTGTATGCCGATCTGTACATCCTCTACAAGCAGCTGCATGACACCTTCGGAGGGGTCACGCCACAAACCGGCACCGGCGCGGCGGGCAGCGCCCCGGCCAACGAGCCGGCGCGCGCCCCGGCCGCTATGTCGCGCATCATGAAGGACCTCATCGGGCTGCGCGACCGCGTGCGCAAGGAGTAGTGATGCTCGACGAGCTGCGCATCGCGGTGTGTGACGCCAACCGCGCCCTCGTCGAGCACGGCCTGGTCACCCTCACCTGGGGCAACGTCAGCGGCATATGTCCCGAGCGGCTGCACATCGCCATCAAGCCCAGCGGGGTGCCCTACGAGCAACTCTCGCCGCACGACATCGTCATCGTCGACCTCGACGGCAATGTGGTCGACGGCGATCTGCGGCCGTCGTCCGACACCGCCACGCACATCGCGCTGTACCGGCGCTTTCAGGATGTCGGCGGCATCACCCATACCCATAGCCGCTACGCCACCGCGTTCGCCCAGGCGCGGCGCGAGATCCCCTGCCTCGGCACCACCCACGCCGACCACTTCCACGGTCCCGTGCCGGTGACCCGGGTATTGCGACCGGCCGAGGTCGAAGAGAACTACGAGGCCAACACCGGCGCGGTGATCATCGAGCGCTTCGAGATGCTCGAGCCGATGGAAATGCCGGCAGTCCTGGTAGCCGGCCACGCGCCGTTCACGTGGGGAAGCACGGTGAAGGCGTCGCTGACCAACGCCGTCGCGCTGGAGGCGGTCGCCGCGATGGCGCTCGACACCATCGGCCTCGCCGCCGACGTCGCCGAGCTCGAGGATCACGTCTTGAAGAAGCACTATCGCCGGAAGCACGGCAAGGACGCCTACTATGGGCAACGTTGAGTACCTGCGCGGGCAGGCCACGAGGTGGCCATGACGCCGGGTCACAAGCGAACAGGGTCATTCCCCATGATCGATCTCGTTCCCTACGAGCTGTGGTTCGTCACCGGCAGCCAGCACCTGTACGGCGAGGAGGCGCTGCGCGAGGTCGCGGCGCACGCCGAGGAGGTGGCCGCCGGGCTCGACGCTAGCGAAGACATCCCGGTGCGCGTCGTGTACAAGCCGGTGCTGACGACGCCGGAGGAGATCACCGCGTTGTGCCGCGAGGCGTCGGCTGCACCGCAATGCATCGGCCTGATCGCCTGGATGCACACCTTCTCACCCGCCAAGATGTGGATCGGCGGCCTGTCGGCGCTCGACGTCCCGCTCGCCCACCTGCACACGCAGTTCGGTCGCGATATCCCGTGGGCGTCGATCGACATGGACTACATGAACCTGCACCAGTCGGCACACGGCGGCCGCGAGTTCGGCCACATCTGCGCGCGCATGGGCGTGCGTCGCAAGGTGGTCGTCGGCCACTGGAAGAATCCCCAGGTGCTCGCCCGGCTCGGTGCCTGGTCGCGCGCTGCTTGCGCCTGGGCCGACTCGCGCCGTGCCAAGGTCGCTCGCTTCGGCGACAACATGCGCCAGGTGGCAGTCACCGAGGGCGACAAGGTGGCGGCGCAGATGTGCTTCGGCTACTCGGTCAACGGCTACGGCATGGGCGATCTCGCCGGAGTGATCGACTCGATCCCCGACGGTGACATCGACGCAATGTGCGCCGAGTACGACGACACCTACGACATGGCCGAGGAACTGCGCAGCGGGGGCGCACGCCGCGACGACCTGCGCGAGGCGGCACGCATCGAGATCGGCCTGCGCGAGTTTCTCTGGGAGGGTGGCTTCGTCGCCTTCACCGACACCTTCGAGGACCTGCACGGCCTGCGGCAGCTCCCCGGCATCGGCGCGCAGCGTCTGATGGCCGACGGCTTCGGCTTCGGCGCCGAGGGGGACTGGAAGACCGCCGCGCTGGTGCGCGCCATGAAGGTCATGGCGCACGGCCTGCCCGGGGGCACATCGTTCATGGAGGACTACACCTACCACTTCGACCCGGCATCGCCGATGGTGCTGGGCGCGCACATGCTGGAGATCTGCCCGTCGATCGCTGCGGGCACGCCGCGCTGTGAGATCCATCCGCTGTCGATCGGTGGCAAGGAGGACCCGGTACGGCTGGTGTTCGACACCCCGGCGGGCGCGGCGGTGAACGTCGCCATCCACACCCTCGGCGACCGTCCGCGCATGCTGCTCAACGAGGTCGAGGTGGTGGAGCCGAAGGAGCCGCTGCCGAAGCTGCCGGTGGCGCGCGCGCTGTGGAAGCCGTTGCCCGATCTCGCCACCGCGGCGGCCACCTGGATCCTCGCCGGCGGGCCGCACCACACCGGCTTCTCGCCCGCGCTGACGGTGGAACACCTCGAGGACTTCGCCGACATCGCCGGCGTCGAGCTACTGGTAATCGACGCCGACACCACCGTCTCCGGCCTCAAGAAGGAAATGCGCGCCAACGACGCCTACTACGGAGGACGCCGATGAACTGGTTGGACTGGATGTTTATCGCCGCCTACTTCGGCTGCCTGCTGTGGCTGTCGTTATGGGTGATCCGGCAGAACAAGGACACCGCCGACGACTACTTCCTCGCCGGCCGCAACCTCGGCTGGTGGATCGTCGGCGCCTCCATCTTCGCCTCCAATATCGGCTCCGAGCACCTCGTCGGCCTGGCCGGATCGGGCGCCACCGACGGCGTGGCGATGGCGCACTACGAGCTGCACGCCTGGTGCCTGCTGGTGCTCGGCTGGGTGTTCGTGCCCTTCTACATGCGCTCCAAGGTCTTCACCATGCCGGAGTTCCTCGAGAGGCGGTTCAGCCCGGCCAACCGCTGGGTGCTGTCGCTCATCTCGCTGGTCGCCTACGTGCTCACCAAGATCGCCGTGGGCATCTTCGCCGGCGGCATCGTGTTCTCCGTGCTGCTGCCCGACATACACCTCGGGCCGCTCGACAGCTTCTGGATCGGCTCGATTCTGGTGATCGTGCTCACCGGCGTGTACACCATCCTCGGCGGCCTGCGAGCGGTGGCCTACACGGAGGCACTGCAGACGCTGGTGCTGGTCCTCGGCTCGATCCTCGTCACCATCTTCGGCCTCAAGGCGCTGGGCGGATGGGGAGAGCTGCGCGCCATCGCCGGCTCCGACATGTTCAACCTGTGGAAGCCGCTGGTGCCCGCCGGCATCGACGGCACCTGGGCACCGGTACGCGAGATCAATGCCGCCGGCCAGGTGGTGCGCGAGGCGTGGTACTTCAACACCAACTACCCGTGGCTGGGCATGCTGTTCTGCGCCCCCATCATCGGTCTGTGGTACTGGTGCACCGACCAGTACATCGTGCAACGCGCGCTCGGCGCTCCCGATGAGCGCGAGGCGCGGCGCGGCTCGATCTTCGCCTCGGCCCTCAAGCTGCTGCCGGTGTTCATCTTCATCATCCCGGGGATCATCTGCTTCGCGCTGGCCTCTTCCGGCGCGGTGCCGGAGATCCAGCAGACGCTGTTCGACGCCAACGGGCAGATGATTCGCGACGAGGCGCAGAAGGCGTTTCCATTGCTGGTGGCGACGGTGCTGCCGGCGGGGGTGCGCGGCATCGTCGTGGCGGGGCTGCTGGCGGCCCTGATGAGCTCGCTGGCCGGGGTGTTCAACGCCTCGGCGACGCTGTTCACCATGGACTTCTACACCAAGCTACACCCCGGGGTGTCGCAGCACCGCCTGGTGTGGATCGGCCGGGTCGCCACCACCGTGATGGTGTTCATCGGCCTCGCCTGGATCCCGGTGATCCAGGGGGGCCGCGGCCTGTACGACTACCTGCAGGGGGTCCAGGCGTACCTCGCTCCACCGATCTTCGTGGTCTTCTTTCTCGGCGTATTCTTCAAGCGGCTCAACGCGCAGGGCGCTCTCACCGCACTGGTGGTCGGCTTCGCGCTCGGCGTCTTCCGCCTTGCCGTCGACACCCCGGTGAAGCTCGGCCTGGCAGGCTACGAGAACGGCTATCCCGAGGGCTCGCTGTTCTGGATCATCAACAACACCTTCTTCCAGTACTACAGCCTGCTGATCTTCCTGGTGTGCGTCGCCGCCATGGTGGGCGTCAGCTACGCCACCCGCGCGCCCGACTACGCCGCCATCAGCGGCCTGACCTACGGCACCATCACCGACGAGCACCGCCAGGAGTCGCGCGCCAGCTGGGATAACCGTGACATCATCGCCTCCGCCGCGGTCATGGTCGCCATCATCCTGGCCTACCTCTACTTCACCGGCTGATCCCGGCAGCAGGAATCCGGTCCTCTCCTACAGCGGACATCACCGGACTTTATTGCCGGCCGGCGGAGCGCCGATTACCATCAAGGTAGAGGGTTCTTCTACAGGTGACATATGCGTGATGATGTCGAAGGGAGGCTTCGATGATCACGGTCAGCTATGTCGACCTGCTCCTCACCGTCCTGACGGCCTGTGCCGTGGCCTCGACAGTGGCGCTGCTGAGCGGCATCTCCCGTGCCCGTAGCCTCGCTGCACGTGTCGAGTCGCTGCTTCTGCGTCTCGAGTCCACGCTGCCGGAGATCAACCGGCTGTCGCGTGAGGCCGAAGAGACGCTGCGGTCCGTGCGCGAGCTGTCGCAGACCGCCGACAGCATCGCGCACGACGTCGAGCAGCTGACCGCGGAAACCAGTCGGACGGCAACGCCGCTGATCCGCGAGCTCGCCGTGGAGGCCGAGGCGCTCCGCAGGGCGCTCCGCCATCTGGCCGCGCTGGTGGTCGGCGCCAAGGCCGGGCTGGCCGCGTTGGCGGGGAGCAAGTCGTGATGAACGAGATCGAGACAAACACACTGCCCGACGAGTCGGAGGGGGAGGTATACCCGCAGGCCGAGATCGGGATGGAGGAGTTGGCAATGAGAAACGACAGTTCGCACACGCTGATGGCGTTCCTGCTCGGCGCCGTGGCCGGCGGCGTCACCGCCCTGCTGCTCGCCCCCACCTCGGGGCGGGAGCTGCGCGACAAGATCGGCGAGGGCGCCAACAAGGCGCGCGACCAGGCGCTCGACGCCGCCAAGCAGGCACGCGTCAAGGCGTCGGAGACCTACGAGGCGGGCACCGAGCGCGCCCGCGAGCTCAAGGACAGCGCCAAGGAGAACGCCGAGGTCCACGTCAAGGCGGTCAAGGAGGCGGTCAAGAAGGGCAAAGCCGCCTACGACAAGGAGCTCGCCAAGGCGCACTAGCCCAGCGGAGCTCGGGGGTGTACGCCGGGTCGGCGCACACCCCTCGAAACGCTGTCAGCCCGACCCGGCTCGCCGGATGGTTCAGAAGCGCGCCAGCAGGCTCACCACGAAAGTGCGCGCCGGCAGCAGGTAGTACTGAGCGTCGCCGAACTCGCTCTCCGAGATCGGCGGGCGCTCATCGCTCAGGTTGCGCCCTTCGAAGCGCACCAGCCAGTCACGGAACGCGTAACCGGCGGCGATGTTGATCGTCGTGTACGGATCGGCGAGGGCGCGGTTGCGCTTGTCGAGATAACGATCGCCGACATGGGCAATCAACAGCGAGCCCTGGATACCCGACAGCGGCGTGTAGGCGATTCCGGTCGACGCCAGGATGTTGGGCGAAAGCTCCAACCGGTTGCCGTCGAGCCGGAAGGGCACGCCGTCGAACAGGCGCTCGTAGTCGAGGAAGTGGGCGTTGTGCCAGGCCGCCGCCACGTTCCAGTACAGGTCGTCGTAAAGCTCCCAGCGGAACTCACCCTCAATGCCCTCGAAGCGCTCCTTGCCGGCGTTGATCAGCGTCGGCACGCCGTTGACGTTGTCGGGCAGCACGAGGTTCTCGAAGTTCATCAGGAAGCCACTCGCCTGGCCACGCAGGCGACCGTCGGCGAGTAGAAACTTGATACCGCCCTCGACGCTCTGCGCGGTCTCCGGCTCGAGGATCCCGCCCTCAGCCTCGGGGCCGAAGTCGTAGGCCGCCGGCTTGAAGGTGTTGCGATAATCGCCGAACACCCAGAGCGCATCGGGGCCACGATTCCAGGCCATGTAGTTGACGCCGAACACACCGCTCAGGCGGGTGTCGGAGCGGCTGTCCATGACCGCTTCCTCTTCGTCGCCTTCTTCTTCCTCACCGATGGGCTCGGCTTCGCCCTCGCGGTCCTCCTCAGTGATGTTGAGGCGCAGGCCGATCTCGAACCACAGGCGATCGACCGGTGACCACTCGATCTGCCCGTAGATGCCGGCGAAGGAGCGCTCGTCCTCGACATCGACCATCTCGAAGTAGTCGAGGTCGCCGGGACCCGGCGGGTCGTTGCCGTCGAGGTCGACCTCGTAGTCGAAGATCTGGCTGGCCACCTTGCCCTCGCCGCGCTGCAGGTCGGCGCCAACCACCACTTGCAGCCGCGGGTCGACATCGAAGGCGAGGTTGGCGTCAAGGTACAGGTCGTTGACCTCGATGTCCTGCTCGAAGCCGCGCGCGTTGTCGGGTCCTTCCTCGACCTCGCGCAGGAAGCCGCGCAGCACGTCCGAGCGCAGGCCGGCGAACGATGCCTTGACGTTCAGCGTCGCGCCCTCGAACGGACGCCGGTACCCGCCGCTGATCTGGTAACGGTTGCGGTCGAGCATGGCGCCGAGCGGATTGTGGTTGGCGTCGATCGGCACCTCGGTGCTCAGCATGGTGCCCTGGCGCGGATGCGGACTGGCGGGCGACTGGCCCAGCAGAACGGCGTCGAAGTCGAAGTGCACCTGGCCGCCGCCGGCGTCGAAGCCACCGCGGTAGAGGAAGTGTCCGCGGGTGTAATCGGTGCGCGGATCGCGGAAGCCGCTGTGGTTGATGCTCGCCACCACCGAGTGGCTGAAGGAGTCGGTGCCGGGCAGGGCGCCGGCGAACGAGCCGCTGCCGGTGTCGTAGTTACCGCCCGCGGCGGTGACCTCGTAGGGGCCGTCGCCGGCGTCGTAGTGGATGACGTGCACCACGCCGACGAACGAGGTGGCGCCGTACATCACCGGCGCCGGGCCGCGCAACACCTCGATGCGCTCCACGCCGGAGAGATCGAGCACCGCCAGCTCGGGGTTGTACGCGCCGCCCAGCGGCACGCCGTCGACCACCAGCAGGTAGGCATCCATCTCCTTGAGGCCCCAGAACTCCGGCACGCCGCCGGCCGGGCCGCCGTCGCCGCCGGGGGCGATGTTGACGCCGGCGACCAGTGCGAGGGCATCGCCGAGGGTGTTGATGCGTCGCGCGCGCAGCTCTTCGGCGGTGATGACGTCGATCGACGCCGGAACGGACTCCACGTCGCGCGGCTCGCGCGTGGCGGTGACCTGCACCGTGGTGCGGACCTGGGCGGGCGGCTCTTCCTGCGCCGTGGCCGCCTGGGCCGACAGGAAGCAGGCGGCGGCCGGAATCAGGTACTTCGTCGTACGAACGGCAAATAGCGAGCGGAACATGGCAATCATCGGTGTCTTCTACCTGCGGGAAATCGGCGAAAACCACGTCCGGGGTCGGAGCGCGGCGACTGCGGGAACCCCGGCGTTGCTCCGGGGCGAAGAAAGGGACTATTCGTTGCGGCGCCCGATCAGGGAGCTCGCCGGAGAGCCGAACGATGCCGGCACCTGCCGCGCGGGCCACCGCGCGGCGCGCTCGGCCACGGGATCGTGCCCGGCCGAGCGCGGCGGCGCTGCGCCGGCAGAGGCCTGGCTTTCACCGTCGCAGGCCTCGGCGACACGGGGCGGTGCCGGCGATGCATGCAACGGGGGCGCGACGGAGAATGCAGCCGCGGGAAGGGCGGCGGGAGAGCCTGTCGCCGGCGCCGCCGGAAGGGCGATCACGAGCAGCATCGGCAGTATGCACAGAAAGGCGCCACGCGGCTTCATCGCCGGAGGGTAGAGCCGCGCACCTACTACTACCAGCGGCCGTAGTTGCGCCGCAGGCGGGCACAAGCTTCCCATCCGCTCGCGCACCGCTTCGCGCCACCCGAACACCGGACGACGACCGGGCCCCTATTCCTCTCTGCGGAGCGACACCGTGACCAGCCGGTCCTGTAGCGGAACCACATAGGCTCCGCGCTCGATGGCGAAATCCTGTGTGGGCACGAACAGGCCGACACTTTCGACGTTGGCCGGCTGCTGCACGCGCAGCCGCGCCACCGAGGTAAACGCGTCCGCCTGCTCGAGCGTCAGCCGCACCTCGTCGCCGTTGATCTCGACGTGCTCGAACTTGCCGGCATCGAGGGTGAGCCAGAGCCCGAACGGAGCGATGTACACCCGCGAGCGCGCCGCGTCGCGCGGCTCGACGCGCACCACCGAATCCTCGACCGTGTAGTTGCCGCCGAAGACCAGCCAGCCGAGGTCGTCGTCGCGCGCCACGTAGGTGCCGGTATTGACCGCGTGGCCGAAGAAGCCCGGGCCGTAGTCCCCCGAGTAGCCGTCGATCTGCAGCGTCGAGGGGTAGGCGTGGAAGCCGCACGTTGCGAAGCCGTCCTCGGTGATGTTGGCGATCGCACCCATCACGCCGCCGTAACCGACACGCAGCAAGTACAGATCGTCCGGCTGGCCGCGGAACTCGTCCAGCACCGGGATGGCGTTGAGCCCCGAGCCGTAGTGGTGCAGCTGGCGCTCGACGCGGCGCGTCTTGCCGGCATACTGAAAGTCCCAGTAGCGGCGCGCGCTGCCGTTGTAGCCCCAGTGCGGCACCGTCGGCATGTAGCCGAGGATCGCGTTGAGCGTCACCTCGGCCTTGTCGTCGTAGCCGAAGTAGCGGCTCCAGCCGTAGACCTCCTCCTGACCGGTGGAGTCCCAGGGCATCTCTGAGCCGAAAGGATAGGACAGCGAGCGCCAAAGCTCGGCACGCTCGCGCATCGTCGCCTCCAGCTGCATCGCCTGCTCGGTCCAGCCCTCGCGCTGCAGGTCCTGGAGAATGAGCAGGAACACGGTGCCGTCCATCTGGCCGAATTGCGCGTACCGCGGCGCCAGTTCGGCCATCGCGACGCCGGTGCGCCAGGCGCGATCGAGGTACCAGTCCCAGGGATGGTTGCTCACCATACCGTCGTGGTTGCGCGCCAGCCGGTACATCACCCAGTGCGCCGCGGCGACATGCGGGTAGTCGTACGAGCGCACCACCGACATCGCCTCGTCACGATCCCAGCTCGACCAGCCGCCGTAGCGCACGTCCTCCGAATAGGTGCCGGGAGGAAACCCGTCGGGCTCGTAGAAGAACATGCTCTTGCGGACGCCGTACGCGTTGTCGCCGCTCGCGTACTGCAGGCCGTTCCAAAGAACGCCGTCGACGAAGCGCTGCAGCTTGTCGAGCTCGACGGGGTCGGGGGCGATCAGCTCCTTCATCATCGCCGCCAGCCAGGCACCCGAGCCGCCCTCGTCGCCCAGGCCGGCGATCCACGCGCGGTTGTCCTCGAGTACCGGGGCGCGCTCCTCGTAGTCGTAGCTGATCACCGACGGGCTGCGGCCGAACAGGTCGTCGGGATTCTCGTACCACTGCTCGGTGGTGAGGAAGCCACCGAGGTCGGCGACCACGTCGGCAGCCGACTTGATGACCTTGTAGTGGATGCTCTGCTCGACGCCGTCGTTGTAGGTGACGATGAAGCGCGCGCGACCCCACTGCCGGCCCTCGAGCGCGTACTTGACCCGGCCGCTGGGCGTGTAGCCGGCGCCGCGGAAATCGATCGCGCCCTCCGGCTCGACCCGTATGTCGACGATGCGCTCGGGGTAGTCGAGGTACAGCATGGCCTCGATGTCCATCGGCAGCACGTAGCCCGGAATGCCGATCGCCACCGGCCGGCGGTGCTCCTTCAACGTCGGCTCGATGTCGCGCAGGCCGTCGGCGACCAGGAAGCGCAGGCCGTAGGAGCGCGTCTCACCCGGATCCAGGGTCGCCGAGGTGGGCTCGTTCCACGGCTCGGCATCGGCCCATTCGTTCTCGGCGTACGCCAGGCTGTGCGGCATCCACTCGTAGAAGCCCTCGAAGGTGACGCCGCGCCGCGTCGGGTCCGACAACAGAGGATTGTAGGCCTCGAACGGCGTCTCGCCGTAGGGCACCACCACCAGTGCGGGTCCGTGGCCGGTGAGCCGCGTCACCTGCAGGTAACCGGCGTCGTTGCCGATGTAGGGGTCGTGGAAGGAAGCGACGGCGTGCGCCTCCTCGAGCGAGCGACCCTGCAGGATGTTGTTGAAGATCAACGGAATCCCGAGAGACCCGATCTCCACCGGCGCGCCCGTGGTGTTGGTGAGCGCGAAGCGTAGCGCCAGCTCGCCGTCGACCACCTCCCAGGTGCGCACCACCCGCAGCGGGATGTCGGCCGGCAACGTCGCGGCGAGGTCGGCGCCGGCCAGCACCGTCACCCGGTCGTCCACCATGCCGTCATTGTCCGGTGACAGGGCGTCGTCGTCCGGAGCCAGCGCCGACACCGGCTGACGCTCCGCGGCGCTGGAATAGTCCCGCCACTGGCCCTCGCCGCTGCGCAGACGCAGATCGATGTCGCCGAGGTGGAAGAAGCCGTCGCCGGCGCGCCGCTCGAGCCAGTCGCTCGGCGTGAAGTCGAAGCCGTCGGCGCCCTTCGGGCGCAGCGCCGCGACGGTCTGCGAGGCGCGCACCAGCTCGAGGTCGAAGTCCGGTGTGTCGAGCGACACGAAGCCCTCATCGAGCGCCAGGGTCGGCACGACCTCACGGCCGCGCCCGCCGCGCTGTTGCGCAGCGATCGACGACGCGCCCATGATGACGACGGCGACGCAGACGACCAGCCGATGCGCCCGTTCACGACCTTTGCGATCCATCGTGCGCTCGCTCCCTGTTGTTCGATCGGCCCGCACGGAGCTTACCGCAGAAAACCTTTTCGCTTACGTGTCCCGCGGCACCTCTGCAAGCGCCAGACGGGTACCTAGTCGCGCTCCGGCAAGGCCAGCGCCACCAGCTCGGCGTCAGCGTCGAGGCCACCGATCGCAACGACGATGTACTGCCTGCCGCCCGCCATGTAGGTCATCGGCGCCGCCATGGCGTTGCGCGGCAGCTCGATGGACACCAGCAGCTCGCCGGTGGCCTTGTCGTAGGCATGCAGGTAGGGCTCGAACCGGGTGAGCTCGATCACTCCCGACTCATCGATGGTCTCTCCCAGGAGCGGTCCGAGGCGCATCCAGTTGCGCGCTTCCTGGCCCACCAACAAGAGCGTTTTGGTCAGCAGCGGCGCGCCGCGCTGCGGCCATCCCATGCGCGGCAGATCGAGGTCACGCAGTGCCGGGTGGTTGCGTGGCCCCTCGCCCAGGGGCGAGACCCAGGCGATCTCGCCGGTGCTCATGTCGTACGCGGTCACGCGACCGTAGGGCGGCTTGGTCCATGGCAATCCCTGCGGGCCGAATGCCTTCGAAAGCGTGTACGCCATGTCCTGCTCGTAACGGTAGTCGGAGGTGCCCTCTTCCGGCGTCACCAGGCGCATGATCGTCGGCCAGGTGATCGAAGGCACGTACAGCATGTCGGTCTCCGGGTCGAACGCCGCGCCCTGCCAGTTGGCGCCGCCCAGGGCGCCGGGCAAGTAGGCGAACGGGTTCAGGGTGGGCGGCTCGAAGAAACCCAACAGGTCGATGCCCTCGAGCATCTCCACAGCCTCGGCGCGCAACTCGGGCGTGAAATCGATGAGATCGTCCTCGGAGAAGCCCTGGCGCTCGAAGGGCGCCGGCTTGGTCGGAAAAGGCTGGGTCGGCGCGGCGCGCTCGCCGGGCACCGTCGACGGAGGCACCGGCCGTTCTTCGATGGGCCACACGGGCTCGCCGGTGGCGCGATCGAAGACGTACAGGAAGCCCTGCTTGCTGGGCTGAATGACCGCCTTGATCGGGCGACCGTCGACCTCGATGTCGGCGAGAATCGGGGCGGAGCCGAAGTCGTAGTCCCACAGGCCGTGGTGCACCGCCTGGAAGTGCCACGCACGCTCGCCGGTGTGCAGGTCGACCGCCACCAGGCTTTCGGCGAACAGGTTGTCGCCCGGCCGGTGGCCGCCGTACCAGTCGCCCGTCGGGGTACTGGTCGGCAGGTACACCAAACCGAGCTCCTCGTCGGCGGCCATGGTGGTCCACACGTTGGTGTTGCCGACCGTCTCGTAAGAGCCCTCTTCCCAGGTCTCGTTGCCGTACTCGCCCTCCTGGGGGATGGTGACGAAGTCCCACAGGTGCTCGCCGGTGCGCACATCCCAGGCGCGCACGTCGCCCGGCGGACGCAGGCTCACCGGATCGACATCTGTAATGGAGAACCCGGTGATCACCACGTCGCCCACCACCAGCGGCGGCGAGCTCACCGCCACCTGGTTGCGATCGGCCGGGCGCCGCAGGCCGGCAAGCAGATCGACGACGCCGTTGTCACCGAAGTCGCCCAGCGGCTCGCCCGTGGTGGCGTCGATCCCCACCAGCGTGGCGTCGGAGGTGCCCAGCAGTATGCGGCCGCGGCCGCCCTCCTCCCAGTAGCTCACGCCCCGGTGGATGTATATCAGGTGCGA